>NBNH01000251.1 GCA_004379115.1 Actinomycetales bacterium mxb001
GTTTTACTTTAATTATTTTACTTTTTCTAGCCCTTTTGTCTCTTATTATGTACTACCCTAGACCTTTTGAGGATATTCTCTCTGAATATCTATTTAATATCGAGCAAGCTGGGGCTCAATTAGACCTTGATCTTAACCCCTCCTCCCCTCTATACGTCCTTGCTAGAGCTAACTCTACTGTAATAGCTGATTTAGAATCTACTCTAGTTAACTTCTTTACCTCTTCTTCCCCTATTACTGCTACCGGCTTTGATCTTGATAATTCTATCTTTGTACCCTCTATACAACGTTTTGCACCTTCTTTAGCTACTGGTTCTGTTATAGTTAAACCTACCGCTGAACCTCTTACTATCCCTAATGGCACTATACTTACTGACTTAAACAGCGGGCTACAATTCAATACTACTCAATCAGCTAATACAACTACCTTTACTAATGTAGTTATCCCAGTATCTTCTCTTACAACAGGGTTTTCAAATAATCTACCAGCAGGAACTTCTCTATTTACACCTAACTTCCCTACAATAGATTTTTTTGTTGGTAGTATCCTCTCGTCTAATAATATATTTTTTGGTGACCTTAGCGGTGGGTCAGATGAAGAAGATGATGAATCTTTACGCTCTAGATTCTTTACTTTTATTACAACTCTTGACCGCACCTCCTCTCTCCCTTTTATTAAAAATACTATTGATTCTGAGTTTAATGTCCTTCGCTCTTTTGTCAAAAACCGTGTTCCCGGTATTATCGAAGTTTGGGTTCGCTTCTCTTCTGCTGATAGTTCTAGTTTCTATTCTGATACTCAAGTAAATTCCCTTAAAGAATATCTAAACGGTATTATACCAGCAGGTATTAGCTTAGCTATTAATGAAGCAAAGATAAAATATACGGACTTAGCAATATCTATAGTCCCTTATTCAAATACAGAGGATTTAACTCAGCTAAACTCTGAGATATCTTTAGCAATAGAAAATCTTGTTGGAGATCTGGACTTAGGTCAAACCTTATCTCTTTCCTCTATACGTAACGCTATATTGCCTTTTGTGGCAAATGTAGTTATTACAGAGCCTACTTCAAATATAGTCCCCGAGTTAGACCAAGTTGTTATTGTCTCTTCTGTTAAGCTAACTTTGCCTTCATACCAATTCTAACTATGCAACAACTTCTATCTTCTTTATTCCTTAAAACTCAAGGCTCAACTACTTTCTCTTGTGTGGAGTTACCCTACTCTAATCTCTTCTCTGATTCCTCTTTAGACTATCGCTCTCTTTCTATCTCTCCTACTTCTGTTTCTTTCCCTACTATTACTGTTTCTTCCCCCTCCCATTCTTTACCTATTAAGTGCTCTCACCCTATCTTGGTTAGTAGCTCTTCTTCTATTAAATCTAGTATTACTGTTTCTTCTGTTGTTAGCACTATTAAAGACAATACTGAAACTAGAAGTATAACCTTTTCCGATATTAATCAACCTCAACTTAAACCTTATTCCCCTAACTCTTATACCTACCTTAAACTATTTAACTATGATGGTACTAATATTATTAACTTTCCTAATACCCCTGTTACTGTAACCTGCGGTATTGATTCTACTAACACCCCAGTTAAGTATACTCTTCCTAATTTTAGTACAGGCTGTCAGCCTTCTACCTCTTTTATTGATACTACAAAGTCTGTTTCGTCTATTGCCTGGGGTTTAATATTAGCCTCCGCTACTGATTCTCAATCTTTAGTTATCTCTACTTTAAATGGCTTAATTAACTCTTTTGTTGATAACGGAAGCCTTAATCTAACTGAACGCGGCGCTACCATTAACTCCAATATTACACCCCTCTCTGACTCTATATACGATAACTCTTTGCTAGGCTTTTCTGTCTGCTTATCACTACAATATTTATCTTCTAAATCTAATCTCTATCTAGCTGTTGATAACTTTTATAAAAACTGCTTAGAGGTGGCTCGCTTACTAGCTTTTATCTCTATTCAATATAGTGACCCCTCTACTAACTTTCTCTATGCCTCTGTTTCTTCTACTACTGAATCCTCTAGTAGCACTAATCTATCTTTTAGCACTTCATGCATTACTTCCCTTTTCTTTAACTCTTTTCTTACTATTCATTATGATTCTACTATCTTTTACAAAGCAGCTAAGCTCCATTTATCTCTTCTTGACTTACCTTTACTCCCAGATACCCTTCACTATTATATCTTTTCTGACTCTTCTATTCTAGATATTATTGCTCATAAGTTATGGTGGCTTTGTGAATATGATAGGCCTAGAGCTCCTTTACTGTTAGCTTCTTATAATGAGACTCGCTCTTCTACTTCTATCTACTCAGACCTCGATTTCCTTGTTGCTTCTCTTACAAACCTTTACCTCTTTAATAACAGACCAGATTGGGTCTATAACTTATTCCAAACATACAACCTTGACTCCCATTTTAAATCTATCTCTATTCTCTCAATTAATAAGTTAACCCCTATTGTCTGCTACTCTTTTAACTTTAAACTTATATCTAACTATTTATTTGATACCGGGGCTATTAGTGCTAGAGCTTATATAGCTTATGCTAAAAACCTTTTCATACTCTCTCTCCCTCAAGGAGACTCCTGGTCTTCTCCCACTAATGCAGAAAACCCCTATACAATTATTGGGGCCCTTACTCATGCATACACATCTTCTTTATTTAATGTTTTTATTCAAGCCTATCTTCTAAAAAAACCTATCTTCTCTTCCTCTTCTTATATTCTTCGCCGGTTGGCTAAAATAATCCTACCTCCTTCTATATACCTTTCAGAACCTACTATCCAATCTTATATTTCTATTCTTCTAGATAATTCTTTAAGCCCTACTGAAAAGATTAACAACCTTTTTAAATGTAACTTAACTAGATTTTTTGATAGTGTACCAAACTATAAAATTCTACTAGACAAGCAAGCTAAGACTTACAGCACAGAGGTAACACCTTACAACCATGAGTTTTTAAAAGGACAAGAATATCAATCTATTGTTTTCTTTCCTAAGTCTTCTGATATAACCACTCAGCAAACTATTGGCTCTACTTTTCTTGCTCCTAGAGCTATACCAGGTCTTCCTTACGATTCACCTAAAACTAGCCCCGCTCCTGGTACTTCTCTTTCTAGTAATGAATCTAATATCCATATCTTACCTCTTACTAATTTAACTGGTTTAGTTAACCTTACAGACAATATACCCTCACCTAATAACTTATACCAAATCACTAACCTTGTTACCCCCGCTGGGGTTTTATATAAATACTTCTTTCATTACTTTAATACAATAACCTCTAAGCAGGTTATAACTTCTTACTCTTGTACAGTTTCAATAGGCGCTAAGATATCTATAGGTTCTAATACTATTATTGTTTGATTCACTTTCTTTTTCTATTACTTAAAGTCTTATATGTTAAACTCTTCTATTTCTACTTCTATACTAAACTCTTTGGTAAATGGAGGTACTATAACTCCTACTGGCAATACTCCTATACCTATCCAGCCTATTACTTCTATACGCTTTTTTCCCACTAACCCTTTTATTACTACTTCACAGGGTACTGTCTCCACTAACTTTAACCCCGCTGTTACTAACGATAACTTATATATCTATAATACTAATCTTATAACTGTTAATATTATCTCTAATCTTACCCTCTTCTACACCGCACTTTTAGCAGCTAATACAGACATGCTTATGGTATCTAAATTATCTAATCCAATAACAGTAGTAGCTGGGCAGGTGTTAACTATTCAACCTAATGAATTTACAGTCTCTTTTATAAACCTTTAAGGTAAATTTTTATATAACTAACTATGTCTATAAAGAATAAAGGGTTTGATTTAGAAGGGTTTCTAGATGAATTAGCAGACAGTATACAAGATGAGTTTGGGGCGGCAACAGAACAGTTTAATATTATAGATTTTGTAGAGAATCAGATAGATAAAAAGAGCTGGGGTGTTAAAGAGCTAAACCCGCGCCAGTGGGTTCTTCTGAAATCATTTTACAGTCTTCCGTTAACAGACGACGAAATATCTATTCTGGAAGCTTGGTATGCTCTTGACCGCTCCTCTTTAAACCCTGTATCTTACCCTCCCTCACAACCTTTTCAAGCATTAATAGTAGAAGCGGGGCGTAGAGGTAGTAAAAGTTTTACTGCCTCTATTATTGTTGCTTTTGAGTTCTGTAGACTCTGTCTTATGAAATCTCCCCAACTTTATTATGGTATAGCTACCTCTACCCCTATTTCTATCTATTGTATAGCTACTAGTGCTACTCAAACTAAACGTACTATATTTGCCCAAGCAAAAGCTTTATTAGAACATGTACCTGCTATAAAA
>NBNH01000252.1 GCA_004379115.1 Actinomycetales bacterium mxb001
GTGCAATACAATGGGCGGGAGAAGCTGTAGCCAGGGCAAATGCAGATGTTGTTACTCCAGAGAATAAAATAGAATTTTTACGTGCCTACGAGAGAAACACTGCTGCGAAATGGTTTGATAAATATGGAATTAATGAAATTGATGCTAAAGAGCGATTACAACGATATGGCTTGAATCCATGTGTTACTGCTGATACTTGGATTCACACAGAGAAAGGAGCAAGACAAGTTAAAGACTTAGTAGGTAAGCAAACAAGTGTTTACATTAATGGAGAATTATTTAGCACTACACGTGAAGGTTTTTGGCTAACAGGAGTCAAATCAGTGCTAAAAGTAATCACTCAAGAAGGATATGAATTGCGATTAACTGGCAATCACCAACTACTCAAAGTTACTGCTCAGACTCAGAAAAAGCAATACTCTGAATGGACTGAAACTAAAAATTTAAATCCAGGAGATTATATTTCAGTTCACAACCATCGTGAAGCACAGCATTGGGATAGTTTTGGAACCTTTGACGAAGGCTGGTTAATTGGCAATTTAATTGGTAATGGCAGCATTTCATCAACACAATGGGGTAAAACAGCACTTTTACGATATTGGGAAGACTCTCAAGAGGAAATGGGAAAACATGCTGTTGCTTTACTTAAAAAAACTGTTGATTATGCTGGAACTACAGAATCTGGACATTACTATAAACAGCAGAATTATCGAGTAATTCAATCAACAGAATTAGCCAAATTAGCTGCTAGCTATGACGTTACCTTAGACAACAAAATGCCAACACGTAAAATTGAAGAAGCAAGTTATGCATTTTACTGTGGTTTTTTACGTGGTTTATTTGATGCTGATGGCAGCGTACAAGGAAGTCAACAAAAAGGAATTAGTATTAGATTGTCACAAAGTAATCTAGAAACTTTACAAATAGTTCAAAGGATGCTGGCGAGATTAGGTATTATCTCAACAATTTATCAAGAGCGTCCTAATGAACTTGTTATCAGCAATGACAATATTTACGTGTTCCAAGATATTGTTGGATTCCAAAAACCTGATAAAGCAAATCGTTTAAATAAATTAATTAATGGATACAAACGAAAATTAAATCGTGAGCGATTTGTAATTAAAATCAAAGAAATTATACCTGATGGAGTAGAAGAAGTTTTTGACTGCACTGTTCCAGGAGTTTCTCGATTTGATGCTAATGGAATTGTGGCTCATAATTGTGGTGAGATAATTGGCAACAATTTCCACTGCGTTAGTGGTGACACACTGCTAATCACAAAAGATGGATTGCACTCAATTAAAGATGTTGTAGGATGCGATGTTGAGATTTGGAATGGCGAAAATTGGAGTCAAGTACAGCCATTTAAAACTGGTAGTTCTCTTTTTCTTTACCGCTTTCTTTTTGCAGCTTTCCCGTATTTATTTTCTCCCGAATATCCTCTTTTTTTTGTTAAAGACCTTTCTCTTATACCCCTCTCCGAGCCCCCTCTCCAGGCAGACCTCTCTTATGCCGTCTTCTTCTTGAAACCCCCCCAATATATTAGA
>NBNH01000253.1 GCA_004379115.1 Actinomycetales bacterium mxb001
AGCGAGGGACTAGGCGGGGCGATCGATGGGCCGCAGCGCCCGATCGCTGATGGAGCGACCGCCGCGGCTGAGCGCGACGACGCCGGACTTCACGAGCTCCTTGATGCCGTAGGGCTCGAGGAGTCGCAGCAGCGCCTCGAGCTTGTCGTCGTTGCCCGTGGCCTCGATCGTGACGGCGTCGAGGGCGACATCGACCACCTTGGCGCGGAACAGTTGCACGATCTCGAGGATGCTCGAACGCGATGCGGCATCGGCCTTGACCTTGATGAGGACGATGGCGCGCTGGACCGACGCCTCCTCCTCGAGCTGGACGATCTTGAGCACGTTGATGAGCTTGTTGAGCTGCTTGGTGACCTGCTCGAGGGCCAGGCCCTCCACCTCGACGACGATCGTCATGCGTGAGACGTCGGGCACCTCGGTGGGACCCACCGCGAGCGACTCGATATTGAAGCCGCGCCGGGAGAACAGGCTCGCGACTCGGGCGAGGACGCCGGGCTTGTCTTCGACGAGCACGGACAGGGTGTGGCGACTCATGTCACTCCTCCGAATCCCAGGAGGGCGCCATCTCGCGCGCCACCAGGATGTCGTCATTGCTGGTGCCCGCTGCGACCATCGGCCACACCATCGCGTCGCGGTGCACGACGAAGTCGATGACCACGGGAGCATCGTTGAGGCTCAGGGCCTTCTCGATGATCGAGTCGACGTCCTCGGGGCGCTCGCAGCGCAGGCCGTGGCAGCCGTAGGCATCGGCGAGCTTGACGAAGTCGGGCAGGCGGTGCGAGTGCAGGTCGGTCTCGGAGTAGCGCTCGTTGTAGAAGAGCGTCTGCCACTGGCGGACCATGCCCAGGCTCGAGTTGTTGATGAGGGCGACCTTGATGGGCACCTCGTTGATGGCGCAGGTGACGAGCTCCTGGTTGGTCATCTGGAAGCACCCGTCGCCGTCGATCGCCCACACGGTGGTGCCGGGCAGGCCGACCTTGGCGCCCATGGCGGCGGGCACGGCGTAGCCCATCGTGCCCAGGCCACCGGAGTTGAGCCAGGTGCGGGGCTTTTCGTACTTGACGAACTGCGCACCCCACATCTGGTGCTGTCCGACGCCCGCGGCGTAAACGGAGTCGGGGCCGCTGATCGCACCGAGGCGCTCGATGACGTACTGCGGCGACAGGCTGCCGTCGGTGGGCAGGTCGTAGCCGAGCGGGTAGGTGTCGCGCCAACGATTGAGGATCGACCACCACGCCTCGTAGTCACCGCGCTTGCCCGCAGCCATCTCCTCGCCGAGCACGGCGGTGAGCTCGGACATGACCTCGCCCACGTCACCGACGATCGGCACATCGGCGAAGCGGTTCTTGGAGATCTCGGCCGGGTCGATGTCGGCATGGATGATCGTGGCATCGGGGGCGAAGGTCGACAGCTTGCCCGTGACGCGATCGTCGAATCGGGCACCCAGGGCGATGATGAGGTCGGCCTTCTGCAGGGAGCCGACCGCCGCCACGCTGCCGTGCATGCCCGGCATGCCCAGGTGCTGCGGGTGGCTGTCGGGGAAGGCGCCGCGGGCCATGAGGGTGGTGATGACCGGCAGGCCCGTGAGCTCGGCCAGCGCCTTCAACTGCGGGCCGGCGTTTGCCCGGATCACGCCGCCACCGACGTAGAGCACGGGGCGCTTGGACTCCAGGATGAGGCGTGCAGCCTCGCGGATCTGCTTGGAATGCGGCTTGGTGACGGGGTGGTAGCCGGCGAGGCTGATCTCCTCGGGCCACTCGAATGTCGTCATCGCCTGCAGTGCGTCCTTCGACACGTCGACGAGCACGGGGCCGGGGCGACCGGTCGACGCGAGGTGGAAAGCCTCGGCAATCGCGCGCGGGATCTCAGCCGGATCGGTCACGAGGTAGTTGTGCTTGGTGATCGGCATCGTGATGCCGCGGATGTCGGCTTCCTGGAACGCATCGGTACCGATCGCGGAGCTGGGCACCTGGCCGGTGATCGCCACCATCGGCACGGAGTCCATGTGCGCATCGGCGATCGGGGTGACGAGGTTGGTCGCACCCGGGCCGCTCGTGGCCATGCAGACGCCGACCCGGCCGGTAGCCGCCGCGTAGCCCTCGGCGGCATGGCCGGCCGCCTGCTCGTGGCGCACGAGGATGTGGCGGACCTTGGCGGAGTCCATGAGGGGGTCGTAGGCGGGCAGGATGGCCCCGCCGGGAATGCCGAAGACGACATCGACACCGGCGTACTCCATGGACCGGATCAGGCTCTGGGCCCCGGTGATCCGCTCGTCGGTGGTGCTCATCTGTCCCTCATTTCACTTCCGCTGCGGGAACCATGGTGGCGCATGGCCCCTCAGAACACGAAACCCCCCGGCCCGGGTGGGCTCGGAGGGTGCGCGGGGTCGCCGTGGGCGACAGGTGGCGGTTACCCCGCGCGCCTGCCTACGACAATGACGACCTGCTGCATGGGATGAGGGTAGCGGACGTCCGGCGTCGGGGTCGAGGACCCCATGGCACCCCTTCCTGAAAGGGACCTGGGACCTTGGCAGGATTCCCGCATGGATGCCACGACCCTGGTCAGCGTCGACGACCTGCGTGCGGTGATCGGTGATCCCCGGCTGGTCATCCTCGACGCCCGGTTCTCCCTCGACGACGAGCAGTGGGGCGAGCGCGACTACCTCGAAGGGCACATCCCGGGAGCCCTCTACGCCGATACGGCGACCCACCTCGCCGGCGAGATCGTCCCCGGGGTGACTGGGCGCCGACCCTTCCCCGAGCCTGACGTCTTCGCGCGCCAACTCGGTGCGTGGGGCATCGGCGATGACACGCAGGTCGTCGCCTACGACGCCGACGGCGGCCTGATGTCGGCCGCGCGCGTGTGGCTCATGCTGCGCTGGATGGGCCATGACCGCGTCGCGGTGCTCGATGGCGGCTGGCAGGCGTGGACGGAGTCCGGTGCGCCCATCGAGACCGACGTGCGCACGCCCGAGCCGACGACGTTCACCACGCGCCTGCGCCGCGAACTCCTCGTCGAGGTCGACGAGGTCGACGTGGCCCGGCAGCGACCGCTGACCTGCGTCTTCGACTCACGCGGCGAGGAGGGCTACCACGGGCGCGGGGTCTACCACGACCCCGTGCGCGGTCACATCGCCGGAGCGGGCCTGGCCGATCGCGCGCACACCCTGAACGCCGACAAGCACTTCCGCTCCCCCGATGAGTTGCGCGCGCACTATGAATCTCTCATCGGCGATCAGCAGCCCGAGGACATCATCTTCTACTGCGGTTCTGGCATCACGGCCGCGCAGAACGTCCTCGCCATGACCCTGGCCGGCCTGCCGGGTTCGCGGATGTACGTCGGATCGTGGAGCGAGTGGATCACCGGCCCGCGGAGGCCGACCGAGCTATGAGCAGGCCCTATCGATTCGCGGTCATCGGCACCGGCTTCTTCGCCCAGAACCATCTGCACGCCTGGGCCGAGATCCCCGACGTCGAACTCGTGGCCGTGTGCGACACCGACCCGGAGCGGCTGGCCGCAGCGGCGCGTGACTTCGGCGGGCGACCGTACGCCGATGCCGCCGAGCTCTTCGCCAACGAGGAGCTCGACTTCGTCGACATTGCCACCACTCCCCCTACGCACCCGCAGATGGTGTTCTTGGCCGCGGAGCACGGCGTACCGGCCATCTGCCAGAAGCCCCTCGCCTGGGACCTGGCCGATGCTCGCGCGATGGTCGCGGCCATGGCAGCCAAGGACCTTCCCTTCATGGTGCATGAGAACTTCCGCTTCCAGTACCCGATGCGACGGGTGAAGGAGGTGCTCGATGCGGGAACGATCGGACGGCCGTTCTTCGGGCGCTTCAGCTTCCGCAGCTTCCACGACTGCTACACGCCGCAGCCCTGGCTGCTCGACAGCGAGCGGATGATCATCGCCGACGTCGCCGTGCACCTGTTCGACCTCACGCGGTTCTTCATGGGCGAGCCCGAGTCGCTCTACGCCGAGGCGCTCAAGGTCAATCCGCGCATCGTCGGCGAGGACGTCGCCACCGTGATGATGCGCATGCCCGGCGCCACGGCCATCGCTGACGCGAGCTACGAGACGTTCTCCGACCACTCGACGTATCCGCAGGCCTTCGTCACCCTCGAGGGAACCAAGGGAGCGATCACCCTCGGCCAGGACTACCGCCTGGAGGTCGTGTCGCACCCGGTCGACGTCGGTGACTCGGCCGCGCGCATGTCCGGGGCGACCGTCGTGGTCGAGGACCTGCAGATCCCCGAGCACACGTGGGCCTCGCGCCCGTGGAACGGCATCCAGGACAGCGTCGTCACCCTCCAGCGCCACTGGGTCGAGTGCCTGCGCACCGGTCGCGAGCCCGAGACGAGCGGCGCCGACACCCTGCGGACGATGGAACTCACGCTCGGTGCCTACGAGTCATTGGAGACGGGTCTGCCGTACCGCGTGGGCAGCCAAACGTGATGAGCCCCGTGCATCTGGCCGCGGGCCCGCTGCGACTGGACTACGAC
>NBNH01000036.1 GCA_004379115.1 Actinomycetales bacterium mxb001
GCGCTCGGCGGCTTCGCGACCAATGGCGTCAATATGACCGAGCTTGAGGGCTACCGGCTCGGCGGGTCGTTCTCGGCCACGCAGTTCTACGCCGACGTGGAGGGCAATCCCAGCGATCGCCCACTTCATCTCGCCTTCGAGGAACTCGCCTTTTACACCGAATACGTGCGCATTCTCGGTACCTATCCCGCGAGCCCCTTCCGCGAGGACCTCGCGAGCTCTTAGGTCAGGCGCGCGTCTCGCCGAGGGTGATGATGACGACGCCGACCACCACGACGACGATGCCGGTGATCGTGATCCAAGTCAGGCGCTCACCGAAGATGAGCCACCCGCCAACGGCGGCCCCCGCCGTGCCGAGAGCGGCCCAGGTCGCGTACGCCGGACCGACGCCCATCGATTTCAGCACGAAGGCGAGGAGCGTGAAAGCCACGCCGTAGCCGACGATGACGCCAAGCGAGGGCCAGAGCCGGGAGAAGCCGTCGCTGGCCTTCAACGACAGAGTGCCGAAGACCTCCGCGCCGATGGCGAAGATGAGAAGTACCCACGCCATCAGGTGGCTCCCTGCTCGTTGATGGGCATCGCGGCGAGCGTCTGGATGCGCGGCTCGCGCTCCGGTGTCATGAGCACCTCCAGCCAGACATCCCCGCGCTCCCCGCGCATGCGCCAGCGCGCATGCGCTGGGCTTCTACTCGTGAGCGTATCGGGTTGCGTGGTGAAGGATCCTCGTTCCTGGGTGAGCCGCTCCCAGTGACGACGTCGCTCAGCGCGCGGCTGATCGAGATCGAGGTTCATGGCGCCAAATTCGTCGACCGCGGCGTCATCCCAGGTCTCGAGGAGATCCTCGGCGATGCGTATGGCTCGCTCCGTCGACGGCCACAGCGCATCCGTGGACCGGGATCGACGTGCCTGCACTGCATCCTCACGGATGATCTCCGCGAGCGTGTCGGCACAGACCTGGCGCATGTTGGCGTAGGTGCGATTGGCCAGTGCGACGATCCCCCACCGACTGTCGGTGTGCCAGCGCATGTGGGATCCGAAGCCCGGGTAGCCGCCACTGTGGTGCACGAAGCGCCCCAGTTGCACGTCGTCCGTGACGTAGAGACCGAAGCCATAGGAGTGAGCGGCAGCGCCCTTGTCGCCGTCCACCTGCGCGAGCACGTGCGGTCGCTGCATCTCGCGTCGCGACCAGCGGGTCAGGGGGCCGGCCTCCGGGTCGTCCGCCCACGCGGCCTCATGGAACGCGATCCACCGAGCAAGGTCGTCGACGGTGCTCCACAGGCCACCCATCGGACTGAAGGCACCGGATGTGGTCTCGGGCTGCTCGACCAGCCCGCTTTCCACGACGCGGTAGCCGACGGCGTGACCGACGGCCGTGGCGACATCGAAGGTCGATGACGTCATCCCCAGCGGATCGAGCACGAGCGATCGCACGACCTCGCGATAGTCCGCGCCCGTGACCTGCGAGATCACCCGCCCCAGCAACGCATACCCGAGGTTGGAGTACTCGAAGTCGATGCCGGGAGGCCGACAGAACGACAGTCCGCCAGCGACCAAGCGATCGAAATCCTCCAGGGGCAGCGACTCCTGGCGATCACCCCACGGATCATCCGTCGGGAAGCCCGCGGTCATCGTCAGCAGGTGACGGATCGTCAGCGGCGGAGCACCCGATGGCAGGCCGATCGACGACGCCCAGGGCAGCCAACGCGACAGTGGATCGTCGAGGGTGAGATCACCGCGGTCCCGCAAGATCATGACCGTCGACGCCGTGAAGCTCTTGGTCATGGAGGCAATACGGAAAGGGGTCTGGGGTGAGACTCCGCCCGCGTGCACCAAGACGCCGCCGAGGACCAGGCCGTAGGCGATGGCCGGTATGCCGTACTCCTCACGGGCTGCCGCGAAGCGCCGATCGGCTATGTCAGCGGCAGCGGAGATATCCACAGCGCGACCGTAGCGGAGTGTCACGGACGAATCTGCCGACAGGCACCGACCAGGATGGCTAGCCTTTCCTCAGCGGCAACGCGTCCGTGCCGCCCACCGAGGGAGATGCGATGAGTTTCGGGCAGTCCATCAAGCACGTCTTCAGCAACTACGCCACCTTCCAGGGGCGCGCCAGCAGGTCGGAGTTCTGGTGGTGGTACCTCTTCACAGCCATCGTGAGCCTGATCCTGTTCATCCCGGCCATCCCCTGGTACAACGAATACGTCAGCGCGTCGCTCAACCAGATTGGCGACGCCACCCAGGTGCTCCCCGCCCCGTCCGGACTGGCCATCCTGGGGCTCGTCCTCTCCACCATCTTCTCGCTCGCCGTCCTGATTCCCACCATCGCCGTCGCCGTACGCCGCCTGCACGACACCGACCGATCCGGCTGGTGGCTTCTGCTGTGGTTGCTGTGCTGCTTCGGCATCGGCGCCATCATCCTGATCATCCTGTGGATCCTGCCGAGCACGCCCGGTCCCAACCGCTTCGGTGAGGGCCCGGCCATCGCCATCTGAGCCACACCCGACCACGCGAGCGGCCACGCCCCGACGTCCAGCAGACTAGGGGCGTGGCCGCTCGCCTTGTCATCATCGGATC
>NBNH01000254.1 GCA_004379115.1 Actinomycetales bacterium mxb001
CATTAATCCGTCGCGCGGGGCTACCCTTTTTTTTATGTACTCTCACATCCCTTTTTGGGAAAAAAGTACAGTACCTGAGCCTAACAATCCAGTAGGCTCTTTTAAACCCTGAGGAGGATGTTATGTTCCCCTATATATACTCTAAAGACGGAAACGTCTATCAGCTAACAGAAGAAGAAGTATTGCTAAATAACGACGTACTAGAGGAAGATGACCTCTGGTACTACATCTGTTCTTACGACCAAGGGGAGGGGGTAGTACTATTAGATCTATCAGGTGAGGAGTTTAATCCTAACCTTGACCATATAAAAGGAAGCCCGACAGAAGAACAGCTAGAAGAGTTTAAGACTCGGCTAGCAGAACAAGAAAAAGTAGAACTCTCTATTAAGAATGGAGAGTGGAAACAGAGACATAAGTCTCAGACCGAGCAATATGACTATGGGGTAATAACTGAAAGATGGTCATACTGGGAACACCCAGAGTATGGCAAAACTAGTAATGAAAAACTAGAGTTGCCATCCCGGTATAATGCCCAAAGATGGTTGGACTCTCAAGTGAGTTCTAACCAAACAGATTTGATAATGCAGGCTTGGTTTGAAGCCTGGGTAGATTTAAGATTTGGTTAAAATGTAGCCCCGCGCTGACACTAATCCGTCACGCGGGGCTATAATTCTTTTTCTGTATCTTTTAGAAAAAAAAAAAGTACAGCACAGGAGTCCTACAATTCCGTAGGCTCCTTTTTAAATTGGAGAGCATTATGTACTTTATAGATAAAAATAATAAAGTAGTGGCCAATTACATCACACTGAAGCTGGAAAAAGAGACAGGGGAAGTTTATGCAATTCATAGCAAAGCTTCCCATATACCAGTTTTAGAAGAGGAAGACCTAGCAGTGGCTATAGCAGAGTCATGGTATGAGTATGGTACCTATACAGTAATTCAGAGCCAGTCCGCATACTGGCCATTAGGGAGAACAATCCTAAGAACTAGCCTATAACCAAAATGTAGCCCTGCGCGACGTATTAGGGTCAGCGCGGGGCTGCCTTTTCCTGTACTCTCACATCCATTTTTGAGAAAAAAGTACAGCACAGGAGTCCTACAATTCCGTAGGCTCCTTTTTGAATTGGAGGGCGTTATGTTTATAGAATTTAAAGCTGTGAGTGGTATTTCACAAGATAATGAAAATACTATCAAACACCTAAACACAAATAAAGATAAGTGGCAAGAGTGGTCTCTTAACACCCCACTCGAGACCACATTAAGAGAGACTTTTGCATATTTAGCATCTATACATGATCTAGTAGTAGATGTAGTAGAAATTAAAGGGGTACTAGTTTTTATACCCAAGCTGCCTACTGTGGCAACGTTAATAGCTGAGTGTGACCAACACCTCTCTCCTGTAGAGGTTGCTGATCACTATGACACCTATATCTCTTTGAACGCTGACAACTTCATAGACTATCAGGCTATATTTAATAGCTTTATAGAGTTTGTATTGAATTAAAAAGTAGCCCCCGCGTTGACACTAATACGTCGCGCGGGGCTACCTTTTTTTTCTGTATCCTTTTACTCAAAAAAGTACAGTACCTGAGTCCTACAATCCCGTAGGCTCCTTTTTAGCTATGAGGACGTTATGGCTATAAAATCACTAGAAGTAGAATCACTAGAAGTAGAATCACTAGAAGTAGAATCAAAAATATTTAATGGCACAAGCCATAAAATAACTTTCTTTGACGAGAATAAAACAAAGCTAGTCGGTAGAAAGTTGTTTCTACTAGACCCTGAGACAAAACCTTATAAGGAGATTCCACCTGGAATTGACCTTAACTGTAAAACTGAAACTATGCCCCCTGATCTAGAAGGGTTAAATACAGATATACCAATCTTTGGTCCTACTGTATATACCTCAATAGATGAACTGCCCTTAGATGAGAATGGAAAGTTCTATGATCTGTATGTGGTCTCTAGTATTTACAGAGCAGCATATGAAAGTCTGAAAGGTAAAGGGGACTCCAATATAAAAAGATTGGTCACTATAAAAGGGCCAATATACCATTCACCAGAGGATATAAGACCTGTAGGTTGTATAGGTTTTATAAAAGGTTAAATATAGCCCCGCGTTGACATTAAGCCGTCGAGCGGGGCTACATTTTTTCTGTATTTTTACATCCCTTTTTGGGAAAAAAGTACAGTAATTGAGTCCTACAACCCCGTAGACTCATTTAGCA
>NBNH01000037.1 GCA_004379115.1 Actinomycetales bacterium mxb001
GCGCAGTCTCGGGCGGCGCACAGCACCATCGATCCCGCTCGATCCCAGGAGCGAGGGCCATCAAACGCACGCGATCTCTCCGATTCCACGGCTGATCGCTATCGCGTGTGGTGGAAGGGCGGCCCGCTCGCGTGGACGCGTGACGTGACGATTCCCCTTCAGCCGATCTACGCACCAGCCGTTGCCGACGACACGGCGGTGGATGACACCGTGGCGGCCTATACGGATGATTCCGCCATTCCCATGGCACCTCTCACATCACTGCGAGTCGAGGACGTGGGGACGGCGAAATTCGATCAGCAGTGGTACCAGCACTGGCAGTTGGCGCCCGGGTGGACCGTCTTGGAGCGCTCTACCGCGTGGGAGCCCGCCGCATTCCATGAAGCGACCGGCCTGTACCTCTACGGAACATGCCGCTCGGGCATGGATATGCGGATGGCGTCGGTGGCTGTTGAGGCCTTTCCCGCGTGGCGTCAGGCCGTGCCCGCGACCGCGTTTTCGTGCGGCGGGTTGGGGCGCGAGGTGTCCATGGACACGCTGTGGGTGGTCACGCCGATCAAGGGACTTCTCTCCCGCGAGCGCGAGAGCGGCGCCTTTACGGTGACGCCTACTCCGGGAGCGTGAAGTCCGCCGGTCCACCTGGGCCGGGCGGGCGTAGGCCCTGCGGGTAGTGCACGCGGAAGGAGACGTTGCGGGCGCTGCCACCGTCGGTGTCGCCGATGTAGGCGCGGACGATGTAGCCCCCGGGACGACCAAACTGCACCTCGCCGCTGACGGCGAGCACACTGCGCATGTCGGCACCGGGCGTGGCACCGGCAGGGCGGCCTGCCTCGACAGCGCCTTCGACAGCGAACAACTGCTCGCCGTCTTCGTGCTCCACCGAGATCGTGAGCGGATAGGTGCGGTTGGTCTCGTTCCAGCCGATGAGGATGCTCACGCCGATACCCAGGTGCAGCATGCCGAGGTTGCCTTCGCCGTCGACCGGTTGCTCGAGGTCTGTCCACCCCGATCCCTGGAGGTAGAGAAGGCCGTTAACAGCCTCGGCATGGTGGGCGAGGGTGACGTATTCGATCTGCGGCATGGGCCTATCGTGCCTTACGTCGCGCCCCTGAGGCGCTGCAGTGCCTCGCCCAAGACTTCGGGCTGCTTGCAGAAGGCCCAGCGCAGCGAGCGGTCACCGATTCCCTCGTGATCGCAGAACACTTGAATGGGAATAGCGACGACGCCGGCCCGATGTGGCAGCTCGCGCGCGACCTCCAGGCCGTCGGCGTATTCCGAGAAAGGTCCCAGGTCGGTGGTCAGGAAGTACGTCCCCTCCGATCCCGGAGTAGTGAAGCCGAGATCGCGCAGTCCAGCGGTGAACAGGTCACGCTTGGCCTGCAGGTCGTGGCGGAAGCCCTCGTAGTAGGCGTCCGGCATGCGCAGCGCGTGGGCGATGGCGTACTGGAACGGCCCGCCAGAGACGTAGGACAGGTGCTGGCGGACCGCGCGTACGGCGCGAATGAGATGGGCCGGACCGGTGGCCCAACCGACCTTCCATCCGGTGAAGGAGAACGACTTGCCCGCGCTGCCGATTGACACCGTGCGCTCGGCCATGCCGGGCAGCGTGGCGATCGGCACGTGCGGATGGCCGTCGTACCACAGGTGCTCGTAGGCCTCGTCCGACAGCACGATGAGGTCATTCTCGATAGCGATGTCGGCGACGGCCTGGAGTTCGTCACGCGTGAACACGATTCCGGTCGGGTTGTGCGGACTGTTGAGCAGGATCAGGCGCGTGCGGTCGGTGACCGCGTCTCGAAGCGCGTCGATGTCAGGGCGAAACGTCGGCGGCCGCAGGGGAACGGAGACCCGGCGACCGTGTGCCAGGTCGATGCCTACCCCGTAGATGTCGAACCACGGCTCGAAGACGATGACCTCGTCACCGTGGTCGACTAGCGAGAGCAACGCTGACTGAATGGCCTCGCTTGCTCCTGTGGTAACAACCACCTGGGTCTGCGGATCGACGTCCAAGCCGTAGAACCGTTGCTGGTGCTCGGCAATGGCCGCGCGCAGATCGGGTAAGCCGTGGACGGGCGGATACTGATTGCCCAATCCGGCCTCGATCGCGGCCATGGCAACCTGCTTGACCTCGTGCGGGCCATCGGTATCTGGGAATCCCTGTCCGAGATTGATGGCACCGACCTGCATGGCGAGCGTCGACATCTCACCGAAGATCGAGGTGGCATAGGGCTCCATGCGTGGCACGAGCCCGTGGTGCGACATGGTCACAGCCTAGGGTCAGCCCCAGCGCAGGATGACGTTGCTGTAGGGCACGGGATCGCCCGTATGCACGATGCCGAGGCAGGTGCCGACCATCTTCTTGAAGTCGACATGGTCGATCCATTCGACGGGCAGATCTCCCAGGTGCGACAGGTAGTCGGCTTGCGTGGGTGCGTCGACGACCTGCTGGAACTCCTTGGCCATGACGACGCTGCTGACCTCGTGCTCGGCCAGGATGACGTCGACGACCTGGGGGATCGTCGGGATGCCGGGCGCGAGGATGAGCTCGATGGTCTCCACGTCGGGATATGACGGGAAGGGCCCATCAAGGATCGCGATGGCGTTGGCGTGCCGGAATCGCGCCAGGAGCGATGCCAGTTGCGGGTTGACGATCACGTGACCTCCCCGGTCGCGATGAGGGTGTTGACGTCGGCCAGTCGCGGTAGTGAGGGCGATGCCCCGGCGACGGTCGTGGCGAGTGCCCCGCCTGCGCAGGCGCGGCGCAGTGCCGTCTCCCATTCGACACCATCGGCCAGGGCGGCCGCGAGGTTGCCGCAGAAGGCATCGCCCGCGGCCACTGTGTCGATGGCCTTGACGACATATGTCGGCACGTGTCCGCATGCATCCGGCGTCACCCAGGCGGCGCCTCGTGAACCGAGCGTGACAATCGCGCTTCCTGCACCGGCCGCCATGAGTGCGCGCCCTGCCGCGATCGCGGAGTCGACATCGTGGACGTCGATACCGGTGATGGTCGTTGCCTCGTGCTCGTTGGGAATCACGATGTCGCACAGGTCGAGTAGTCCGGTGGGGATGCCGTCGGCGGGCACCGGTGCCGGATTGAGGATGGTCGTCATACCGGCGTTCTTCGCTGCGCGCATGGCGCCGAGGATTGCTGCCGGTGGCACCTCGAGGGGTGCGAGGGCGACCGCGGCCGGGGCCAGTCGACTCACCTGCGCTGCCGCGAATTCTTCGGTCACCGCTCCGTTGGCACCGGGGATGACGACGATGCGATTGGCACCGGTGGCGTCGACCTCGATGAGTGCCGTGCCGCTGGGTCCGTCGACCGTGGCGACACCCGTGGCATCGACGCCCTCGGCGGCAAGTTCCCGCAACATCCACGCACCGCCGTCGTCATTGCCCACGGCGCCGACAAGTGCCACCGAACTACCGGCCCGCGCGGCGGCCAGCGCCTGATTGAGCCCCTTGCCGCCGAGGTGACGCTCCAGCCCGTGGCCCGTGACGCTCTCGCCGGAGACCGGCATGCGGTCAACCTGGAAGACCAGGTCGACGTTCAGGCTGCCGATGCAGACCACGGTGGACACGGGCGAAGGCTAGCGCGGCAGGATGTCCTCCATGACCGTTGTCGGCATCGACCTGGGTACCCAGTCGGTCAAGGTCGCTGCCGTCGATGACGAGGGGCGCGTGGTGGCGTCGGCGACACGGCCCTACGCCGTGACCTCCCCGCACCCTGGTTGGGCGGAGACCGATCCGGCGGAGTGGCTCGCTGCGACGGTCGATGCCGCCGATGAGGTCATGTCCGGCCTGACAGTGCAGCCGGAGGCCGTGGGACTGAGTGGGCAGATGCACGGCGTCGTGGCGTGTACGTCCGACGGCACACCGCTGCGTCCGGCGATCACCTGGGCGGACAGTCGCAGTGCCCAGCAGGCCGCGCGCATCGCGGCCGAACTCGGACCCGCCGAACTCGCTCGACTCGGATCCGCGGCGTTTCCGGGTTTCGCTGGTCCGACGTTGGCGTGGCTTGCCGAGCATGAGCCCGACACACTCGCGCGGGCACGCTGGGCGCTGCAGGCCAAGGACTGGCTGCGACTCGTTCTCACCGGTCAGGCGGCGACCGATCCATCCGACGCGAGCGGCACCCTGCTCTACGACATCGTCGACGGGCGATGGAGTGATTCCGCCGTGGCGGCAGCGCGTGTCCGCCCGGACCTGCTGGCACCCATCACGTCATCGAGCGCCGTCGGCGGCGAGATCGGCGTAGCCGGTCGCTCGCTCGCCGGTCTGCCCGTCGTGATCGGCGGCGCGGACGCGGCCTGCGGCGTTCGTGGCCTTGGCCTGCCCACGGGTCGCGGTGCCATCGCGCTCGGCACCGGTGCGCAAATCAGCAGCGTTCTCGACTCACCGCGTCCGGATCAGACGCTGCGCACGCACACGTTCGCGACGACCGGTGACATCGGCGAGGCGTGGTACCGGCTGGGCGCCGTGCAAAGCGGCGGGCTGGCGCTCGAACGGGCACTGGCATGGCTTGGCGCGGACACGGCCGAGGCTCAGCGCGCGCTCGCGCAGGGAATCGAATCCTCGGACCCTCTCTTCTGGCCCTTCGTCGCCGGCGAGCGCAGCCCCTACCTCGATCCCACACTGCGCGCCGGTTGGAGCGGCCTGTCGCTCGGCACATCGCGCGAGGCCATGCTGCGCTCCGTGCTCGAGGGCATGGCCTACACGGTGGCCGCGGCTTACGACGCCGTCCGCGAGTCCGGTGCCGCACCGGCCGAACCGGTCACTCTGCTCGGCGGTGGCAGCCGCGATCCGGCGTATGTGCGGCTGCTGGCGACCGCCCTGGATGCCGCGCTCCAGCCGGCGGAGGTCGGCGACGCCACCGTCGTGGGTGCCTCGCGACTCGCGGGGATGGCGGTCGGTCGCGCGATTCCGCCCGCCGGCGTGCGCGAGGATGCCATCGTGACTCCACGCGCCGACGACCTTGTCGATGAGCGTCGCGCACGCTGGAGCAGCGGGGTGGAAGGGAGTAGCGGGACATGAAGATCGCCATCGGCAGCGACCATGCTGGGTTCGAACTCAAGTCCGCACTTCTCGCCTGGCTGCATCAGGCGGGGCACGAGGTCATCGATGTGGGCACCGATTCGCTCGACAGTTGCGACTACCCGGTGTTTGGTGCCGCGGTCGGTCGTGCGGTCGCTTCGGGTAGCGCCGACCTCGGTGTCGCCGTCTGCGGTAGCGGTGAGGGCATCTGCATGGCGGCCAACAAGATCCCCGGCGTACGCGCGGGCGTCATTCGCACGGCCGAGGACGCCGAACTCACCCGTCGGCACAACAACGCCAACGTCGCCTGCTTCGGTGGGCGCGTGACCGCGGTAGCCGAGGCTCAGGATGCGCTCGACGTGTTCATCAAGACGGGCTTCGATGGTGGTCGTCACCAGCGCCGCGTCGACCTGCTCGCCGAACTCGACGGTGAAGGTCGCTAGGGAAGGTCGATCAGCACCTTGCCGGTGGAGCGCTTCTCCACGGCATCGTGTGCAGCGGCAACCTGATCGAGGCTGAAGCGGATCACCGGCAGCGGCGTGAGGTCACCGTCGGCAAGTCCCTGGGTGATCTCGTCGATGGCCGCCGCCATCATCGCGGCCGTGAATCCGTAGACCATGACAAAGCGCAGCGTGATGTTGTGGTTCATCAGGGCGCGCACCGGAATCGTGGGATCGTCCGCGTCGGCCGCGTACGTGACGATGACGCCATTCGGCACGAGGACCGCTCGGTCGAGTTCGAGATTGTGCGTGAGGTCGACCTCGATGATGCGGTCGACTCCCGCGCGGGCGGCAGCCGCGATGCGCTCGAGGGCGCTCTTTTGCGTGTAGTCCACGATGACATGAGCTCCGGCGGCGGCGGCTATTGCGGCCTTGGCCTTGCTGCTCACCGTGGTGATGACGTGGGCGCCGGCGCGACGAGCCAATTGGATGGCTGCATGGCCGACAGCTCCGGCGCCGCCGTGCACGAGCACGGTCTGGCCGTCGATGGGTCCGTCGGAGAACAGGCACCCGTAGGCGGTGATGTAGGGGATGCCGAGGGCCGCGGCCTGATCGAAGCCGACGCCCTCGGGGATCCGCACGGCTTGGCGCGCTGGCACGACGGTGTATTGCGCGGCCGTGCCGAACTGTCGCTGGTAGGCAGCGTGGTAGACCCACACACGTTCGCCAATGCGCGAGAGATCCACGCCCGGCCCGACCGCCTCGATGACGCCCGCGCCATCTTGACCGGGCACCTGAAAGCCGCCCTCGATGTCACCGCCGGCCTTGCGCGCTTTCCAGTCCGTTGGATTGACAGCGGCCACGTGCAGTCGCACGCGGACCTCCCCCACGCCCGGACCCGGCGTCGGAATCTCCGTCACCGACAGGACGTCGGATGACCCCCGCTGCTCGTACATCGCCGCGCGCATAGGCGAAGCGTAGTGCGGCCGTCGAGCCGCTGCTGCTACTTGGCGCGGAGGCTGACCTGGCGTGAGGTGGCCTGGCCGAATTCGTTGGCGACGACGGCCTCGCAGCGGTAGGTGGTGTCCACGGAGAGGCGACTGATGAGCGCGATTCCCCCGGACTCGATGGGAGCGCGCCGCGTCGGCACGCCGTCGGCGGTGCATCGTACGATTCGCTTGATGAGGGGTGCTCCATTGCCGTGAAGGTTCTCGATGATGAACCCGGCGAATCCACCGCGGTATGCCTTCGCGAACGAGATGCGGGGCGAACTCGGGCCGCCGACAGGCCGTGCGGTGACCTCGGCAGATGGTGCGGACACCAGGTCGCCCGCGATTGCGATGGCGGTGACGACATAACTCTGCTCGCTGTCGAGCCCGGTGATGGTGCAGCGCCCAGGTCCGCCGGTAGGAGCCGCGATCGTGCAGCTACTCGCCTGTCCGGCTGCATCGACGGCCGAGACCGCGTAGCTGTCGGGAGTAGCCCCGGTCTCGGCCGGCGTGACCGTCACGGTCAGCGAGGTCGCGGTCGAGGTCACCCGGGAAACCGTGGGCGGAGCCGGTCCTTCATCGGGTGATGGGGCGAAGGGCACGCCGGCCGACTTGAGGAACGAGGTGAAGGCAGCGACCCGCGCGTACACGCCGACTCCGGCGCGAGTGGCGCACTGCTCCAGGCCCCAGCTCACCACGCCCACGAGGCGTTGCTCGGTGCCGGTGCTGCCGATGAGGGGCCCCCCGGAGTCACCGACGCAACTGTCGACGATCTTGCCGGCACTGACGCCCTCGGCGCACAGCATGACGCGGGAGTTGACCTCGCCCGGACCGTATCCGTTGAAGCGAATGCCGTCCAACGTGAATTGTTGACCGCCGCCACAGGACGACTCGGGGAAGACCACGAGATTGCCGACGCGATACACCGAGGGGAAACGCCATGGCCGACTCTCGTTGATCGCACCCCAGCCCGCGACGCTGACCGGTGCGCGCGATGCCGTGAGCGTGGTGGCTTCATCAGATGTCACGGGCTGAATGGTGGGCACACCACGCAGGGCTGTCGCCAACGTGAGTACCGCGATGTCGTTCTCCTGCGACCGGGTGTCGTAGTTGGGGTGAACCTTGATGGCGGATACGTAGCTGACGCGCGTATCGGCACCGGTCAGGTCTCCGTCAGAGTCAGCGGTGCTGACGACAAGGTCAGCCGCGCGGACATCAGACACGCAGTGAGCCGCGGTGATGACGAGCGTGCTCGAGACAAGTGAGCCGCCGCAGAACTGGGCCTTATCCATGCCGTAGTCCTCGTAGTAGGTGCGATCACCCACGGCGACGAGAAAGTTGAACTCGGCTGAGGGCCCCTCGACCCCGTTGACCACCTGCGGCTTGATGGGTGTGGCGGCCGCTGGCCCGGGCAGCGACGGCAGCGCCACGGCCGCGGCGAGAGTGGCGGCAATGAACAGGGGGGGCGCGTGCACGGGGACACGGGACGACCCGGTCCGCGGCTCATTCGCCCCCGGGACGGGACACCCA
>NBNH01000255.1 GCA_004379115.1 Actinomycetales bacterium mxb001
TCGGCGCCTACCTCTGCGCACTTCGACCTGCCATCGCCCTTGATGGCATCGACCTGTCGGCCGAGATGCTCGCGGTGGCCGACGCCAAAGGGGTCTACCGCCATCTCTATGAGCGCGATCTCACGCGGCCGGTGCTCGAGACGGCAGCGCCGTACGACGCCCTGATCAGCATCGGGCTCTTCACGCACGGCCACCTTGGGCCGAAAGCCCTAGCCAACCTGCTACCGCTCGTGCGGCGTGGTGGGTACGCCGTGATCGGCGCCAATGAGAGCCACTTCCTCGAGCACGGTTTCGAGGATGCACTCGTCTCACTCGGAGTGGCCGACCTTGAACTGCGTCGCGTGCATGTCTATGACGAGGGCAGCGAGCACCGTGACTCCCTCAATGTGGTGTCCACCTTTCGCGTGCCCTTCGGCGGCGGCGCTGTAGCGTCAGCCACGTGAAGCGCGGCTCGGCGGTCCTCGCACTCTATGCTGCTTTACTCTGCGCCGGCATGACCTTCGCGCCCCCGGTCTTGGGTGCAGAGCAGCTGGCCAGGACGGTTCCGGTGCCGGATGGTCGCTATGGCGGTTCCACTGCGGCTGGGGACATGGTCTCGTTCAAGGTCCGGCACCGGAAGATCGTCAATCCCCGGGTGTCTATCGCCGTGGAGTGCACTCATTCCGATGGCACATCGATCGAGGTCATGTTTGGTCCGACCCCGGAGCGGGGGGTCGTCGGCGGCACTATTCCGCGCAAAGGCGTTGGTTCGATCTCGTGGGTTCAGGACACCGACTCCAGCCTCATTGCCAATGCGACGGTCCGGATCAGCTACACGTTCAGTCAGGGCCATGCCGCACTCGCCTCGGTCAATGTGGAAGCCCGGGACTCCGATGCCTCATGCGCGGGAAGGGCAGCATTCCGACTCAATCACTAGGGCCATTTCGCGACCTCATGACAGCACCCTTCATCGGAGCCGCCTCGGGGAGCCGTCGCTTCGCTCCTCCCAAATCCGGAGGGCGTCTCCTGCGGAGCCGCGTGTTCAGTTCCGCCTGATGGTTGACGGAATGTATTCGCCTGATGCTTGACACTCCTGGATTGATTATGTCTGTTTTGTCGCTTACTGGGCGACGGATGCTCTTTTCTTCCTGACCTCCTTTGTGTTGTCTCGCAGGACGGTCTTGAGGAGTTCGTTGCCGTCCCAGATGTGGAGCAGCTGGGGGCCGACGTGGATGTCGACGGTGCGACCGGCGCGGTGCTTGCCGACCGAGATCTGCTGCCAGGCGACGCAGACGACTCCGACGGCCGAGACGCGGCGGGCGACCCAGTCGTCGCCGGCGCGATCCACCGAGGCCAGGGCCGTGTTGTCGGCGGGCCGGGCATCGGCTCGGGTGGTGAAGAACCTCGACGCGGGCGTGTTCATGTCCAGGGAGTCGTGGGGCCGGTCGAAGTTGTAGTGACGCACCCACGCATCGAGCTGGGCTTGGGCGTCAGCTTGACTGGCGAACACCTTCCCCAGCAGGAACCGCTCCCGCAGGGTCCGATGCCACCGCTCAATCTTGCCCGTCGTCGTCGGGGACCTGGGCGCGGTCAGCAGATGCTCGATGCCGTTCTCGCGGCAGATCCGGTCGAACAGCACCTCCACCTGCTGGCGCCCGAACCGGCCCGTGAACACCTTGCCGTTGTCGGTCAGGATCTCCTGCGGCACCCCATGAAGGCGCATGGCCTCAGCGAAATGCCCACACACACTGCGGGCATTGGCCCGGCGCATCAACCCCGCGCAGACCACGAACCGGGAATGGTCATCGATGCCGGTCAAGGCCTTCAACTCCGTGCCATCAGCCAGCAAGATCCCCCCGACCACGTCCATCTGCCACAGCTCCATCGCCGACCCCCACTCCCAGCGACGAAACTTCCGATCCCGCCGCCGCCTGGCCTTCGGGTCGATCTGATCGTGGCGCTTGAGCAGCCGATAGATCCCCGACAGCGAAGGCAACGGCTCCACCCCGTCACGGGCCAACTCGTGCAGCAGCCGGCGCGGCCCCCACTCCGGACGCACCCGCCGCATCTCCAACACCACCGCCTCCACCGACGCCGTCATCTGATGAGCGCACCCCTTCGGCCGATGCGACCGATCAGCCAACGCCGCCAAGCCACCCTGCTCATAGCGGGACAGCCACGCGTGAACGGTCTGACGCGACACCCCGAACCGCCGCGCGACCTCAACTACGGACTCGCCGTCATGCACCACCAACGAGACCGCCTGATACCTCTGCTCCATGACACTCAGCTCCACCAACATGAGCGGAGTGTCAAGCATCAGCCGAATACACCGACAAGGATCAGCCGAAACCGTGTCAAGGATCAGCCGAAACCCAAACGTCAAGGATCAACCGAAACCACACACCTAACGGAGCCGCCTCGGGGATTTGAACCCCGGACCTACGCATTACGAGTGCGTTGCTCTACCCCTGAGCTAAGGCGGCGCGCCCCGCAGCGGTCTGCCCGAGGAGCGAAGAAAGCATAGAGGGCGGCTCGCCGTACTTGCGGGGCGCCTCCTGCAGGTGGCGCTAGCCGAGTTGGCGCATCTTGGA
>NBNH01000256.1 GCA_004379115.1 Actinomycetales bacterium mxb001
TCCACAAAAGAATAGCAATTGTAAAACCAACCGGTTACGTACATTTGTTTCTAAGGCAATCATTGCGTCAATTTCAGATCTATCCAGAATTCTCTCTCTCATCGCAGAAACTGGTTTTGGGGCCCTAACCCTAGTTCCAATATTATTCGGTAACACGCTTTCATCTTTCAAGAAAGTAAAAAATGATTTCAATGTGTTGGTATAAGTATTGACGGTATTAATGCTTTTCCCAGACTCCTTTAAAAATTCCTGAAACTCCCTTAGATCAGCAGCAGTTGAATTAGCTATATGAGTATCATCTAACCATTGTGCATAAGCATGTACTACCCGTTCATAATTTCTCTTTGTAGTTTCTGCTTTTCCAATCAGCCATTGTGCTAAAGCATTATCTAGCGCGCTATTTGTCTTTATTGCTTTAACGTTTTGTTTTACACTTAAACTCACCATTGTTTTTAGTCCTTTTGAAAGTTTGATTATTACAGTTATCATACATTCAATCCAAAAATAAAGTCAAGAGGACTATTGTACTAGTTCTAAAATAAGCTAAAATAATATTTAAACATTCAATGTAAAGGGTAATAATTTATGGTAATTCAAAGAAGAACAAAAGCTAGTACTAAAGCTAGTACTAATTTTAGTACTAATAAGGATGTACAGGATAAGGTACAGGATAAGGTACATGATGATGTACATGATGATGTACAGGATGATGTACAGGATAAGGTACAGGATGATGTACATGATGATGTACAGGATGATGTACAGGATAAGGATGTACCACTCATACCCATAGCCAGAAAGAAAATCCAAATAAACTTTAAGGCCGATCCGGAAATGTTTAGAAAGCTAAAAACCTTAGCTGATAAGGATTCCAGAACTTTATCTAGCCTGCTAATTAAAATAATAAAAGATTATCTTGAAACCCATTGATTTCTTTTGTTTTACCGTGTTATACTTTTAATAGATATAACAAAGTAAAACTATGAATCACAAAGATTACGGTTTTGAATCAGAGTACTACTACCATCCCAAAGAACTAGAGTTGGTTTCCTTATCATCGGAATCCATGGCGATCCATTATCAGGGAGTGGAAATTCACCAGGTTCATCTCCCCCAAAAAAAACATCAAAAATATTTCGAGGCATATCAAAGACAAGTAGAAATAAAACTACATTTAATCAAGCCATATTTAAGCGGGGTAGAATCTTTCCTGACGATGGTAAGTGGACTGACAGGAGGAAGAGAGATCGAGTTTTTTGTAAAAAAGGAAATATATCGTTTATGAAAATTAAAAAAATTCTCCTTAATCTTGATACTAGGAACCTTATAAATGGAGATCAAACATCGGCTATAAATTATGAAACTGGGGAGAAAATAGATGCTATAGAGGCCTTAAAAATCTACTCTGGAATCTTATTAAGCTACCAAAAAGGTTCCATAACACATCTAGGCGATCTAGATTTTTTCACCGCTTACTTAATTGAATTAGACTAACTAAAACACGTAGGGTAGAATCATTTTACCCTACGTGTTTTAGATTTAACGTAGGGTAAAATCATTTCACCCTAGTTTCAATATTTTTTAAAATTCAATGGTATTCCAACTCATTCTAGTAGTCGTAGAATCGATAAATAATTTGCTAACTCAGAACAATTGTAATCTAGGAATATTTGAGATCCATGGCGATGAAAAATTATCTGCGAGAAACATGATCCGCGCGTCCAACCAGAGTATTTTATTCCTTGAAAGTAAAAACTGATTTCTAATAAGCTAAAATCTTGGTTGCGATCCTCTATTTTAGTTTGGATGGAATCCAATCCAAATTTTTCTAAAGTTTTGATGCACCATAGTTCTAAAAGTTTTAGGGAGTAATTTTTTTCCCGGTTCTTTTTTAGCCCGTTCAAATCATCTATAATATTGTAAGTCATTGTTTTAATTAATAGCAACTATGAAAATTATAGCTGACAAAACATCAAAAACGCACGTTAAAAATCGAAATTTAATAATTAAAAACTCCGATCTTAGTTATTGTCAAAAAATAGCCGAACCATTGCGGGAACTAGCTCTTGATTTGAACATTAATTATTTCTGCATTGATTCCGAATTGATTCCGGAATTAAAACAGATAAATACTTCTTACTGTTTTTTATTTGATTACCACGGATGCAAAATTCAAGACATTGTAATTCTAATTGACTCTCTAAAACAAGATCAAGAGTATCTTAAAAGCGATTTGATTACAGCCTTAAACGCGATTTTCTGCCACGAATTAGGCCATTTACTCAATTATTTTAAAAATGATCGTAGTGAGTCAAGCGCTAATTTGACTAGCGCTAAACTAATGGCTAAATACCAATTATGCGATCGCAATGTTTTATGTAGAATCCTAACAAAAACCCTAGAATCATGGAAACTGGAAAGATGATAAAAATTATAAGTTGCACTATACCTAGGGGGGGGATGGGTATTTCAAAAAGCAGAATGCCAATGCGTCCATATTGGTGTATCAAAAGCTATTTATCTAGCGAACATATAAACCACTAAGGTGTTACCACAATGGTAACACTACCCCTCACCCTCACCATCCTCATCATCATCATCATCATCCTCATCATCATCCTCATCCCCGTCCTTATCATCCCACCACTTAGAATCTTTTCCCCAAAACTCATCCCCTTTGATCTCGCTTAAATCAATAGACATTGTTTTAATCCCTTAAAATTAACGTAATTATGAACATTGTAACCCAGGTGTCTAGATTTCGCAGATCCCTT
>NBNH01000257.1 GCA_004379115.1 Actinomycetales bacterium mxb001
AGCAATTCCACTATAAAAATCAGTTACATTATTTGTACCTGATACCCAAACTCCTTCAAAATTTGGATATAAATCGTTTTGTAATTCATTTTTAGAAGTGTTGGGTAAATCATCTTTCTTAATTAAATTACCACTTACACTACCATAATTTATTGCCCAATCTGTTGGACGTATGCCGTATGAATGCGTGTCAGCAAAGATTATTTGTCTTTTATCCTCAATTGGATAGCCAAACATAGTTTGCTCAATATCTTCTGGCGGCAATGTTTTTCTGTTAATAGAAAATAACATTTCCGCAGTAGATAAAACAACTCCGTAATGTTTTGGATCTTTAACTGAATATGATTTAAGTCCTAAATCATCTGAAGATTCACCAACTTCGTCAGGTAAGTGAATTAAAGATGGAGTTTCTAGATTTTCCATTATTGAACTCCATAAATAAGACTACAAGATACAATACTGTTTGTATTAGCAACCAAACTTCTAGCTACAATTAAGATAAAATCCCCAGGTGTACCTGGCGATACTGCTTCTGCTCTTCCTAGTAATTCTCTTTGGGGATCAAAAATTTCTGTTAAATCAAATTCTGCTCCTTCATTAGCTCCACAATAAAAAGCTCCAATTGCTTTATTAAAACCAGTTAAAGAAGGATATCCACTAGATAAAGCAATATTGCTGCTAAAAGATTTAAGAGCAGCTACTGGTTTTAAATTTTCAGCAGTTGTTGCCCTTGAATACCAATCTGATTCAGTTGTAAAATTTGATAAAGTTCCTTCTCCTTTTAATAAATAAACTTCGCAATTTTGAGTTGAAGAAATATATAACTTTATTGGGTAAACTCTTGATTTTTGTGGACGTTGTTGCTGTCCTGGCAGTGATCCAGAATTAAATACCCATGGCTTTACTCCTATTGCTAACATTGGAGTATAAGCATTATTTTGAACTGTAATTCCTGTTGCTGCGTCTGATTCTATTTTTGCAGGACGAGGATCTCCACCATCAATCCAAACAGAAACACCGAATCTGTGTAAAAAAGCTGATGAGTCTACTGTTGGGCTTCCTGAATTTGCTTTTCTACCAATTCTATAAGTAATTGGCATATCTGGGTTGGACATACTTGGAGTTGGAAGTGTATCCCCAATTCTAATTTCATGTCCACTAACCCATCTAGTTGCTCCATTGTATGGTGTATTTGCATCAGGAATATATGCTAATCCTTTTCCTCCAGCACCACCGTACCAACTTCTTTGTATTAAAAACATACAAAGATTGGAACGCTCGTTAACAAAAATTGTGCCATTACTAATAGCAGAAGTAGCATTACTGGATAAAGTCACGGTATAATCATTGCCGTTGGACGTAGCGGTAGAAATATATGTTCCTGCTGGAAGACTAGTATGACGCACTGTCATTCCTGCTAATAAAAATTCACCCGAAGGCATAGTAACTGTAAAAGTGTTAGCATTGTTAGCAATATTAACATTAGTAATTTGATAACTATTTGTTATAAAAGAAATTCTTCTTGCAGAATTTCCTCTAACTCCATCTGCTGCTGGTGATCCATCTTGATTTTTACCAGTGTATCTATC
>NBNH01000258.1 GCA_004379115.1 Actinomycetales bacterium mxb001
CTTTAGCTTAAATGCTGAAACATTAATAAGTTTAACAAAAAGACTAATTGAATTTAACCAACAATTAATCATTCAAGTTGGACAAACTGATAGCACAGCAGCAACGTCAGGCAATGCTAATATAATTGCTTTGCTAAAAGGTTTAATTAATTCCACTAATTCAGCTAATGGTAATCAGCAATTAGACAATTTAGTAGTTTCTGTAGGCAATACAAACGATGCCGCAGCAAGTACAGATACAGCTAACGCCAGCGTAATATCTTTGCTTAAAAGATTGTTAAGTACTGATGGTGACAGTGGTAATATTCAAGGTATCAATCAACAACTTACAAACATTTATAATACTGTTGGCACAACATCTGACGCAGCAGCAACTTCAGATACTGGTTCAGCTACAATAATATCTTTATTTAAGCGACTATTAAGCACAGATGGCGATAGTAGCAACATAAGCAGTATTAGTCAACAACTAATTAATATATCAAACTCAATTGGAACTACCAATGATACAACTGCTAGTTCAGACGATGGAGTATTTACTTTAATATCGTTATTTAAGCGATTATTAAACGAAACCAATAATATTGCATCAATTGGTACTACTTCTGATACCTCGGCTAATTCAGGTAATGTTAGCTTAATTTCTTTGATTAAAGGTTTAAATGCATCTATTGGTGCAACATCTGATGCAGCAGCGTTAACAGATAATAGTAATGCTACATTAATATCTTTATTTAAAAGATTACTGGCAGAAACAGATAATATCGCATCAATTGGGGCAACATCTGACGCAGCAGCGACATCAGGAGCAGTTAGCTTAATAGCATTAATTAAAGGATTAATTACTTCAATTGGCACAATTTCTGACACTTCTGCAACTACAGATAATGGCAACTTTTCCTTAATTTCTTTACTAAAAAGACTGCTATCAGAAACAGATAATATTGCGTCAATTGGTACTACTTCTGATGCAACAGCTACTAGTGGAACTGCTAGCTTAATATCTTTAACCAAAGGATTAAACAATTCTATTGGATCTATTTCCGATACAGCAGCTACATCAGATACTCAAAATGCTAGCTTAATATCTTTATTAAAAAGACTATTAAGTACTGATGGAGATAATGTTGTTACTGCTGTCAATCAACAAGTTGGGAATGTCACAGCATCATTAGGCACGACAGGAGATGCAGTTGCCACCACAGACACTGGTAGCTTTACTATTATATCTTTACTAAAACGTTTATTAACGGAAACGAATAATATTGTATCAATCGGAGATGTTTCTGATGCAGCTGCTGCTTCAGGAAGTGCCAGTTTAATTGCATTAATTAAAAGTTTAAACAATGCTATAGGCTCTATTACTGACAGTTCTGCAACATCAGACACAGCGAATGCTAGCTTAATATCTTTGATTAAAAGATTGCTAGAAACAGATGGTGTAACTGGAAGTAATCAACAATTAACAGATATTTACACTTCAATTGGGGCAAGAACAGACACTTCTGCAACTACAGATAGTGGTAACTTCTCCTTAATTTCTTTATTAAAAAAGCTGTTATCAGAAACAGATAATATCGCATCAATTGGAGCGACATCTGACGCAGCAGCAACATCAGGAGCAGTTAGTCTAATAGCATTAATTAAAGGAGTAATTACTTCAATTGGCACCACCGGAGATAGTGCAGCTACATCAGATACTCAAAATGCTAGCTTAATATCACTGTTTAAAAGATTGCTAAACACTGATGGAGATAACGTTGTCACCGCTGTCAATCAGCAAATTGGAAATGTTACGACATCGCTAGGCACCACATCAGATACTTCAGCTAACTCAGGTAATGTTAGTCTACTTTCTTTAGTTAAAGGATTAAATACATCTATTGGTTCTGTTTCTGATACAGCAGCAACATCAGATACTCAAAATACTAGTTTAATATCCTTACTAAAAAGACTATTAAGTACTGATGGAGATAATACTGTTACTGCCATTAATCAACAAATTGGTAATGTTATTACTGCATTAGGAACTACAACTGACACAGCAGCAACTACAGATACAGCTAATGTTAGCTTAATATCTTTATTTAAAAGATTACTGACAGAAACAGATAATATTGCATCAATTGGAGGAACAGCTGATGCAGCAGCAACATCAGGAACTGCTAGTTTAGTTGCATTAATTAAAGGACTAATTACTTCAA
>NBNH01000259.1 GCA_004379115.1 Actinomycetales bacterium mxb001
GTCACCGACCAGGAGATGACGGCGAGCAGCAGAAGGCACACCGGAATGGGGGAGCGCGCGAATGCGCGCCAGGGAATGAGTTGCTGCGTCGCGCGCCGCTCCTGGAGGCCGAAGGCGGCAAGCAGGACGATGCCCAGCACCAGCACCATGAGCGTCCCGGTGTCGCTTCCTGCACCCCCGAGAAGGCTGAGGGCGCCGGTGATAGCGAGCACGCCACCGGTGAGCAGGGCGAGACTCATGACGGCTACACGACCTTCGCGATGGCCCTCGAGCGGAGGCAGAGCGCGCGTGACGATGACGGCGGCGAGCAGGAGCGGGACGACGTTCATGCCGAAGAACCAGCGCCAGCCGATCGATTCGACCACGAGTCCGGTCAGGGCGGGGGCGATCACAGCTGCAGACGATGACACTGCTGCCCAGAGGCCGACGATGCGGGGAATCTGTGGTCGTGGCACGGATGAGGCAAGGATGGCCATGGCCAGCACGGCGACGGTCGCGCCGCCGATGCCAGCGATGATGCGTCCGAGGATGAGGGCGTAGATATGTGGGCTCAGCGCGCACAGCACCGACCCGATAGCGAAGAGCACGATGCCCGCGACGTAGACGCGACGCTTGCCGAGACGATCAGCGAGCGTGCCGGCCGGCACGGCGAACGCCGCCGACGCCACCATGTAGGACAGCGTTGTCCACTCCAGCCCGGCCGCATCGATGCTGAGGTCGCGCTGGATCGAGGGCAGGGCCAGGGTGGAGGCCGCGGCATCGAGCCGCACCAGGAATGCCGTGATCCCCATGAGGGCGAGCGCGGCAATCGACCCCCGCGCAAGCGGGACAGGAGCGGCTCCCGCGTGGGATGCTGCGGTCACCGGCCCATTGTGGCCCGGACGACGGAACAGGAGAGTGCGCCATGCGGGAGGAATTCTTCGCCGAGCTCAGCGATGCTGAGGTGTCGATGGTGGGCGCCGAGGGCACCGCCTACAGCTGCTCCCCGGAGTGCTGAGACTGCACTTCGCGAGACCCGGCGCTTCCACCCCACGTCAATGGGTGCGGAAGCGTCGGGTCTTCGCATCCAGCAAGGGCATAGAGCGGCCCGGCGTACCCCTGGAACAAGCCGAGCGCGACGAGCCGCACATCATCGGGTACGCCGATCCGCGGCGACGAGCGCATGACACGGCTCGCGAGAGCGGCCGCAAGCGAGTCACGCACTGAGCGCGCGTCAGGATCGTGCGCGGCCATTGCCCGCAGTCCCTCGATGGCGCCGGATACTCCGCAGCAGAGCGTGTCATCGCGCCAGCGATGCTCGGCGATGCGGGCGATCGCCTGTGTATCCCGGGTGGCGACGACATCGCCAACGGCTCCGCGGCACCAACCTTCATGGTCCGCGGGCGGTCGGCTCCGAGCGGCGAGGTAGCCGAGAGCGGTCGTCACGATGTCATCGGTCGTAGGGTCGTGCCAGGGCGCGCTCAGTGTGGCCGTCAGCACGGCCACGCAACCGGGATCTCCGTGGGCGAATCCTGGACGCGACTCTGAGTCGAGACACGCGCGTGCGACTGCGCGGGTGAGCTCGCGACCAAAGTCCTGATCGACCTCGACATGGCACCGAGTAGCGGCCAGGATGCTGCCGAGCAGGCCGGCCGATCCACCGAGCAGATCGGTGTTGGCGTGGACGGTGGCGCCACTGCAGGCGCTGATGGCGATGGTCATGGCTTGCTCGATATCCGCGTGCTGTTCGGGCGCAGCGAGTTCGTGTGCGAGTGCCAGTCCCCAGACGAGACCGGCAATGCCGTCCTGGCCGCCGGTTCCGTGTCGCACGATGAGACGGTGCGCATGGCGCACTGCCTGCATCGTCGCCACGTGCAGGAGGAGTCGTGTGCCGTCGTTGGTCTCGCTCAGTGCTCGATCGGCGGCGAGCAGGGCGACGGCTAATCCGAGACTTCCGTCGTAGAGGCCGGCGGCCATGGGTTCCACGGCCCAGGCAGCGGGCGATGCCGCGGTGAGGCTGTACGGCGCGGCATCGTGCGGCGTGAGCCGCAGCGCGTCGACGACGATGTCGCGGAGTCGGCGTACCGCTGGCCTGATGGCGGCGATGACGTGAGCGAGATCCGCCGCGGATTCCGCGGCGCGCCCGTCGATGAGCGCCCGACGAGTGCTGGGGAGCGTCACGGCGAATGCCGTGCGCGCAAAATCCATTTGGACGTCTCGCGCGCGCGGATCGCGAATCGCGAACAGCCGCCGTCTCATGCGTTCACCCGCTGTTTCGGCGAGCGGGAGGAGCGCGGCATCGTCGTATCTGATCTCGTGGTCATCCGGTGCGACGGTGAAGCGCGGGATCACACCGGTCTCCAGGGCCCCGCGCTCTGCATCCACGAAGGCAAGCGATCGCGCACTGTCCTGACGGTCGAGGACGGCCCGGGCGAGGTGCTCGAGGTGCAGCGAGCGATGCAGTCCGGAAGTGAGCAGCCTCGGCTCCATCGAAGTCTGCAGGATGCGCCAGTAGGTGGCAGTCGATCGCACGAGCACGCGCACTTCAGTGCCGGGTTCGATAAGTGCTTCGTCGATGCCGTGTGCGAGCGCATCGAGTGATGCAGACAAGCTGTCGAGGACGATGCGCGCGTGCGCCGAGGGCTCCGTGGGCTCGCCTTCTGGGCTGAGGATGCGCGCCTGCCTGCCGAGTGCTTGGGTCTCTTCGCGCACGACCTGCCACGTGCCGTCATCCAGGCGTTGCCACGCGAGCCGTTGTGCCAGGGGTGATGCTCCCGGGTCGGTGGGGGCCAGGACCGTGATGTCGACGGCATGGTCGCGCAGGCGAACCCAGCGCGGCAGGACGAAGCCATCGAGGATGCAGTCCACATGATGCGCACTGCGCGCTTCGATACCGTCCTCGCTGCCAATCGTCGGTGACAGGATCGTTTCGGCGTCCAGGAGCACGAGCCCCGTCGGCGTCGAGACCAGGTTGTCGCCGTGCAGGTCGTTGCCGCCGAGGGCGAAGAGCAGGGCAGCGGTGGCGCCCGCCTGCGAGTAGGAGCCCTGCACGTCAGCATCGGTCCGCGCTGGCGCGTGCTCGGCGTGCATTTCCCAGCCGTGATCGTCTGCCGCGATGAGTGAAGGAAGCATCGCGGTGGCGATGCCATGGCCGTGCAGGGAGGCGCTTGCGCGCTGCCAGACGACCTCGCCGTCGAGTCGCCGCGGCTTGAGGTAGACGAGATGCTCGCGGTCATCGGAGTCGCGCACCCGGCAGCGCAGGACGCGCGCATGCCCCTCATGCGTGTCGCCACCGCTGGCATCGATCCCGATAAGTATCGGTGCCGAGATGGCAAACGTCTCCGCGATGCGCTCACGATCGTCGGCGAACCATCGGGCGAGATCGCGCATCCGCTCGATACCGTCGATGATCGTCGTACCCACCAGTCGCGCGAGCGCGGGATAGTCGTCCCAGACAGCGGCTGCAGCATCGACTTCGAGTCCGTGTGTCCATGCTGGCCATCGGTCTGCCGTGCACGTAGTCAGGAGCGTGACGAGGTCGGATTCGAAGAGTCGGATCGCATCCTCGCGAGCGGATGGCGTGAGGGTGATGTCTGCCATGCGTGCGCGCACTTCGGCCAGGAGTGGATCCAGGAGCGGCGCGAGTGGATGGGGCGCATCGTGAGTGATGACGACGTGGTTCGGCAGTCGCGCCATCGCGTGCTGGAGCACTGTCGCCCAGGGTGGGAGTACGGGATCCGGGAGCGGATCGGCCAGCCGCGTCGCGATGTCGTTGGGATCCAGGCCCAGGGCCTCGAGTCGCTGCGCGAAGGCCGCGGTGTCGCCGCGGGCGCAGGTGCGGGCCCAGGTCGCCGCGGTCTCCGGATGGGGGGCCCGGCGCTCGGGCGATGGGGGTGCGGCTAGGCGCTCGGCGAGGGTGGCGGCTCGGGCGACGAGGGCCGCCCAGTCGAGCGGGGCCGCCGCGTCGGCGGCCCGAACCTCCGGCACGAGGGGACTCTAATCGGCTCTTGACGGCTGTCGGACCCTCGGTCTACTGTTCGAACACCTGTTCGAATACCCGAGGAGATGCCCATGTCCGGCCCGGTTCCCCGCCGCTTCACCTGGGAGGGGCGAGCGTACGTCGTGGCCGACGTGCTGGGGCACTGGGTCACCGGCACGCCCTGGTGGCGGGCCCCGGCTGAGCCGGACGACGACACCCACACCTGGCGGATCGAGGCCTCCAGCGGCCAGCGATCCGGGATCTACGACCTGTCCTGCTCAGCCGGCCGCTGGTCGCTGTGCCGGGTGGCCTGAGAGAGGAGACGCCATGGCTACCGCTACCGCCGACCTGCTGACCGCCGCCCAGCGCGGCATCGCCGAGGCTGTCATCGCCGAGACCGCGAGCGAGCGCTACGCGCGCGCACACCTGTCCGCCCTGCGCTCGGCAGCCGCGGTGCTCGCAGCTCGCGCGCGACCGGCGAAGGGTCGCTCACGACTGCGCAGCGTGTGGTCGGTGCTGCCCGCGGTCGCGCCCGAGCTCACCGAGTGGTCGACGTTCTTCGCGGCGAGTGCGAGCAAGCGCAGTGCCGCCGAAGCCGGTCTGCCTGTCGTCACGCAGCGCGAGGCCGACGATCTACTGCGCGATGCCGAGATCTTCCACGACCAGGTGTGCGCGTTATTGCACATCGACCGGCAGCAGTCCCTGCCGGCAACGGGGTGAGGCGCGTGCCGTGGACTTCGCCCACCTTCACGTGGCATCGGCATACTCGCTGCGCTACGGCGCCTCGATGCCAGACGCGCTCGTCGCGCGTGCAGCCGAGCACGGCCAGCGCGTGCTCGCGCTCACCGATCGCGACGGCGTCTACGGCGCGGTGCGCTTCGTGCGTGCCTGCGCCGCGGCCGGTATCTCCCCGGTCCTGGGCGTCGACCTGGCCCTCGATCTTCCGCACGTCGGTGGAGTGGGGCGGCCCCTGCCTCCGGGCGCCCGTCCTCCGGACGAGGGAGTCCCGCGGACTCCCCCGGGAGTCCCTCGGACTCCCCTGAGGGGCGGCGCGTGGGTGGACCCCCGCCATCCACGCGCCGTCTTCCTCGCCCGCGACAAACGCGGCTGGGCATCGCTGTGCCGACTGCTCACCGCCGTGCGCGCGGAGCGTGGTGATGAGGCCGCGACGTTCGAGCAGATCGCCGCGCACTCCGACGGTGTCGTTGCCTTGCTCGGGCCGGCATCGCCGGTGATCGAGGCGCTCGCGCGCCGACGCCCCGACCTCGCCGATGCGTTCATCGGCCCGTGGCGCGAGGTGTTCGGCGATCGGCTGCACATCGAAGTCGTGAGTCACCGTGCAGCCAGCGGCCCGCTCGCCACCGCAACGGCGGCGCGTGCACTCGGGTGGGCGCGCGAGCAGGGCATTACTCCTGTCCTCGCCCATGCCGTGCGCTACGTCGAACCGCAGCAGGCGCGCGTCGTCGACGTCCTCGACGCCTCGCGCCGATTGGTCGCCCTCGACGAGCGCCACCGCGACCGGCCCAACGCGCAGGGGTTCCTTGCCTCCACGCCGTTCATGGCCGAGCTCGCCGACGAGATCGCCCGGGCCGCGGGCGCGGATCGACGCGCGGGCCGCGACCTGCTGGGTGCTGCGGCCCGGCTGGCGGGGGAGTGCACGCTCGACCCCGCGGCCGATCTCGGGATCGGCGAGGTCGTCGTCCCTGAGCTCGAGGTGGTCGTCGGCGATGCGCGCGCCAATGCCGACGCGATCCTGCGTTCGCGATGCGAGGGCGCACTCGACCGCTATCAGGGTGCCGACCGCATCGATGCGCGCCATCGCCTGGAGTCCGAGCTGCGCACGATCTCGATGCTGGGCTTCGCCACCTACTTCCTCACCGTCGCCGAGGTCGTCGACCTCACGCGGGCACGCGGCATCCGCGTCGCTGCGCGCGGCTCCGGCGCCGGCAGCCTGGTCAACCACCTGCTCGGCATCTCCGGCATCGACCCGATGCATCACGGCCTGCTGATGGAGCGTTTCCTCACCACCCTGCGCCGACAGCTGCCCGATATCGACATCGACGTCGAGTCAGCGCGTCGGCTCGAGGTCTACGACGCGATCCTCGAGCGGTTCGGCGCCGAGCGCGTCGCGTGCGTGTCGATGATGGAGACCTATCGCGTGCGCCACGCCATCCGCGATGTCGGCGCTGCGCTCTCGCTGCCACCGGGCGAGATCGACACGCTCGCCAAGGCCTTTCCCCATGTGCGCGCCCGCGACGCGCGCAATGCCCTGCGCGACCTGCCCGAGCTGCGCGACTCCGGGCTGGGCCGCATGACCGCGCGCGGCGAGCTCGACCACTTCTGGGAACTCGTCGAAGCCCTCGACCGACTTCCGCGGCATGTCGCCATGCACCCGTGCGGAGTGCTGCTCTCCGACGCCACCCTGCTCGATCGCACCCCGGTCGAGCCGAGCGCCCAGGGCTATCCCATGAGCCAGTTCGACAAGGACGACGTCGAAGAGCTCGGCCTGCTCAAGCTCGACGTGCTCGGCGTACGCATGCAATCGGCTCTCGCCCATGCGATCGACGAGGTGGCGCGCGTCGACGGCGAGCGCATCGACCTCGACGCCGTGCCACTCGACGACCCGGGCGCCTACGCGCTCGTGCAGTCCACGCGCACCCTGGGCTGCTTCCAGATCGAGTCGCCCGGCCAGCGCGAGCTCATCGGCAAGTTCGCTCCCGAGAACTTCAACGACCTGATCATCGACATCTCGCTGTTTCGTCCCGGCCCGGTGAAGTCCGACATGGTCACCCCGTTCCTGCGGGCGCGGCAGGGGTGGTCTGAGGCGGTCTACCTCCACGACGACCTGCGACCGGTCCTCGAGGAGACCTACGGCGTCGTCGTCTTCCACGAGCAGGTGCTGCGCATCGTCGCCACCATGACCGGCTGCTCCCTGGCCGAGGCCGACGAGACCCGGCGCAGCATGGGCTCGCCGGGCGGGCAGGACGACGTACGCGCCTGGTTCTATCCGGCCGCGCTCGCGCGCGGCTACGACCTCGTCACCGTCGAGCGCGTGTGGGAGGTGCTGCGCGCCTTTGCATCGTTCGGCTTCTGCAAGGCCCACGCGGCGGCGTTCGCACTGCCCACCTATCAATCCGCGTGGTTCAAGGCTCACCACCCGGCCGCGTTCCTCGCCGGCATCCTCACCCACGACCCCGGCATGTATCCCAAGCGGCTGATCCTCGACGACGCGCGTCACTGCGGCATCGCCGTCCTCGGTCTCGACGTCAATGACTCCGGGCCGACCTACACGATCGAGAAGGTCGCATCAGCCGAGTGCCACTACGGCATCCGCTTGTCACTGGCCGATGTCAAGGGCATGAGCGAGGCCGAGATGGAGCGCATCGTCGCGCGGCGTCCCTACTCCTCGCTGGCGGACTTCTGGCATCGCGCGTCCGTGAGCCAGCCGATCGTCGAGCGACTCGTGCTCGCCGGTGCCTTCGATTCCCTTTACTCGATCGACCGCAACCCGCTCGGGCTGCGCCGGCGCGGCCGCGTCACCCGGCGCGACCTGCTGCTGCAGATCGCCGACCTGGCGCGCGGGGGTCCGCGGCGTGCGCGGGTCGAGAGCGAGGTCGAGCAACTCACGTTCGACGCCCTCGATGCTGGCGCGCCACCACCGGTGAGCGGACTGCCCGAGATGGGTGCGGCCGAGCGCGTGCGCGCCGAGCTCGAGGTGCTCGGCCTCGACGTCAGCCACCACATGGTCGACTTCTACGCGCCGATGCTCGACGCGCTCGGCGTCGTGCGCTCGCGCGACCTGCTCGGCTGCCGCTCCAAGTCCGAGATCCTCGTCGCGGGCGTCAAGGTCGCCGTGCAGACACCGCCCGTGCGCAGCGGGCGACGCGTCATCTTCCTTACCCTCGACGATGCCACCGGTCCGGTCGACGCCGCGTTCTTCGACGACGCCCAGGGTCCCTATGCCACCACCGTGTTCGGTTCCTGGCTGCTGCTCGTGCGCGGCGAGACCCGCCGCACCGGACCGCGCGGTATCTCCATGCGCGCGACCGGCGCCTGGGAACTCGGCCAGGTGCACGACCTGTGGTCGAGCGAGGGAGTCGACGCCGTGCGCGAGATGCTCGCGCAATCGCCGCGACCCGAGCAGCCCACCGGCCCGCATCGGGTCCTCGTGCACGCCAGCGGGTTCCGTCAGTCGCCCTACGCCGACATCCGGCCCGCGGGCGACGATCCGACCAAGGCGCCGTCCAAGTTGTGGCACTCCAGTCCCGGGAGCAGCGGGTGGTAGGGGCGAGGATGGGCACGTGAGCCGGAGTCAATTGCGCAGGGTGGCCGGCGCGACCGGCCTGGGCTCCGACGACACCGGCTGCACGATCCTGCACGTCGACATGGATGCGTTCTACGCCTCCGTCGAACTCATCACCCGACCCGAGTTGCGCGGCAAGCCCGTCATCGTCGGCGGTGGCGGGCGCGGCGTCGTGCTCTCCGCCACCTACGAGGCGCGCGCCATGGGCGTGCACTCCGCGATGCCGATGAGCCGCGCGCGACGCGTCGCCCCCGACGCGATCGTCATCGAGCCCAGCCACCACCGCTACGCCGAGGTGAGCGCTGGCGTCATGGCCCTGTTCAACTCCATCACCCCGCTCGTCGAGCCCCTCAGTCTCGACGAGGCCTTCCTCGATGTCTCCGGCGCACTGCGCCGGCTCGGCTCGCCCACCGCCATCGCCGAGCTCATTCGCGCGCGCGTGTACGACGAGCAGCGCATCACCTGCAGCGTCGGCGTCGCGCCCACGAAGTTCATCGCCAAGCTCGCCTCCACCCAGGCCAAGCCCGACGGCCTGCTCGTCGTCCCTGCCGACTCCGTCACCTCCTTCCTGCACCCGCTGCCGGTCGCGGCCCTGTGGGGTGTGGGGGAGCGCACCGAGGAGCGACTCGTCTCCCTCGGCCTGCGCACCGTCGGCGACATCGCGCACACCCCCGTCGACACCCTCATCCGCGCGATCGGGCAGGCGTCCGGCCAGCGCCTCCACGACCTCGCCTGGGGCCGCGACGAACGCGACGTCATCCCCGACGCTGCGGAGAAGAGCATCGGCAACGAGGAGACCTTCGCCCGCGACATCGACGACCCTGTGTTCATCCACCGCGAGTTGCTGCGCCTGTCGCAGAAGGTGGCAGCGCGGGTGCGCGCGCACGAGGTGCTGGGTCGCACCGTCGTCATCAAGGTGCGCTTCGCCGACTTCACCACCATCAGCCGCTCGCGCACCCTGCCGGAGCCCACCGATGTCGGCCAGGAGATCTACGAGGTGGCCCGCGAGCTCTACGACGCCCTGGGCCTGCAACGGGCCCGCATCCGGCTGGTCGGCGTCCGCCTCGAAGGCCTCGTCGGCGACGCCGGCCGGGTCGAGCAACTGGCCCTCGACGACGGCCTGACCGGCCCCTCGGCCGCCGATCGACGGGCCGCCGAGGTCGCCGCCGACCGCCTGCGCGACCGGTTCGGGCACGACGTCGTCCGCCCGGCGCGCCTCGTGGGGGAGCCCGAATGACCCCTGGGACGGGCGACTTGACCCCGCTGGGTTTCCAGATCGCCCAGGTCTGCCTATCCTGGGATCACGACCGGGATCCCGAGGAGGGGTGAAGTGCCGCTTTCCGAGCACGAGCAGCGTCTGCTTGAGCAGATGGAGCGCGCCCTCTACGCCGAGGATCCCAAGTTCGCGACCTCCCTGCGCAGCGGACCCGGACGCGCCAGCCGCGGCCGTGCCGCCCTCGGTGTGCTCGTGCTCTTCGCGGGTGTCGCCCTGCTCATGGTCGGCGTCATCATCCCCATGATCGCCCTCGGCGTCGCCGGGTTCGTCGTCATGGTGATCGGCGCGGCGCTGGCTTACTCCGGTCTGCGCGGCCGCCCGGCATCGGAGGCCACCACGGCCGACGGTGCCGCAGCCCCGGCCGCATCCGCCAAGGCAGCGAAGCGCTCCGGTGGCGGGTTCATGGATAAGCTCGAAGACCGCTGGCGTCGTCGCCGCGACGAGGGCCTGCAGTAGTCCCTGCAGTAGGCACTACCTCCTCCGCTGCCCATCCCGCATCAACCAACGTCATCGGCGCGCCTGCGCGCCTGAGCGATCCCGGCATGAGCGTGGCCCGCACGCGCGCCCCTCGAGTCGACGCTCGTCGCACCCCCTGCACGACCGATCGCACATCACGTCGAAGGTCGGCTCCGCTCGGCGCCATCGCCTCGGCACGTGGTGGCGCGTAACGGGCACGTTCGACCGCCGTCGCTAGACGCGACAGTGCGTCGAGTTCAGCCTCGTTGAGGCGCACCTGCCGGGCGAGTCCGCGCGCCGCATTGCGCGGTGTCGCGGACAGGGGCCATGACCAGCCGAGATCGCGCACCTCGTCGGCCACTTCGAGCCACGCACCCTCCACGCGCGCGGCCGGGTCGGCAGCGCCGAACCGACGACGACGTCGCCAGGCGATCGCGATGGATGGCGCGGCGGCCAGTAGGGCCAGGAGCGCGAGCGGAACGAGAACGACCCAGAAGGGGAACGCGGTTCCCGAAGCCATGGGCTGGGGGACCGCACCGAGCCCTTCGCGTTCCTCCGGCGGAATCCGTCGATCGGCATTGGGCTCTGTCTCGTTCTGGCCCGCTGCGTCGTCGCCGGTCTCCGGGCGCGGCTCGGCGTACTCCGGCTGGGCGACACCGCCTCCGGCGTCCGAGCGCGGGGTCGGCTCGAACCACACCCAGCCGATCCCTTCGAACCACAACTCGGGCCACGCGTGCGCGTTGCGCGCGTACACGACCCGCTCGTCGCCCTCATCACGGCCGCCGGTGAAACCGACGACAACGCGCGAGGGAATCCCGACCGCGCGCGCCATCAGGGCCATGGTGCCGGCGAACTGCTGGCAGTAGCCGACGCGATCGTCGAGGAACGACTGCAGGGGATCGGCGCCCTCCGGTGTCGTCACGCTCGTGCTGTAGACGAAGCCGCCGTCCTGCGTGAACCAGCGCACCATCGCCATCGCCTTGGCGTACGGCGAGTTAGCGTCGGCGGTGACCTCTCGGGCCAGGCGCTCCAGCTCCGGCGTGATGTCCGCGGGCAGCGCCAGCAGGTCCTCGACCTCGGGATCGACGGCGTCGGTCGCGCTGCGCAGCTCCTCGCGCGTGGGCGTGATCTGGTAGGACGTCACCTGGTACGACGTGTCCTGGCTCGACAGTCCCGCGCCGGCGACGGTGCGTGTGAACGGATCCCACACCCAGCCCGGATCGAGTTCGCCGTCGATCCCGGCGAGACGCGCTGCGGCGTAGGGCACGGGCAGGTGCGCATTGTCGAGGTCGGTGATGGCGATGTCGGATGTCACCTCGCGGACGTCGGCGACATCGGGTGCATCGGGGACGCCGATGCTGTCGGTTGCCGGGACCGGGAGGGGACTGGGTTCGGCCAGCCACGTGACGCCGTCGAAGTTCTCGAGGGCAACCAGGCGCAGGTAGGGCCGATTCTCACCGTCGGTTCGGTAGCGGAGTACTTCGCGCTGCGGGTTGTCGACGAGATCCCGGCGAAGCGTCGCGAAGGGATCGACGGTGATGGGGCCGGAGCCCGTGCCGGGCGGACCACCCGCCGCCGTGCTGATGTAGACGGGCTCGGCCAGACCCGGTGCGAGCGCAGGCACGACGAGCGCGGCGAGCACCGCGAGTACGCCGACCTGCAGGGCAGCGGCCCCGCCACCGCCCGAGGCACGCGCCGGTCGCGTGGCGGGTGAGCGACCCGGACCGCGCGGTCGCGCGGTCAGCAGCGGACCCCACGACCGAGTGTCGGCGCGGGTGTCAACGGCGAGCAGCACCAGCCAGCCGATGACCGCGAGCGGCAGCAGCCACCAGGCGACGCCGCCGCGCACCACGGCGGCGGGGAATGCGTAGAGCAGGAGTAGTGGGAAGCCGGCCAGCGCGGGCAGCCGGAGGGTGACGCCGATGACATCGACAGTGAGCGCGACGATGCCGACACCGCCGACAGCCAGGAAGACGAGTTCGGGAGTGGTCGGCACGGGTGCGATGGCGGCGTCGGCAACGACAAGTGACTCGCGTGCGAACGCCTGCAGTGCCTCGAGGGCGACAGGCCCCGGAAGGAATCCGAAGGCCGCGGCCGGCTGGGCGAACAGGATCGTCAAGATCGTGAGCAGAACGGCCAACTGCACGATCGGCTGAGCCGGTGCGGGTGCGCGCAGGGCCCGGGCGATTGCTCCGGTGAGTGCCATCGCCGCGACGGTGCCGACCACGGGGATCACCCAGCGCGCCGAGTCGTAGAGCGGGACGAGCGTGGTCGCCGCGCACAGCGTCGCAAGGGCCGCTGCCGCCGTGGCCGCCGGTCGCGCGCGGTCGAGGGCGGTCATCGTCCGCTGCCCTGGAGCTCGCCGGTCGCCGCGAGCCACGCGCTCGCCACGGCGTCCGGGCGGGCGGTGACGCCGGCTGCCTGCCACCCCGCGGCACGCAGTGCCGCGCAGGTCTCGTCGGCGGGCTGCGCCTCGGGCGCGAACCACGCGGCGGTATCGACCACGAGCGCGATGCCGAGTTGCCCGGACGACCGTGCGGCGCGTCCACTGAGTGCACTGGTCATGCGGGCGTCACTGGCGACGGCGGCGATGACGAGGTCATCGCGTAGCCCTGGGGAGGTGATGTCGACCGCGGGAGAGGCCTCGACGAGTGCGAGCGAGGTGAGCACCTCGGCCTCGCCGACCGGACCGCTCGCCGTTGGCACGAGGACGCGGCCGTCGGTTGTCGCGACGCGGATGGTCCAGCCGTGACGCAGGAGGTGGACGGCGGCACTCGCGCCTGCGCTCAGCGTGCGCTCCAGCGACGATGTCGCACCCTCGCCGCCGTGGCGCGGCGTGCGCAGATCGATGAGCACCGTCGCGCGGTTGGTCCACGGCACTTCCTCGCGCCGCACCATGAGTTCATCGAGGCGAGCAGAGGCGCGCCAGTGGATGCGACGCAGGTCGTCGCCGTGTCGGTATTCGCGCGGCACCACGTCGTCGTCGCCGCGTGCCGCCAGGGCCACGGCTGCTCCGTCGCCGCGCCCCCGGTGATCGGCCGCGATGACCGCGTCGGCGAGTGCCTCCACCTGGGGCACGACCAGCACGGGGGTGGTGGTGCGGAAGGTGCGGGTCAGTCGGACCAGGCCGAAGGGATCGACGGCCGTGATCGACAGCGGTCCGAGTTCGTAGCGTCCGCGGCGCGCCGCCTCCAGGGGATAGGTCGTGATGCGTGACCCGCCCGCCTCGACGCGCTCGAGGACGCGCGTGACCGGGCGACCCAGTGCGCGCGGGACGGCGTCCGACAGCAGCAAGGTGCCCGTGCGCGTGCGCGACATGTTGGTGACGGTCAGCTGCACCTCGCCGATCGTTCCGACGGGCACGTGTGGCGGCGTCACGGTGCGCTCGGCGCCGAGCCGGAAGTGCGTGCGCGCGACGAGGAACGCCGACACGCACGGCAGCGCGAGGAGCAGAATCGCGATGCGCAGCAGGTCACGCTGCTCGGAGATCAACGCCCCGACGCCCAGGCCGAGTCCGACGGCGATGAGGCCCTTGCCGCGGAAGGTCAGCCCGCGCAGGGCGTTCTTCACGAGGTCGCGGGCACCGGCACGCGCTCGACCGTCTCGGCGATGACGGACGCCGCGGTGAGCCGAGCAAGGTGCGCATCGGTGCTGAGCAGGAGGCGGTGGGCGAGCACCGGCACCGCCAGGCGCTGGACGTCGTCGGGCAACACATAGCCGCGGCCCGCCAGGGCTGCCGATGCGCGAGCCGCGCGCACCAGGTGGAGGGCGGAGCGGGGGGAGGCACCCAGGCGCACGCGCGGACTCGTGCGGGTGGCCGAGACGAGGTCGACGACGTAGGCGTGCAGCGCCGGCGCGACATGGACCCGGCGTACGGCCTCGATCATCTCGCGCACCTCGGTGGCATCGGTGACCGGCGTGACGTCATCGAGTGGATCGCTGGCGCCATGAGACTCGAGCATGGCGACCTCGCTCGCGCGATCGGGATAGCCCATGCTCACGCAGGCCATGAAGCGGTCGCGCTGTGCCTCGGGGAGTGGATACGTGCCCTCCATCTCGGCCGGGTTCTGCGTGGCGATGACCATGAACGGCTGACCGAGCAGGTAGGTCGACCCATCGACGGTGACCTGGCCTTCCTCCATGCACTCGAGCAGGGCGGACTGCGTCTTGGGGGAGGCGCGGTTGATCTCGTCGCCCACGACGATGTTGGCGAAGATGGCGCCGGGCTTGAACTCGAAGTCGTGGGTGTCGCGGTTGTAGACGTTGACGCCGACCACATCGCTCGGCAGCAGGTCGGGCGTGAACTGGATGCGTCGCACCGAGCAGCCCAGTGAGCGGGCCAGGCTCTTGGCCAGCATGGTCTTGCCGACCCCGGGCACGTCCTCGACGAGCAGGTGGCCGCCGGCGAGGAGCACGGTCAGCGCGGTCTGCACGGTCTCGGGCTTTCCCGAGATCACGGTCTGGACGGAGTTCCACACGCGGGCGGCAGCGGCCAGGGGTGCGGTGGTGTCCGGGGTCGAGGTCATCCGTCGATTCTCACCCGAGTTGGGTCAGGAGGCCACCCTGGGGACTCCGGGGCCCCGGGAGGCGGCAGGATGCCCCTATGGCAACCGTGCATCCGGCCCAATTGGGCCGATTCTTCGAGGACTTCGTCGTCGGCGACACCTATCAGCATCCCCTAGGGCGGACGATCTCCGAGGCTGACTCGACCTGGTTCACGCTGCTCACCTGCAACACCAACCAGAACCACTTCAACGCCGATCTCGCCCAGTCCAATCCGATCACGCAGGGACGCATCATCGTCAACTCCGGTTTGACGGTGGCTCTCGTGCTCGGATTGTCCGTGATCGACATGAGCCAAAACGCCGTTGCCAACCTCGGGTGGACCGATATCAAGCTCACGCATCCGGTCTATGTCGGCGACACGATCTACGCCGAGTCGATGTGCACCGACAAGCGCGAGAGCTCCTCGCGCCCGGAGATGGGCATCATCACGATGAAGACGCGCGGCCTCAACCAGGACGGCGACGAGATCGTCTCGTGGATGCGCTCGGTGATGATCCCCAAGCGCACGTCAGGTATTGGCCAGGACTACTTCCCCGCGGCCAAGACCGGACCGCTCGTCGCGCCGGACGCCTAGGGGCTCGGCGGGCTCGGGGGCACCGGCGGCGGAACGTCGCAGCTGCTGGGTGCGGGCAGTCCCGCGAAGCGGTCGGCGATCCACGGGACGGCGTCCGGCCCCGCGGCAAACGGCATCTGCAGATGGCCGACGCCCTCCAGCCACAGGGCCGTGATCGTCGAGCCTGCGGCACACCAGGATTCCTGCAAGATCGCGTTGGGCCACGGCAGCACGACGTCGTCGGCGGTGCCCTGCGCGAGCCACACGGGTAGATCGGCGGGCAGCGGGGTGGGTGTCTGATCGGTGATGAGGGAACTCCACGCGGGAACGTCGTCTGGATCGACGGCGAAGAACGTCCGACCGAGATCGGAGCGCGCGATCCCCTCCAGCGCGGAGAGCATGATGCATTCATCGGCCAGTCGCAGGTAGTTCTCGAGGCCCGCCTGGGTCAAAGTCCCGTCCAACGGCAGCGACGGATCGAAGGACGTCCAGCCCACCGTGGCGGAGGGGCCGATTGCCCACCCGGCCGCCTGGTTCCACTGCACGCCGACGATGGGGCGGAGTTCGGCCGCCGGAGCGAGCGCCAGCACGCCGTCCAACCGCAGATCGGGAGCCAGGTCGCTCGAGAGCATCCCGGTCCACAGGGAGGAATGACCGCCCTGCGAGTGGCCCATCACGACGTAGCGCGAGCCGGCGTTCACGTCGGGGATCGAGCGGACCGCGCGTACGGAGTTGACGACATCGCGTGCCTCGGACTGTCCGACGAGGTACTGCTGCGGGCCCGGAGTTCCCAAGCCCGCGTAGTCGGTCGCGACGACGACCCATCCGCGTTCGAGCATCTGCGGCAGGAACGCGGTGAGCTGGGAGATGGGCTTGGCGCTGCGCGATGGGGCGCAGGAGTCGCCCATGCCGACCGTGCCATGCGCCCACGCCACCACCGGGCGACCCTCGGGCGGCGCTGGCGTATCGGGCACGAAGTACATGGCGCCCGACACCAGCGGAGTGCCATCGGGTCGATCGGTGACGTAGAGCATGCGGTACGCCGTACCGCCTTCCACATCGACCGTGGTACCCAGCTGCGGCACGACGAGCGGTTCGGTGCGAATGACCGTGCCGGGTGGGCCGGGGAGTAGGTCAGGCGGCGTGTAGAAGGGGGCGAGTTGCTCCTGGGCCCAGCGCGTCTGGGTGATCGTGCCGACGACGACGGACACGGCCGTGATGGCCCCGACCAGGAGCACGGCCAGGAACGCGTAGAGGACGACCCTGCCTGCCTTCACCCGCCCAGGCTAGGCGGTGAGGGGCGCTTGTTGCCTAGGCTTTGGCCATGCGTCGAATTCTTGCCTTCATGGCCGCGGCCACTGCCGCCAGCGTCGTCGTCGTTTCCGCCGTGAGCGCTGTCCAGGCGGCCAGCGAGTCGACCTTCGACTTCGCCTTTGTCTCGTCATCGCCGGTGCAGAGCGTTTCCCCCGACGTCGTCGTCGCCAACGGCACCTACTACCTGTTCACGACGGGGATGGGTGGCATCGGCGTGTACACGTCGTCCAATGGCGAGGCCTGGACGCAGGTCACCACTGCGCGCACGCCGACCGGCCAGGTGTCGGATCCGAGTGTCGTGCAGCTCGCCGACGGCAGCTACCGGATGTACTACACCGCTCGTTCGGGGATGGGCAATCAGCCGTGTAGCGGCAAGCAACTGCGCTATGCGACGTCGCCGGACTTGACGACGTGGACGGTCCAATCCGCCGTGCTCCTGGCCGACCTCGGTTGCGGCGTGCCCGACGTGGTCCGCGATGGCAACTCCTTCAACCTCTACTACGTGCGCGGCAATCCCGTCGAGCACGGCACCTACATGGCCACGTCGCCCGATGGTCTGACGTGGACCACAGTCGATGGAATCCGCACTCCCAGGGACTTCGTCGACCCCTCGGTGGTGAAGGTGCGCGACGGTCACTGGCTGATGATGGTCGCCGACTTCCCCGCGGGACCCCCGACGCCCGGCTTCTTCCAGAAGCTGTACGTCGGCACATCGACGGATGGACGCACCTGGGACTGGGGTGACCGGACGCCGGTATACGCGCCGCCGGGACTCGGAGCCTTCGACCCCAACCTCAATCTCATGGCTGACGGCACGTTCAAGGTGTGGTTCGCCCAGGGCGCCAGTGCCGAAGTGGCAACCGTGGCCTACGGCGTCCTCACGGAGGATGCGCCCGAACCGACCCCGGTGCTGGTGCCTCCGACCAAGCCGACGGTGGCGCTCACCAAGTCCCGGGCGACGATCTCGTGGCAGTTCCCGGTCGGAGCGACGACACCGAGTGCGTTCGTCATCGAGCGCAAGAGTGGGAACGCCTGGGTGACGGTCGGCGAGGTGGCTGCTGACAAGCGCACCTTCGCCACAACGGTTCGGGCGCTCGGTGGC
>NBNH01000260.1 GCA_004379115.1 Actinomycetales bacterium mxb001
GTATTGCGAGCGCGAAGGATCAAGCAGCTCGCGGCCGCCGTCGCTGCAGGACTGCCAGTCAGCCCAGATGAACGCGACCGCGCCGGGGTCCTCCGGTGCCAGGTCGACGTCGGGCGGCAGCAGGGCCCGCACCCGCTCGACGTCGGTGCGGTACTCGACCGTCAGCAGGGTGCCGGAGTAGTGCCAGGGCATCTCCGGCACGAGGGCCGAGCCCCCGTCGGGGGTATAGGGCGGCAGGAATCCGGGCACGGGATGAGGGTAGCGGGAAGTCGTTTGGACCCGAATCAATTGCCCGAATGTGCTTGACCGCCGCCCCTGAGTGCGTCACCCTCGCGTTCATTAGGGCCCGCACGATGCGTCGGGCCCCCTCACCCCGGAGGGCACTTCCATGGCCGACCTGCAGCCGGCACCCCCCGAGACCCCGGGCACCTCCCTGCGTAAGGGACGTATCGGTGTCATCGGCATCGTCTTCTTCGTCATCGCGGCCGCCGCGCCCCTCGTGGGCATGACCGGTGCGGTCCCCGTCGCGATCGTCCTGGGCAACGGCGCGGGCGTGCCGGGTGCTTACCTGGCTGTCGCAATCATCCTGCTGCTGTTCAGCGTCGGCTACTCGGCCATGAGCCAGCACGTGACCAATGCCGGTGCCTTCTTCGCCTATGTCGGCCGCGGCCTGGGCATCAACGCCGGCGTCGGGTCTGCGTTCGTGTCGATCATGGCCTACCTGACGATCCAGCTCGCCATCTACGGATTCTTCGGCGCCGTCCTCGGCGGCATGATGGCCGCCCAGTTCGGCATCGAGCTCTCGTGGTGGGTCTGGGTGCTCATCGCGTGGGTCATCGTGCTCGTCCTGAGCGTCCTCTCCGTTGATGTCGGCGCCAAGGTGCTCGGCGTGCTGCTCAGCCTGGAGTTGCTCTCGCTCGTCGTCACCGCCATCGCGGTCTTCGCCAAGGGTGGCCCGGAGGGCGTCAACTTCGGGGCGTCGTTCGCCCCGGGAGCCGTGCTCGCCGGCGGCATCGCCGGCACCGCGGGAATCGCCCTGGCCTTCGCCTTTGCCTCCTACATCGGCTTCGAGGCGACGGCGATCTACGGCGAGGAGTCACGCGAGCCCAAGAAGACCGTGCCGCGGGCGACCTACACCGCGATCATCCTCATCGGCGTCGTCTTCGCCTTCGTGACCTTCGCCATGGTCACCGCCCTGGGATCCAATGCGGTGATCGAGCAGGTCGTCGTGCGTTCGACCGTCGATGAGATCCCGCTCCTCGATCCCGCGGCGGTGCTGTTCTCCATCGCGGCCGAATACGTCGGTGAGTGGATGGCGACCGTGATGAGCTGGCTTGTCATCACCAGCCTCTTCGCGGGCCTGCTGGCCTTCCAGAACTCCTCGGCCCGCTACTTCTTCGCCATGGGCCGCGCAGGCGTCTTCAGCAAGCGACTCGATCACACCAACCGCTTCGGAGCCCCCGGCAATGGATCCATCGCGGTTTCGGTCATCACGGCCATCGTCATCGCGATCTTCGTGATCCGCGGCTGGGATCCGGTGCTCAACCTCTTCTACTGGATGTCGGCCGTCGCCGTGATTGCCATCGTCGTGGTCGAAGTTCTCGTGAGCATCGCGGTGATTGCGTACTTCCGGAAGTCGAAGGTGGACACCCGGGTGTGGCACACGATGATCGCACCAATCCTCGCCGTCATCGGCCTGGTCCTCGGCCTCTACCTGCTGATGAGCCGCTTCGCGATCTTCGCGGGCACCGCGGCCGAGGGCAGCGACCCGACGACACAGGCGTGGGCTCTCAACCCACTCGGCTGGTTCCTCGTGCTCAGCCCGTTCGGCATCTTCATCATCGGCCTCATCGTCGGCGCGCTTCGCCGCAAGAACGAGAACGCTGACGCGATCGCCGACCTGGTCACCTAGTGCTCGATCAGTACGTCGTCTCCGAAGAGGAGGATGCGCAGCGCCGGCAGGAGTTTCCTGTCGGCGCTGCCGTCACTCTGGCCGACCTCGAGGACGCTGGCCGGGAGCACGTGCTCGACGAGCTGCGCGAACGCGAGCCGGTCACGTGGCTGCCTGCGCTCGGCGGATGGCTCATCACCAAGCGCGAGCCCGCCCGCCAGATCCTGCTGCCGAAGTCGGGCGCCACCGTCGAGGCCGAGCAGAACATGGTGCGCGCCTCCCTCGGCCGGATGATGCTCACCGTCGACGGCGAGGAGCACGAGCGCTACCGGCAGCCGTTCGAGGTGCCGTTCCGTGCGCGCGAGACCGAGCGGGCGTACGCCGACCCGATCCGCGCGTACGCACGCGAACTCATCGCGGCGATGTCGGTGCAGCCCAGTGAACTCACCGAGTCGTTCGCCGCGCCCTTCGCGGTCGGTGTCGCCGCGCAGGTGATCGGCCTCCCGCTCGACGATGTGCGCAAGATCGACTCGTTCTACTCGGCCTTCGCTTCCGCGATGGAGTACACCGGCGACCCCGAGCCGCTGCGCCAAGCGGAGGCGGCCCGTGCCGAGTTGACCGACCTGCTGGTGCAGGGGCTGTCGCGATCAGCGGTGGTCGAGGAGTCCGACCTCTCGCCTGAGGAAGTCGCCGCGCAGTTGCGCGTGGTGATGTTCGGCGCGATCGAGACGATCCAGGCCTCGGTGATGACCACGCTCATGCTTCTCCTGCAGAACCCCTCGTCACTGGCTGAGGTGCGCGCCGACCCGTCGCTGCTGGTGGGCGCGGTCGACGAGGCCATCCGCTGGATGCCGCCGGTGGCCTTCATCGAACGCTGGACCAAGGAGCCTGTCGAACTCGAGGGCGTCAGGATCGGTCCGCGCGAGTTCGTGGGTGTCTCGGTGATCGCGGCCAACCGAGATCCGGCGGTGTTCGAGGACCCGCTGCGCTTCGACATCCATCGGGCCAATGCACGCCACGGCCTGTCGTTCTCATCGGGTGCGCACCACTGCCTCGGCGTTCACCTCGCGCGCATGCAGACCGTCATCGCGCTCGAGCAGATGCTGGCCGCGTGGCCGTCGCTCGAGCTCGTATCCGTCACGCCGCCGAGCGGCTTCGCCTTCCGGCGGCCGTCAGACATGGTGGTCGCGTTCTAGATCTACGTTGAGTGGCTAGCGGCAGGACTGCGGGCGATAGAGCTCGCGCAGGCCCGCGGTATCGCCCTTCTGCGGCACGAGCGGCGATTGACCGAATGTGTGTACCGGATACATCAGCAGACGGTCGTCACTCACGTGACCGAGCCCGAGGATGTGTCCGATCTCGTGGTAGAGCAGCGACCCTCGACCGCGTACGCCGAAACCGGGGGTGCGCGACCACTCGCTATTGGTGAACATCGTGAGGACACCTGACGCGAGCACGCCGTCCTTCTCGGATGCGCCGCCGGCTGCCTCCGGACCGTCCTCCCAGGTCGCCGGCGCCCAGCCGATCTCGATATCGGCCCGTCCCTTCGCCACCTGCTCGAAGCGCAGCCCCGTCAACTCGGCGTACCGCTTGAGGACCGCCCCGACGTCGTCTGCGACACCGACGTCTCCACCCCGGGGTGCGCCCGCTGGGTCGTAGGACCACGTGACAGTCGAACAGCGCGGCCACGCTGCCACCGAGTCATAGATCGGGGCCCAGCCGCGGCTGACGCGGAAGTCGGTCGTCGTCGTGGATCCCCCCGTTGTCACGCGGACGCGGTAGGTGCCGGACTGCTGAGTGCGCGCCAGCGGGATCGCAGCCTGGTACGTCGCCTTCGACGACGTCGTCTTCCACACTGTCTTGGAGCCGCGGCTCACGGAGATCGTGATAGGTGCACTGGCGGTCACGCTCACCGTGACAGGCCGGACCTCGCGTTCCTCATCGTCGGGGAAAAGCCATCGGGTCGAGAGCGCGACCGTGCCCGACGCTGGCTGGATGCGCCCGCTCGCGATGCGCTGCGACACGGCATCGAGCACGTCCCAGTTCCCCTCGGCATCCATGTGCGAGCACTGGAGATCGACCGTGACCGTGATGGGTCCGCTCGCGGGGAGATCGTCCGGCTCCATGTCGAGTGAGGCGCTCACCTCTTGCGTATGGCTCTCGCCCGCGAGTTGCGGGGTGCGGTCGGTCGAGGCGTAACGGGTGAGGAGCGGCGAGGAGCCTCGCGCGGCCGTCAGCGTGAGGGAGTGGCACACCACATCGCGCAGAGCAGTCGTGGTGAGGGTGCCGGAGATGGCGACATCAAGCGGCTGGCCGGGTATGTACGTCGACGGTGAGATGGTCAGCGCGGCGTCGATGCGAACGCCGACACCGGCGCGGGGGGTGACATCGGCGCTCGATGCACCAACGGGGGCCGCCATGAGTAGGGCGGTCGCCAATACCGGGCTGAGGCCGGCGGCGATGAGGTGGAGGCGACCGCTCAACACGGCAAGGAGGCTAGCGCCCCCAGGCAACGTGTTGCGCTCCGGAAGATCGACGTCTCGCGAGTCAGTCAGGTGCGTGTCGCACGGCACAACCCGCCACTTAGCGCTCGGCTAGGAAGAGGAGGCCAGGCCGAGAGCCGTGGCTGCAGTCAGTAGGCGCAAGTCACGGGTCCAGATTGTGCTGCCCGGCAGGAGCATCGTCGAAGCCAGCAGGTGAACATCGACGATGCCGAGTCCTTGGCCGTAGAGGTTGCGTGCATCGATGAACGTGAGTACCTCGGTGTCGGTGGCGATCGGCATGCGTGGCAGCTGCCCGAGTAGGTCGAGGAATTGGTCGCGACCGCGTATCGACCCGACGGCGAGTTCGCCGACGACCAGGGGGTGAGTGGCAACCTCAGCGGACTCGAGCAGATCGACGAGCGTCGGATCGGACGAGCGCAGGTGATCGATCCACACGGACGTATCGACGAGGATCACTGGCCGGTTGCCCGCAAGCGACGCCCGCCCTCGGCGTCGGGATCGGAGCCGCCGAGTTGGGCGAGCCGTCGTCCCGTCTCGAGTTGGACAAGGAGCTCCATACTCATCCGCACGATCGCCGAGACCTCGGACCGACCGGTGAGCTCTTGAGCGCGGGCGACGAGGTCGTCGTCAAGGGTGATGGTCGTGCGCATGCGGCCTCCCGGGACAGCGGAAATTCGCATCAAGTTTAGCATCGAATGATGCGTTTGGAGATGTCCGAGTCAGCGGCTCACGCCCGGATCTCGCCCGATCCGCGCTCGATCAGACGCGTGGGCACCACGCTGGTCGTCGTACTCGCTGCCTCCCCGAGCGCTCGCTCGGCCGCGAGGCGCCCGATCGCATGCGGGTCTTGGGCGATGACGGTGACACCGGGCTGCAGCAGGTCGGCCAACTCGAAGTCGTCGAAGCCCACGATAGCGACGCGGTCTTGCAGTCGCCGCCGCTGCAGGGCACCGGCCGCGGTCATCGTGATGAGGTCCTGCCCGGTGAAGAGGGCGGTCGGGGGCTCAGCCAGGGACATCAGGTTGTCGATGTGGTCGGCCGCCGACGACCGGGTGGCCCCCTCACGGCGCACGAGGGCCATGTCGAGGGGGATACCGGCGGCGTCGAGCGCCTCGACGTAGCCGGCAAACCGCTCGCGCGAGGTGTAGATCGACGGATCGCGGCCAACGAACCCGATGCGTCGATGCCCGTGCGCAATCAGGTGCTCGACCCCGCGTCGTGAGCCGGCGCGGTTGTCGGTGAGGACGACATCGACATCGAGCCCTGTCGCGGGCCGATCGACGAGGACGACGCGAGCACCTTCATCGGCAGCCTGGGCCAGATGCGCGAAGTCACCCTCGGTGGGCGCAGCGATCAGCGCATCAACCTGGCGGGCGATGTACGCGCGGGTCATGTCGCGCTCGCGACCCGGATCGAGGTCGGTGCTGGAGGCGAAGACGGCGATGCCGCGCGAGCGAGCGACCTCCTCGATGCCGCGCAGGAGCGCCGCGAAGAACGGGTTGCCCGCATCCTCGAGCAGTACGCCGATGGTGGCGGTGCGCCCGTCCGCTCGACGCAGGGCGGTGGCCGCGGCGTTGGGCCGGTAGCCCAGGGCATCGGCAGCCTCGCGCACGCGGGCGACCACGCCGGGGGAGACCCCGGGCTCGCCGTTGACCACGCGGGAGACGGTCTTGAAGCTGACCCCGGCGCGGGCGGCCACATCGCGCAGGGTGGGGCGCCGGGACGCCGTAGAGGGGGCCGATAACGTTCCCATAACGGTGGTTGTCACCCCCCAGAAACCCATTGACGGTTCTTCCGCGGAGGCCATAAGAAGGCCTGTACGACAACGTTGTCAAGGTCTCAAGGCACCAACGATTGCGTAACGAGGCGTCTGCCGCTGTTGCGCAATCGGCCGTGGCAGGACAGGTTGCGTACACCCCCGGGGTCATCCGACCCCCCTTGAAGAGGAGAGTCTTCATGGCACGTGCTGCATTCGGAGGCCGGCGCCTCGCCCTTGTGGCGTCCGCCGGTGTCCTCGCGCTCGGGCTTGCCGCTTGTGGTGGCAGCTCGGGCGGTGGTGAGTCGTCAAGCGCGGCTCCCGAGACGAGCGCCGCTCCCGCGGAGTCGTCGGAAGCTCCGGCTCCCAGCGAGCCCGTCAAGGTGACGCTGATCACCAAGGACTCGACCAACCCGTTCTTCGTCGCCATGCAGGAAGGCGCGAAGGAGGCCGCTGCGGCTTCGGGCGTCGAGCTCACCGTCGGCTCCGGCAAGGAGGAGGGTGACGACCAGGGCCAGATCGATCTCATCGAGCAGGCCATCGCACGCGGCGACGCGGGCATCCTCATCACCCCGATGTCGGAGAACGTCAACGCTGCGATCGAGAGTGCGCGCGCCGCGGGCCTCTACGTCATCGCGCTCGACACCCCGACCGATCCGCCGGACGTCGTCGACATCACCTTCGCGACCGACAACTGCCTCGCTGGCGAGGCCATCGGTCAGTGGGCTGCCGGCTGGCTCAACGGCGAGAAGGCGACCATCGCCGAGCTCGTGATCTTCGACGATCGCATCGTCTCGGTCGACTACTGCCGCGCGAACGGCTTCCTCAAGGGCATGGGCATCGAGGTGCCGACCCTCGAGGACATGAAGTCGTCCCCCGGCACCGGCTCCTACACCA
>NBNH01000261.1 GCA_004379115.1 Actinomycetales bacterium mxb001
CTTCTACGGCGTCGGCACCCTCGGCCTGCTGCTGTGCATCTTCGGCGTCGGCCTGGCGGCCTTCAGCCTCATGCTCGACTTCGAGGCCATCAAGCAGGGCATCGCGATGGGCCTGCCTGAGCGCGAGTCGTGGCGGATGTCCTTCGGGTTGCTCGTCACCCTCGTGTGGCTCTACCTCGAGTTCCTGCGCCTCTTCGCGATCATCGCCTCCGGGCGCGAGTAGTCATCGGCATGGCGAAGGGCCCGGCAGCATCGCTGCCGGGCCCTTCGACCTTCTGGCATCGGGTACGTTCCCGAACGTGAATGCCGCGCAGGAGCAGGTCCGCACCGAACTCGACCGCGTGGTCGACCGACTCCGCACCATGCCCCTCGCCCGCCTGGACGCGCCCTGGCCTCCCTACGCCACGCGCGCCGATGGCGCCCGGGCGCTGGCGCAGCGGCTCGCCGACCGTGCCGCCGACCTGGGCGGTGCACCCCGACGCGTGGTGCCCGACGTCGGAGCTGCAGCGGTGGGCGATCAGGTCGCGGTGACCGGCGCTGACCTGCTGGCGCTCGACCCGGGCCCCGACGACCTCGCTGCGATGGCGGCGGACCTCCGCGAGGTGCGACTCAGCCTGTGACGTCAGCCGCGCGGACGTCGGGCAGCAACTCGCCCTCGCCGCCCAGACGCCACGCGGCGATGACGTCGGGCAGCAGTGCCTGAGCGGCTGCTGCGTATCCCTCGGTCGACGGATGGAAGCGGTCGCTCGCGAACATGACCTCGGGTCGCTCATCGAACTCGGGCCCGAGCCGTGAGCCCAGGAGCACCGCGCGTCCGCCCTCGGTGATCGCGGCGTCGGCCTGGGCGGCGGCGAGCAGCCGTGATCGGCGCCGCATGATCGCGCGTAGCGGCTGAGGCACCGGCTTGATGGTGCCGAGGTCGGGGCACGTGGCCATGACCACCTCGGTTCCGTTGTCGCGCAAACGACGTATCGCGGCACGAAGTCGTCGCGCGGAGAGGGTGCGCGGTACGAGATGCGTGATGTCGTTCGCACCGACCATGATCACGGCGACGTGGGGTCGGGTCCACAGCGCGCGATCGATCTGCGCGTCGAGGTCCTTGGTCTGCGCTCCGATCACGGCATGGTTGCTGAGCGTGACCGTGCGTCCGGACACCTCCGCCAGTGCTGTCGCGAGAATCGCGCCCATCGTGTCGGCGGGGGAGTCGGCGCCCAGGCCCGCTGCCCCCGAGTCGCCGAGGACGGCGAGGCGGATCGACGTACCCGGACCGCGCCCGTAGCGACCATCGGCATAGGGGGCGGCGGACGTCCGTCGACCGATGCGACGCCGAGCCTCGAGGGCCTCGGCCGTGAGCACACCGGCGGCGGCGACCAGGGAGGCGGTGACCGCGGCGGCGGTGCGCCCCGCGGCGCGGGACCTCACTGGCCCTTGGCGGCTGCCTTGCGGAGGAAGCCGCGCACGGCTTCGCGTGCGTTGTCGCGGATCTCGGGACCGTGCGTGAAGGCGGCGACGGAGTACTCCACCTCGCCGAGGGCATGTGCCGTCTGGACGTTCTGCTTGAACGACGTGCAGAAGGCCTTGGTGGGCCAACTCATGCGCGCGTTCATGTTGAAGATTGAGTCGCCGGTGATGAGGACGCCGCTGGGTGCGTGGAGTAGGGAGATATGGCCGGGAGTGTGGCCGGGCGTGTGCAGGACGCTCAGGCCGCCGGCGATCGGCAGCACATCGCCATCGTGCAGACGCTGGGTCACCGGTGTGGCCGTGAAGTCCCCCCAGGGCGTGCGCGCCATAAGGCGACCTGACGTCGTGGCGGCATCGCCCGGCGCTCGCTTGCCGGACTCGATATAGCCCGCATCGGCTTCGTGGACATCGACACCCTGGGCACTTGACTGCGACACCATCTGCGCGGCACCGCTGGCGTGGTCGAAATGCGCGTGGGTGAGCAGGATGCGCTGCACGTCCGCAGGTCGCTTGCCGATGGCCGCCAGGGCGCGCACGATCTTGCCCGGCGCGCGCTTGAGCCCGCAGTCGACCAGCGTGACCGAGCCGTCGTCATCGACGAACGCGTAGGAGTTGATGAAATCCCCCAGTGTGGGGATCCTATGAACGCCCGGGGCGAGGGTGACGATAGGTGCCTTGCTCACGCGCACAGACTAGGCTCTGAGACGTGCGCGTCGTCGACTCGGTCGT
>NBNH01000262.1 GCA_004379115.1 Actinomycetales bacterium mxb001
CTTCTACGGCGTCGGCACCCTCGGCCTGCTGCTGTGCATCTTCGGCGTCGGCCTGGCGGCCTTCAGCCTCATGCTCGACTTCGAGGCCATCAAGCAGGGCATCGCGATGGGCCTGCCCGAGCGCGAGTCGTGGCGGATGTCCTTCGGGTTGCTCGTCACCCTCGTGTGGCTCTACCTCGAGTTCCTGCGACTGTTCGCGCTCATCGCGGCTGGTCGCGAGTAGGCATGGACATGACGAAGGGCCCGGCAGCATCGCTGCCGGGCCCTTCGCACGTCCGGCATCGGGTACGTTCCCGAACGTGAACCCCGCGCAGGACCAGGCCCGGATTGAGCTCGGTCGCGTGGTCGACCGACTCCGCACCATGCCCCTGGTTCGCCTGGCTGGCCCCTGGCCTCCCTACGCCACGCGCGCCGAGGGCGCCCGGGCGCTGGCCCAGCGGCTCGCCGACCGGGCCGCCGACCTGGGGGGCTGGCCCCGCCATCCGATCCCGGATGTCGGCGACGCGGCCGTGGGCGATCAGGTGGCCGTCACCGGAGCCGACCTGCTGGCCCTCGACCCGAGCCCGGATGAGCTCGCTGCCGTGGCGGCGGACCTGCGCGAGGTGCGACTCAGTCTGTGACGTCAGCCGCGCGAACGTCGGGCAGCAGTTCTCCCTCGCCGCCCAGACGCCACGCGGCGATGACGTCGGGCAGCAGTGCCTGAGCGGCTGCCGAATATCCCTCCGTTGACGGATGGAAGCGGTCGCTGGCGAACATGACCTCGGGTCGCTCGTCGAACTCGGGCCCGAGCCGTGAGCCCAGGAGCACCGCGCGTCCGCCCTCGGTGATCGCGGCGTCGGCCTGGGCGGTGGCGAGCAGCCGCGAGCGGCGCCGCATGATCGCGCGCAGTGGCTGCGGCACGGGCTTGACCGTGCCGAGATCGGGGCAGGTCGCCATCACGACCTCGCTGCCGTTGTCTCGCAGACGGCGTATGGCTGCGCGCAGCCGTCGCGCGGACAGCGTGCGCGGCACGAGATGCGTGACGTCGTTGGCGCCGACCATGATGACGGCGACGTGGGGTCGGGTCCACAGCGCGCGATCGATCTGCGCGTCGAGGTCCTTGGTCTGCGCGCCGATCACGGCATGGTTGCTCAGCGTGACCGTGCGTCCGGACACCTCCGCCAGTGCTGTCGCGAGGATCGCGCCCATCGTGTCGGCGGGGGAGTCGGCGCCCAGGCCCGCTGCCCCCGAGTCGCCGAGGACGGCGAGGCGGATCGACGTGCCCGGACCGCGCCCGTAGCGACCATCGGCGTAAGGCGCGGTGCGCGTGCGACGCCCGATGCGGCGACGTGCCTCGAGTGCCTCAGCGGTCAGCACGCCCGCGGCCGCCACGAGGGAGGCGGTGATGGCGGCGGCGGTGCGCCCCGCGGTGCGCGACCTCACTGGCCCTTGGCGGCTGCCTTGCGAAGGAAGCCGCGCACGGCCTCGCGTGCGTTGTCGCGAATCTCGGGACCGTGCGTGAAGGCGGCGATGGAGTACTCGACCTCGCCGAGGGCGTGTGCCGTCTGGACGTTCTGCTTGAACGACGTGCAGAAGGCCTTGGTCGGCCAACTCATGCGCGCGTTCATGTTGAAGATGGAGTCGCCGGTGATGAGGACGCCGCTGGGTGCGTGGAGGAGGGAGATATGGCCGGGAGTGTGGCCGGGCGTGTGCAGGATGCTCAGGCCGCCGGCGATCGGCAGCACATCGCCATCGTGCAGACGCTGAGTCACCGGTGTGGCAGTGAAGTCCCCCCAGGGCGTGCGCGCCATAAGGCGACCTGACGTCGTGGCGGCATCGCCCGGCGCCCGCTTGCCTGACTCGATGTAGCCTGCATCGGCTTCGTGGACGTCGACGCCCTGGGCGCTCGACTGCGACACCATCTGCGCAGCACCGCTGGCATGGTCGAAATGCGCGTGGGTGAGCAGGATGCGCTGCACGTCCGACGGTCGCTTGCCGATGGCCGACAGTGCTCGCACGATCTTTGCCGGTGCACGCTTGAGCCCGCAGTCGACTAGCGTGACCGAGCCGTCGTCATCAACGAACGCGTAGGAATTGATGAAATCCCCCAGTGTGGGGATCCTATGAACGCCCGGGGCGAGGGTGACGATAGGTGCCTTGCTCACGCGCACAGACTAGGCTCTGAGACGTGCGCGTCGTCGACTCGGTCGT
>NBNH01000263.1 GCA_004379115.1 Actinomycetales bacterium mxb001
GGCAGGCCCATCGCGATGCCCTGCTTGATGGCCTCGAAGTCGAGCATGAGGCTGAAGGCCGCCAGGCCGACGCCGAAGATGCACAGCAGCAGGCCGAGGGTGCCGACGCCGTAGAAGCCCCAGCCCCCGCCCACACCGAAGAACGAGGCAACCAGGGAGGCCAGCGCGATGAAGAAGTAGGACACCATCGCGACGGTCAGGAACTTCACGAACTTGTTGGTGACCTTGACGATGCCGGTGCCATAGAGCAGGAGCATCACTCCGAAGGTCGTGAACGTCGCGAGGACGGCCTGCAGAACCAGGCCCTCGTAGTCGGACGCCAGGGCCAACTGGTTGTACCAGTAGCTGATGGCCCCCAGGAAGACGCCGGAGCAGGCCGCGTAGAGAAGGGTCAGCGGCGGGCTGACCTTGCGCTTGAAAGCGTTGACCAGGCCGAGCACGATCGTGCCGATCATGCCGATCATCACCACGAGGGTGCCGATGCCGGGCGCGGACGAGGTGAGGATCCAGCCGGCGAAGGCGCCGACCACGGCGAGACCGAACATGATGGCGCTCTTGACCATGACGTCGGCGAACGTGACGCGCTGCCCGGGGGGAGCAGGGATGGTGACCCCGGCGTAGATACCCCCGTCATGGCCGGCGGGGGCCGGTGCGGGAGCGGGGGCCTGGGCCGAGGCGACGGCGGTGCGCCCCTCGTTGTAGGCGAAGCCGGGCCCGCTCGAGGCCGCCGAGGCCTGGGCCGCTTCTCGGTCGATGCGGGACAGGATCGGATTGGCGGTCTGCATCGTGCATTCCTCCTGGGTGGGGGCCGGCGCTCGCCGACCTCCCTTCCACGTTAACCCAGGGGGGCGAACTTGAGAAGTTGAGCCGCCCCGGGGGCGGTCGATTCGCCAGGATGTAGCCCGGCACTCCTTCCTCATCACCCTCTTGGAGCCACCATGAGATGGAGCAGGTCCCTCCTCGTCATTCCTATCGCCGGCCTGCTGGCCGCGTGCGGCTCGGGCTCTGCGGCGCCCGGGATGGACCGCGCCACCACCACGGAGCGCTCCTTGATCCTGACGGCCTTCGGCGACGCGAGCGCCACCTTCGGCGAGTCGCAACCCTTCCTTGAGCTCCTCACCGATCAGGTGGACCGCACCAGCGAGTCCGCCTATTGCACCGTGGTCGTCGAGGGCGACCTCTACGGCCAGCCCGTCACCGTCGTGGTCACCGGCACCGGGGGCGGCAACTCCGGCCCCTGCACGCAGGAGATGCTCGGGTGGTACTCACCGAACATCAAGGAGGTGATCTGGTCAGGCATCGGGGGCGCCACTCCGGCCGTGGGCGGTATGTATGACAAGGCCGGACGCGTCCTCGGCAATCCCGAGGTGATGATCGGTGACGTCTGCGTCGGCGTTGCATCGTGGTCGTGGGACCTGCACTTCTCCAACGTCAACGACTGGGCGTCGCGGCGCAACCCGCCGTCCGACGTCTACGGCCCGTCCGGGGGCTGGTGGGAGATGGTCGACTCCCAGGGCAAGCAGGTGGTGCCCGGGTTCCAGAACGTCCGCCAATTCGTCGTGACAGAGCGTGCCCTCGCCGACGAGGTCCTGGCTGCCTCGGAGGGCGTCAGTCTCCCGAAGCGTCCGGCGAGTGTCACCGACAAGATCGCCCGCTTCCACAAGAACCCGAAGGCGTGGCGGGAGCCCGTGTACTACTCCTACCGTGACTGCGGGGGCGAGGTGTCGGGCGACGACTTCTGGCACGGCGCCACCGAGGACCGCCTGGCGCGCGATTACATGAGTGCCCTGATGCGCAGCTCAGGCGTGAATGCGAAGGCGAACCCGGGCGACATCGTGGCGTTCTCGGCCATGGAAGCCGTGCCGTGGATGAGTGCCGTCGAACGCTGGAACGCCCGATTCAAGACCACCATCCCCATGGTCGTCATACGCGCGGCGAGCAACTACGATCAGATCCCGCTTCGAGCCAATGGCCAGCCGGTGCTCAACAAGCGTGGCAAGCCCATGACGGCCATGCAGGACATCCTGCTCGGATTCGACGACACGAGCTCGGCCTACGCCGCGGCCACCGCTGCCGCTCCCGTGCTCCGGATGTTCGAATTGCGCGAGCGCGCCTAGGCTGGGCGGGCCCCTGTAGTCCAATCGGCAGAGACAGCCGGCTTAAACCCGGTCCAGTGAGGGTTCGATTCCCTCCGGGGGCACGGACTGGCCCAGGGCGATGGCCTGCGCCAGCACGCCGTCGAGCATGGGCTCGGTGAGGCGGCCGGTGAACGTGTTCTGCTGGCTGGGGTGATAGCAGCCCACCAGCCACCGGTGACCGACTCTGACCTGGACGCCGTGACCGAACTTCGGCCGCGGGCTCGGGATCGGCCCATCGGCGTCCGCGAGCGCGCGCAGAGCGCTCGCCCAGGCGAATCCCCCCAGCGCGACGACGGTGATCGGATCGGTGAGTTGCAGTTCGCGCAGCAGCCACGGAGCACAGGTGTCGCGCTCCCGGGGCGTGGGGGCGTTGGCGGGAGGTGCGCAGCGCACCGCTGCCGTGATGCGCACGCCATCGAGTCGCTGGCCGTCATCGATAGACGTCGATGTCGGCAGCGCGGCTGCACCAACGCGGTGGAGCCCGGCGAAGAGCCAGTCGCCGCTGCGATCGCCGGTGAACACCCGCCCGGTGCGGTTGGCGCCGTGCGCTGCGGGCGCAAGGCCCACGATGAGCACGCGCGCATGCGGATCGCCGAAGCCGGTGACGGGGCGCCCCCAGTAGTCCTGGTCGCGGTACGCCGCACGCCGTTCGCGGGCGACGTCCTCCCGCCAGGCGACGAGTCGCGGGCACGCCCGGCAGTCGACGATGTGCTCGTCCAGTGCGTCGATCGAGTCCGCATGGGCAGCGGTACGGCGTACCGACGCCGCCGAGCGGCAGACCGACAAGCGGCCGACGGTCAGAAGGGACCGTCCAAGCGGCGGTGGAACATGGCCAGCGAGCGATCCCAGGCGAGCGCGGCTGCCTTCGCGTCGTAGACCTCGGGGCGATCGTCGTTGAAGAAGGCGTGGTGAGTGCCGGGGTAGGTCTCGACGATGGCGATGCCGCCGTGCTCGGCGATCTGCTCGGCGTAGCGGGCGATATCGGCGCCGGTCGACGGGATATCGGACTCGCACTGATGCACCAGCGCTTCTCGCCCGGAGTAATGCGCCCAGGCAGGGTGATAGTCGGGCCACGGCATCGCGGGATAGAACGCCGCGGTGCAGTCGATATGCGGGCTCACCGTCGGTGCGAGCAGGGCCAGGCCACCGCCCATGCAAAAGCCCATGGCACCGACCCTGTCGCTGGGCACGTGGCCGGTGCGCACGAGGTAGTCGGCGGATGCCGCGATATCGCTCGCCGCCTCCCCCACCGACAGTCCCATCATCAACTTCGCCGCCTCATCGGGCTCGGTCGTGGCGACGCCGCGGAAGAGGTCGGGTGCGAGAGCAACGAACCCGGCCTCGGCCAGGCGATCGGCGACGTCGCGGATGTGCGGCACGAGGCCCCACCACTCCTGGATCACGACGATGCCCGGGCCACGGCCTGAGTCGGGGACAGCGAGGTAGGCGGGCAACTCGCCTGCGCCGGAGGTGATGGTGACGGTCTTGGACATGGCGTGAGCGTAACGCCGTGGACCGATCAGCCGAAGGCCGCGGTCCGCTCGATCGGCACGGTGCTACCGCGCACGACGAGGGTCGTCGGAACGACGACGTCCTGCTGCGTGTCGCCATCACTGCCGAGCATGCGGCCGAGCAACGCCTCCGCCGCCATGCGCCCCATCTCGGCGACCGGCTGACCGACCGTGGTGAGGTCGAGTAGCTCGGCGAGATCATGACCGTCGATGCTCGCGATGGCGATGTCGGATCCCGGGCGGATGCCGTGGCGCTGCAGCGAGCGAATCGCACCGAAGGCCATGTCGTCGGACATGGCGAACACGGCGGTCGGCGGATTTGGCTGCGAGAGCAGCGCCGTCATGGCCGCTTCGCCCCCGGCCACGGTGAAGTAGCCGTGCGCCTCCAGCGCCGGGTCGACGTCCAGGCCCGCGCCGGTCATGGCCTCGCGGTATCCCTTGCTGCGGTTGCCCTGCGAGGTGGAGGCTGCCGGTCGGCCGGGAATGATGCCGATGCGCTGGTGTCCGAGGTTGATGAGGTGCTGGGTGGCGGTGCGCGCGGCGGCGGCATCATCGATGCACACCGAGGGCACGCCCGGCCACGTCGCGCCGATGAAGCTCGCGGGCAATCCGATCTCGAGCAGGTCGGCGATGCGGGGTGCGTCGGTGGGTAGCGTCACGACGATCATGCCGTCGGCGCGGCCACGCAGACGCCTCTCCGTAGGCAGACCCGGGCTGGTCGACGGATCACCGACCTCGAAGACGATGAGGTCGACCTCGCGACCCTGCAAGACATCCGAGATGCCGGAGAGCACGGTGGAGAAGAACCAGCGGTCGATGAACGGAGTGATGACCGCGACAGTGCCGGTGCGCCCGCTCGCCAGCCGCGAGGCACTCGGCGAGACGACGTAGTCCATCTCCTGCGCGACCCGGCGCACGCGCTCGCGCGTCTCGGGGTCGACATGCGGCAATCCGCGCAGCGCCCGCGAGACGGTCGCCGTCGAGACGCCGGCCGCCTGCGCCACGTCGCGGATGGTGATGGACATCGTTCCCCTTGCACGGGCGTTGCAGACGGTTCCGCAACGTGGCCGGAGTGTACGGGGGGCCGAGCCGATGCCGCAAGCGCTTACATCAGCCGGAGGCGAGCGCCCACGCGATCCCGTCGAGGATGTCGTGCTCGCTGACGATGACGCTGCCCTGGCCGGTTCGCCGCAGGATCTGGCGCAGGATGAGGGCCCCTCCGCCGATGACGTCGACGCGGCCGGGGTGCATGACCGGCATGGCCGCGCGGTCGGTGCGGGCCATGGCCAGCAGCCGCGCGGTCACCTCCTCGACCTCGGCCGCCGAGATCACGCTGCCGTGGATGCGGGCGGGATCGTAGGTGGGCAGGTCGAGGGCGATCGCCGCGACGGTGGTGACGCTCCCGGCGACGCCGATGAGGGAGGCGGCCTCCTGCGCGGGCACGACCGCCAGGGCGCGGTCGATGGCCGCGTCGATATCGGCTGTCGCCGCGTCGACCTCCTCCCCCGTGGGCGGATCCGATCGCAGGCAGCGCTCCGTCATTCGCACGCATCCGATATCGACGGAGATCGCGTGATCTGGCACACGGTCGCCCATGACGAACTCCGTCGAACCGCCCCCGATGTCGACGACGAGTCGGGGGCTGTCGGCCAGTGCCAGTCCGCGCACAGCTCCCGTGAAGGACAGGTGCGCCTCCTCGGAGCCGGTGATGACATCGGGCTCGACGCCGAGCCTGTTGACGACGCCGTCGACGAAGGCGGTGCGGTTGTCGACATCGCGGCTTGCGCTCGTCGCGACGAACCGCACACGCTCCGCTCCCTCGCGTTCGATCACCTCGGCGTAGCGCTCGCAGGCCACGAAGGTGCGCTCGAGAGCGGCATCCGAGAAGCGACCCGTGCGATCGACGCCCTCGCCGAGACGCACGACCTCCATGCGGCGGTCGATGTCGGTCAGGGAGTCGTCGACCACGTCGGCGACGAGTAGTCGGATGCTGTTGGTGCCGCAGTCGATAGCTGCTACTCGCACGGCGTGAGCTCCCACCACTCCCCGACGGCCTCGCGCACCTCGTCGCCCAGGGCATTGGCCCCCGGACCCTCGGCGAGCGCCTGGGCCAGCAGCACGTGCAGGCACTTGACCCGATCGGGCATGCCGCCGGCGGAGACGCCCGCGATCTCGGGCACGTCGGCGATGGCGTTGCGGCGCGCCAGGTAGGAGGCGTGTGCGCGCGCATAGGCGTCAGCCAGATCGGGATCGTCAGCCAGTCGGCGCTCCATGTCGCGCATCAACCCACTGCCCTCCAGTCGGCCCACGGCGGAGCAGGCCTTCGGACACGTGAGGTAGTAGACGGTCGGGAACGGCGTACCGTCATCGAGGCGCGGCGCGGTGATAACGACATCGGGCTTGCCGCACGGACAGCGGTGAGCAACCTCGAGCATGCCGCGCGGCTCGCGACCGATCTGACGCTCGACGGCAGCCGTATCGGCCGAGTCGATCATGGTGTGGGCGCGCTCGCCTGGTCCGCCTGGCGCGTGGACTCCCACAGTTGCGCGTACCAGGGCACGGGACGATCGTCAGTGGTCGGATCGGCGGCCACGGGGCGATCATCACTGCCGAGGACGACGTAGCCGACCTCGCCGGGGAAGACGAAGTGGAGTCGGCTGCGCGCCTGCGCGATAACGAATGCGGGGTCGTTCCAGTCCTCGAGTTCCAACTCGAGATCGGCCACGCGCGTCTGGGCTGCCGCCACGTCAGCTTCGAGTGCCGCGATCTCAGCCTGCTGCGACAGCCACGCCCGGACGGGGATCGCCAAGGTCACGGCAAGAGCGGCCAGGACCACGATGAGGGCGACCGCCCGGCCAGTGTGCACATGGCGGGACATCCCGCCATGATCCCACGCCTAGAGTCCAGAACGGGGGAACGCCGCAGCCCCTGCGTAGCGGCCGGCATCATCGAGTTCCTCCTCGATACGCAGCAGCTGGTTGTACTTGGCCACGCGCTCGGATCGGGCAGGCGCTCCGGTCTTGATCTGGCCGCAGTTCACCGCGACCGCGAGGTCGGCGATGGTCGTGTCCTCGGTCTCGCCCGATCGGTGGCTCATCATGCAGCGGTAGCCGTTGGTCTGCGCGAGCGTCACGGCATCGAGCGTCTCGGTAAGAGATCCGATCTGGTTGACCTTGACCAGGAGGGCATTGGCAGCACCCTCGGCAATGCCCCGGGCCAGTCGCTCGGGGTTGGTCACGAACAGATCGTCGCCCACGAGCTGGACGCGATCGCCGATGGCATCGGTGCAGTGCACCCAGCCGGCCCAGTCATCCTCGGCCAGCGGATCCTCGATCGACACGAGCGGGAAGTCGGCGAGGAGGCCCTCGTAGTAGCCGGTCATCCACTCGCTCGACCGCTGGGCGCCCTCGAAGGCGTAGGAGCCATCGCGGTAGAACTCGGTGGACGCGACGTCGAGGGCGAGCGCGATGTCGCGACCGAGCGTGAGACCTGTGCGGCCGATCGCCTCGGCGATGAGATCAAGCGCCGCTCGGTTGTTAGGCAGTCCGGGTGCGAATCCCCCCTCGTCGCCAAGGCCGGTGGCGTAGCCCTTCTCCTTCAGCACCGACTTGAGCGCGTGATAGGTCTCGGTGCCCCAGCGCAGCGCCTCGCCGAACGTCGTCGCACCGATGGGCGCGACCATGAACTCCTGGATGTCGACGCCGGTGTCGGCGTGGGCACCACCGTTGAGGATGTTCATCATGGGGACCGGAAGGACATGGGCGTTGGGCCCTCCGACGTAGCGGAACAGGGGAAGCCCAGCCGAGACAGCGGCCGCCCGGGCCACGGCCAAAGAGACTCCCAGCACCGCGTTGGCCCCGACGCGTGACTTGTTGGGGGTGCCATCGAGGTCGAGCATGACCTGGTCGACTAGGCGCTGCTCGGAGGCATCGAGCCCGAGGACCTCGGGCGCGATCTCGTCCTCGATCGCGGCGATGGCGTCGAGCACGCCCTTGCCGCCGTAGCGGGCAGCATCACCATCACGGCGCTCGACCGCTTCGAAAGCTCCGGTCGATGCGCCAGAGGGCACCGCCGCGCGTGCGCCACTGCCGTCGTCGAGGACAACCTCGACCTCCACCGTGGGGTTTCCGCGCGAGTCGAGGATCTCGCGTGCGATGACGTCGTCGATCGTGGCCATGGCCAAACCCTATCGACCGGCGCTCACAGTCCGAGGAGCGCCCGAAGATGCCGGGGTCCGGGAGAGCCGTGTGACAGCACCAGGTCATGGATCTCGCGATCGCTCCACGTCGGATGCAGCACGCGGAGGTCATCGACGATGCTCCGCACGCCCATCCACCCCACGAAGTAGGTCGGCAACTGCGCGGCAGTCAGCAGGGCCCGCCGCCACTTGCCGACCGCCTCGCTCTCCTCCTGGAATCCGCGCCGCATCAGCAGTTCGATGGCGGCCGGCTCATCGATATCGCCTCCGTGCACTCGCGCATCCAGGATCGCGTTGAGCGTCATGCGGGCCTGCATCTTCAACTGCTGCAGGCGCAGACGGAGGGCGGCATCGGGGCGGTCGTCGGGGGTGTAGCCACGCTCCCAGACCAGGTGCTCGGCATAGACCGCCCACCCTTCGACGAAGACGCCGCTCATGCCGAAACTGCGCACGAGTGAGGTGTCTCGAATGGAACGCGCATGGGCCAGTTGGAGGACATGACCCGGCATGGCCTCATGTGCCGTGAGGTCGTGCAGGAGCACGCCGTTGTATTCACGGTAGAAGGACGTGACGCGGTCGAGGCTCCAGTCAGCCGGTGTCGGGGCGACGGCCACGTAGGTGGGGACATCCGCACGCTCGAGGGGCCCGGGGGCATCGCAGTAGGCAACGGCGACGCCACGGTGGATCTCGGGCATCTCGATGATCGCGGTCTCACCAGCGGGAATCGTCACCAGGTCGCGTTGGCGCACGAACGATGTAAGCCGGTCGAGCGCGCCGCGGACCTCGGGGAGGACGCCGGTATCCGTCACGGGCGCATCGTCGGCGATGCGCGCGAGCGCGCGGCGCACGATGTCGGGGCTGCGGATCGACTCGCGAAGGAACTCCCCTGCCGTCTCGCGCAGCTGGGCATTGACCTCGTCAAGGTGTGCCTCCGCCCGCTCCAAGACCTGCACGGGGGTGAGTTCCTCGTCGAGGTGATGCCACAGGGCTGCGCTGTACAGGCGCACGCCGAGGCGCGGATCCCAGCGCGAATCCGGAAGTCGGTCGGCCAGCCAGGCCGCGTGCGTCGATACGGCCTCGACGGCGGTCTCGGCCGCCTCGGCGAACTCTCGGGGAGGTGCCGCGCCCGCCAGTTGCGCGGCTTCATCGACGACACCGGCGAACCCTGCCGAGCGGGCAAGCGCCGTCTCGACGTGAAGTGCCGACATGTCGGTCAGCGTGGACCGCGCCTCGGCCAGGTACCCCGGAACGGCCTGGAGCCGCGCCACGACACTGGCTAAGCGCTCGTCCGCCGGAGCGAAGTCGCGCACGACGAGTTGCCTGATGGCCGTGCCCGGATCCCAGATCAGGGGGTCCCAGCGGTGTCGACGAACCTCGCTGAGATCGAAATGCCGGGCCGCCACCCGAGCACGCAAGATCTCGAGGTCCACGTGCTCATCACGCGGAAGGGCAACGTCATCCACCGCGTCGAGGCGTGTCATGTGATCCTCGAGGCGCACGACGATCTCATCGATAGCCGCGGAATCCCAGGATGGGAGCAGGTTGTCGAACCGATGATCACCCAGGCCGGTCGCCCTGATCGGATCCGCCTCGAGCAGGTCATCGATCGTGCTGCGCGCCAGCCGAGTGAAGGCGGATGCGGACGAGGACGTCACGTCGACTCGGCTCGCCGGATCCGATCGCGCTGCTGGCGTGCAGCGCCGCGCAGGGCCGCTTCGGCGTCCCAGCCCCGGGCACGCGCGGCAGCGACGACCCCGAGGAGCAACTCGCCGAGCTGTTCCTCCGACTCCAGGTCGGCCAGCACCACGTCGGCGGAGGGCTGCCCGGGGACCTCGACGGTCAGGGACTCGCTGCGGGCGAGGAGTTTCGCCGCCAGGACCAGCGCCGGCAGCGATGGCGGGATGCCATCGGTCACCGACGCTCGCCCCTTCTCGGCGGCCTTCAATTCGTGCCAGCGAGCCTCGACCTCCTCGGCGGTATCGGCGGAGGCGTCGGCGAAGACATGCGGGTGGCGGCGTATGAGCTTGCGCACGATCCCGTCGGCGACATCGTCGATATCCCAGGGATCGTCGGCGTCCTCCTGGGCGATGCGGGCGTGGAACACCACCTGGAGCAGCAGGTCACCGAGTTCCTCACGCAGGTCGTCGCGATCACCAGCCTCGATGGCTTCGACGGTCTCGTAGGCCTCTTCGACGAGGTACTCCACGAGGCTGTGGTGCGTCTGGCGCGCATCCCATGGGCAGCCCCCCGGCGAGCGCAGGCGGTCCATGACACGGACGAGCTCGCGCAGGCTGTCGCGACTGTCCGTCATCGCTCAGCCGGACGGAACCAGGCCGACGAGCGGATCGACCTGCGGTGCCTGCGGAGTCGACAGGTCGGTGGGCGCGGGCCCGAGCTGCAATTGATCGGGCACCCAGGAGCCGTAGCGCGGACTGACGCGGACGTCGAGTTCCTTGCCCAGGTCGACGGCGTAGCCGAAGACGGCCTGCTGTCGCGTGTTGGGATCGGCATCGGGAGCCAGGAGTGCGCCGAGGGCCTCGACCTGCAGCGACAGTTGGAACTGGCCGGGGATCGCCGACTCGGGCACGTTGCTGTCGAGGAAGACGGAGATCAACTGGTCCTTGCCGCCGAGCTGGGTCGCGGCCTCGCTCATCGCCTGGTCGACCTGCCCCTGCGTGACGACGACACCGTTGCGCACGGCTGCCTCGTCGACCAGGTCGGTGATCATCATGCGCTGCAGGACCTCGGTCACGAGAGCAGCATCAGCGGCGCCGACCTGCACGCCACGCTGCTGCTGGATCTCGTTGACCTGGGAGGTGACCGTGTCGTTGGCAATCTCGCGCGAGCCAAGCGTCGCAGCCGCGCCCGCGCTCGGGGTCGACGCGCAACCCGTGGCCACAGCAGCGAGGACGATCGCACCGAGCACGGCTCCGGCGATCCGGTTCACCTGTCCACGCGCCTTCACGTCGCACTCCCGTCGTCCGTCGAGGGGTCGATGACCCCGATGACCTCCGCCGCCCACGCGAGGAGGTCGAGGTCGCGCAGCCCGTCGCCTCGAGAGGTCCGGGCCGCTCCCGCCTCCGTGGGTCGCGGCACGAGGATCGTACGGACGGCGGGCTTGACGACGGTGCCCGGGTACAGGCGAGCGAGGCGCAAAGCACGGGATTCGGGGAGCTCGACCGGATGGAACCGCACCTGCGCACCAGCGAGCACGACCTCGTCCAGGCCCGCACGACGCGCGCGCCCGCGGAAACGGGCCACCTCGAGCAGTGCCGACACCGGATCGGGCAGCGGTCCGTAACGGTCGAGGAGTTCCTCGGCGACGGCCTCGACATCCTCTCTCGTCTGGGCATCGGCCAACCGTCGATACGCCTCGAGCCTGAGCCTCTCCTCGGCGATGTAGTCGTGTGGAATATGCGCGTTGACCGGCAACTCCACGCGCACTTCTTGCTCCACCGTCGCCGTCTCGCCGCGCACCTGAGCCAGGGCCTCGCCGACAAGCCGGACGTAGAGGTCGAAACCCACTTCCGCGATGTGGCCGCTCTGCTCGCCACCAAGCAGATTCCCCGCGCCGCGGATCTCCAGGTCCTTCATGGCGATCTGGATTCCCGCACCCAGGTCGGTGTGCTGCGCGACGGTCGACAGGCGGTCGTACGCCGACTCCGACAGCGGCTTCTCGGCCGGGTAGAGAAAGTACGCGTAGCCGCGTTCGCGACCTCGCCCCACGCGACCACGGAGCTGATGGAGTTGCGACAAGCCCAGGGCGTCAGCCCGGTCGATGATGAGCGTATTGGCATTGGCGATATCGATGCCGTTCTCGACGATCGTGGTGCACACCAGCACATCGATCCGCCGCTCCCAGAAGTCGATAACGACACGTTCGAGCTCGTGCTCGTTCATCTGGCCGTGGGCGACACCGATGCGGGCCTCGGGAACCAGATCGCGCAACTTCGCAGCCACCCTGTCGATCGACTCGACGCGGTTGTGGACGAAGAACGCCTGGCCGTCGCGCAGCAATTCGCGCCTGATCGCCGCGGCCACCTGGCGTTCGTCGTAGGGACCGACATAGGTGAGGATCGGATGCCGCTCCTCGGGCGGAGTCTGGATCGTCGACATATCGCGGATTCCGGTTAGCGACATCTCGAGCGTGCGCGGGATCGGCGTCGCCGACATCGTCAGGACATCGACGGACGTGCGCAAGGCCTTGAGGTGCTCCTTGTGCTCGACGCCGAAGCGCTGCTCCTCATCGACGATGACGAGGCCGAGGTCGCGGAACCTCACGCTGGGGGTCAGCAGGCGGTGGGTGCCGATGACCACATCGACCGTGCCGTCCTCGAGCCCCTTCAAGGTCTCGCGCACCTCGGCATCGGTCTGGAAACGTGACAGGGCGGCGACCTTGACGGGGAACGGCGCGTAGCGACCACTGAACGTCGCAAGGTGCTGCTGGACCAGCAGCGTGGTGGGCACGAGCACCGCCACCTGCTTGCCGTCCTGCACGGCCTTGAAGGCCGCGCGCACCGCGATCTCGGTCTTGCCGTAGCCGACGTCCCCGCAGATGACGCGGTCCATGGGAACGACACGCTCCATGTCGGCCTTGACCTCGTCGATGCTGGCCAACTGATCGGGGGTCTCGATGTAGGGGAAGGCGTCCTCGAGTTCGCGCTGCCAGGGCGTGTCGGGTCCGAACGCGTGGCCCGACGTCGACATGCGAGCCGCGTAGAGACGGATGAGTTCGCCGGCGATCTCCCGGACGGCACGGCGCGCACGGCTCTTGGACTTCTGCCAGTCCGCGCCACCGAGACGGTGCAGGCTCGGCGATTCGCCGCCGACGTATCGGCTGACCTGATCGAGCTGGTCGGTCGGGACGTACAGGCGGTCGGCAGGCTGGCCGCGCTTGGATGCCGCGTACTCGATGACGAGGTATTCGCGGGTGGCACCGCCCACGACTCGCTGGGTCATCTCGACGTAGCGGCCCACGCCGTGCTGCTCGTGGACGACGAAGTCACCCGGCGTGAGCTGCAGCGGATCGATGGTGCGGCGTCGGCGCGACGGCATGCGCACGAGGTCGCGGGTGGCGGCCCGCTGTCCCAGCAGGTCGGTCTCGGTGAGGACCGCGACCCCGCCGCTGACGGAGACGAGGCCTTCCGACAGTCGACCGGTGCCGACCGTCACGACGCCATCGGCAGCGCCCACCTGATCCGTCGCGCGCGCGGCGATGCCCTCGTCGGAGAGCGACTGCGACAGTCGCTCCGCTGACCCGTGCCCCTCGGCGACGAGGACCACGGCCATGCCCGATGCCTGCCAGCTGCGAATGTCCGTGAGCGCTCGAGTGAGGTCGCCGCGGTAGTCGTCGACCGAGCGGGCGTCGATGACGACGTCGCCCTCGACCTCGCGAATGAAGGGATCGGTCGTCCACCACCCCAGTCCTCGGGATCGCGCGGACGAGGCGACGTCGTCGATCGACCGATAGGCCGCTGCCGACAGGTCGAGGGGTCCGAGATCGAGGGGTGCCGCGCCACTGCCGACAGGTCCGGCTGCCGCGTTGTGCCAGGAGGCCTCGAGGAACTCCTGCGATGTTCGCTCGAGTTCATCGGCACGCGCCCGAACACGCTCGGGATCGCACACGAGCACGAGTGAGTTCTCCGGCAGCGAGTCGGTGAGGAGCTCGAGGTCGTCCACCAGCACGGGAGCCAGTGCCTCCATGCCATCGGCGGCGACGCCATCGGCGATACGCAGCAGTACGTCGGACAGCGAGGGGTGCGCCGCTGCCAGGGCACGGGCACGCTCCCGCACGGAGTCGGTCAGGGGGATCTCACGCACGGCCACGACATCGATGCCGTCGGGCACGTGCGCGAGCGAACGCTGATCAGCGACCGCAAAGGTGCGAATCTCCTCCACGGTGTCGCCCCAGAACTCGATGCGCACCGGATGCTCCGCGACCGGGGGGAAGAGATCGACGATGCCACCGCGCACCGCGAACTGACCGCGCTTCTCGACGAGGTCGGTGCGCTCGTAGCCCCGCGCCGCCAGGTCGCGAATGAGATCGTCGAGTTCGAGGGTCTCCCCCTCCCGCACGCGCAGCGGGGCTAGTCGGCCCAATGAGCCGACAAGGGGCTGCAGGACCGCGCGCACGGGAGCGACGACGACGCGCACGTCGCGCGCGTGTTCATCGCTCGGACTGCGCTGCGCGAGCCGACGCAGGACGTCGAGTCGGCGACCGACCGTGTCGGCGGACGGACTCAGTCGCTCATGCGGGAGCGTCTCCCACGCGGGGAAATCCACGGCTGTGCCCGGACCCAGCAGGTCGTCGATGGCGAGCGCCAGGTCCTCAGCCTCGCGGGCACCGGAGGTGATGACGAGGACGACCCCGGAGGTCGACTGGCAGGCCGTCGCCGCGATGACCGGACGCGCCGAGGGAATGGCCGAGACATGCAGGTCCGAACGCCGGGACGCATTGCCGACGTCCTCGACGCCGGGAATGCGCTCGAGGAGGGGAAGGAGCCCCTGCAGGGTCATGCACCACCCGCGGCCGCGCGGCGCATCGCGTCGCGCAGGTCCTCGGCCAGCGCGGGAATGCCCACGAGCAGATCCGTGACGTAGGGGCGGGGCTGGTTGAAGGCGATGGGCGACATGTCGACGTGCGAGGCGGTGAGGCCCTGCGCGTGGGCAACGGAGAGCGGCGCTGCGACATCCCACTCGTAGAAGCCCGTGTCGTGCACATAAGCCTCGGCCCGCCCCGACAGAATTTCATTGACCTTAGCGCCGACCGAACCGACGTCCATGACCTCGACGCCATGGTGGTGTCCGCGCTCGGCGAGCGTCTCGGACAGCAGCGCGACCGCTGCGTCCAGCGTGGCGGGCGGGCGAGTGCGCGAGGCGACGATCCGCACGGCACGGTCGTCGGGCAGACCGCGAGTGGGCAGGGGCGCATCTGCGACCTGGCGTGAGAGCCCTTGGGCGGGCAGGTCGACCGTGCCGGCAGTGAGCACACCTCCGCCAGGCGCCTGCGGATCGCGATTCCACAGCACCACATGCACGGCGAAGTCGATGCGTCCCTGGCCGTACTCCCAGGTGCCGTCGAGGGGGTCGACGATCCAGACCCGATCTGCGGTGAGGCGCACAGGGTCATCGGCGCCTTCCTCACTGAGCACGACGTCACCCGGCCGCATCGCGGCCAGGCGCTCGACGATGAGTTCGTGCGAAGCGCGGTCGGCCTGCTTGCGCAGCTCGTTGGCGCGCTCCTTGTCGTCTACCGGACCGAAGGATTCGCGCAGCGCGAGGAGCAATTGCCCTGCTTCAGCCGCCACGCTGGCGGACACGTCCATGTCACTGCTGGTCATTCGTTTCCTGCCTCCGGGTCGGCGTTGTAGCGATTCTGGGCCGCAGACACACCGTCAGCGATGACACACTCGATGGCATCGGCGCACCGGTCGAGCACATGCGGCAATTCCTCCCGCTCGCTTGCTGTGAACGGTCGGAGGACGAAGTCAGCGGGGTCTTGGCGCCCCGGCGGGCGTCCGATGCCGATGCGCAGTCGCACCGTGTCGCCGGTGCCGAGCGAGCGGCGTACGCTGCGCAGTCCGTTGTGCCCATTGTCGCCACCGCCCTGCTTGACGCGCAGGGCAGCGAACGGGATGTCGAGTTCGTCGTGTGCCAGCAGGACGCGCTCAGCGTCGACCCCGAAGTGATCGGCGAGCACGGCGACGGGTCCGCCCGACTCGTTCATGTAGGAGCGGCCGCGCGCTAGGACGACCTTGTGGCCGGCCCAGCGGCCCTCGAAGACCTCGCAGCGGGTGTACTTGTGAGGAGAGAGGCGACCTCCCCAGCGTCCGGCCAGAGTCTCCACGGCCATGACGCCCACGTTGTGGCGGGTCAGCGCGTACTCAGGTCCCGGATTGCCGAGGCCCACCACGAGCCACGGATCCACAGCGGATCAGGCGTCGTCGCCGGACTCGTCGGCCGGCTTCTCAGCAGCCTCGTCGCCACCTGCGGTGTCGGCAGCGGCAACGGCGTCAGCCGGCTCGTCGCGGGGCCCGGAGAATGCGGGAGCGGACGCAGCGGCCTCGGCTGCGGCTGCAGCCTCGGCGACCAGCACCTCGGCCTCGGCCGCGCGCTCGCGCGCCTCGGCCGCCGACACGATCACCAGATCGATGTGCTCGAGCGTGCGCTTCACCGGATCGCGCTGGATGTCACGGGGCTTGGTGAGAGTCGTCGCCGACCCTTGAACGATCTCGAGCGTGACCTTCGGCTTGCGCAAGGCCTGCTCGAGCTCGTGACCCGGGAGGGACACGTGGATCAAGGTCGTGCCCTGGCCGTAGAGCACGGCGGGTACCCGACCATCGCGGCGCAGTCGGCGCGCGGCTCCCTTGCCGAAATCAGAGCGCGGCTCCGCCTCTAGGCGCACGTTCACGGGTCCTCCTCGGGTGCTGTCCGGTCATGCTCCGCGGCGATGACCGACAGCCACGTCGATCACGGTGTGGGAAGCCGCGTCGCGACCGCCCGGGCACCCTCGCCGAGGAGCGCCCAGAGCCTATCCGATGCCTACGGGGCGACCGACACCTGCTCCGTCTCCTCGAACATGCTCGTGACCGAGCCATCGGTGAAGACCTCGTAGATCGCCTTGGCGAGCAGGGGGGCGATGGACAGGATCGTGAGCTTCTCGAACTGGCGCTCAGGAGGGATCGGCAGCGTGTTGGTGACGACCACCTCGCTGACGCGCGAGGCGGCGAGGCGCTCGGCGGCGGGCGGGCTCAAGATGCCGTGGGTCGCCGCGACGATGACCTCGGCCGCGCCGTTGTCGAAGAGCGTGTCGGCGGCCTTCACGATGGTGCCGCCCGTGTCGATCATGTCGTCGACCACCACGCAGACCCGATCCTTGACATCGCCGACCACCTCGAAGACGCGAACCTCGTTGGGAGTGTCCGGATCACGACGCTTGTGGATGATGGCCAGCGGCGCCCCGAGGATGTCGGTCCACTTCTCGGCGACGCGCACCCGGCCAGCATCGGGCGACACCACGGTGATGCGGTCACGGTCGACGCGGGAGGACACGTGCTGGGCCAGGAGCGGCAGCGCGAAGAGGTGATCGACAGGACCGTCGAAGAAGCCCTGGATCTGCGAGGTATGCAGGTCCACCGTGATGAGACGGTCGGCACCCGCCGCCTTGAACAGGTCGGCCATCAGGCGAGCGGAGATGGGCTCGCGTCCACGGTGCTTCTTGTCCTGGCGCGAATAGCCGTAGAAGGGCGCGATCACCGTGATGCGCTTGGCCGACGCCCGCTTCAGCGCATCGACCATGATCAGCTGCTCCATGATCCAGGTGTTGATCGGCGTGGTGTGGCTCTGAATGACGAAGGCATCACAGCCGCGCACCGACTCCTGGAACCGGACGAAGATCTCGCCATTGGCGAAGTCGTAGGCGGAGACGGGGCAGAGTTCGGTGCCCAGGTGGTCGGCCACCTCCATGCCCAACTGCGGGTGCGCGCGACCGCTGAGCAGCACGAGTCGCTTGTTGGGCGGAACTGTGAGGTGGTTGCTCACCGATTCTCCTCTTCGCCGGGTGCGGGTGATTGTGCCAAGGCCTCGGCCGCCGCTCGGGCGGAATCCGAATCGGCGCGTCGCCGGGCGACCCACCCGGGGATGGTCCGCTGGGGAGCTCGTCCGACGGCCATGGCACCGGGCGGTACGTCGTCGGTGATGACCGACCCCGCCGCCGTGTAGGCGCCGTCGCCCACGGTCACCGGCGCGACGAGCATCGTGTCGCTGCCGATCCGCACGTAGCGTCCGACCACCGTGGCGTGCTTCTCGACGCCGTCATAGTTCACGAAGATCGTGGCCGCACCGATATTGGTGCCCTCGCCGATCTCGGCATCGCCCACGTAGGACAGGTGCGGCACCTTGGCCCCGTCACCGAGGGAGGAGTTCTTCATCTCGACGTAAGCGCCGACCTTGGCCCGGTCGCCGATGCGCGTGCCCGGACGCAGATAGGAAAAGGGACCCACCGCGGCACCGGATCCGATGACGGCGAGGTCAGCCCAGGTGTGGCGCACCTCGGCATCGGCGCCTACTTCGCAGGCACTCAGCGTGGTGCCCGGACCGATGCGCGCACCCGACGCCACCGACGTGGGGCCAAGCAGCGAGGTCTGCGGCAGCAGCGTCACGTCAGCGGCGAGATCGACATCGACGTCGATCCAGGTGGACGACGGGTCGAGCATCGAGACGCCGTCGCGCATCCAGCGTCGATTGATTCGGTCGCGCATGAGCGCCGCAGCCTCCGACAACTGAACGCGGTCGTTGACGCCGAGGATCTCGTCGGAGTCCGGCACGCGCAGAGCAGCCACCGGGCGCCCGGACTCGCGCATGAGTCCGACGACATCCGTGAGGTATTCCTCGCCCTGGTCGTTGGCGGTCGTGAGGAGTCCCAGCGCTGGAAGGAGATCGGCGGGGTGGAAGGCGTACATGCCGGCATTGATCTCGTGGATCGCGCGCGTGGCCTCGTCGGCATCGCGATGCTCCACGATGCGGTCGACCCAGCCATCGGCGTTGCGCACCACCCGCCCGTAGCCATCGGGATCGTCGAGGTCTGCGCTCAGCAGAGTTGCTGCCGCGTCGTCGGCGACGTGGCGGGACAGCAGATCGGACACGGTGGCGCCGGTGAGCAGTGGCGTGTCTCCGCTGAGGACGATGATCGGGCCATCGGACAGTGCACCCGCTTCCGCGAGCGCCTCGACGGCCAGCCGCACCGCATGGCCGGTGCCACGCTGGTCGTCCTGCACGACGGTGTCGACCCACGGCGCGACTTCGTCGAGGTGCGCGACGACCTCATCGCGTCCGTGTCCGACCACCACCATCAGGTGGGCCGGCTCGATGGCGGCGGCAGCTTCGATGACATGCCCGACGAGACTGCGTCCCGCGATGCGATGGAGGACCTTCGGCGTAGCCGAGCGCATGCGCTTGCCTTCGCCGGCCGCAAGGACGATGACGACGGGGGCTGCCGAGGTCACCGCGCACGCACCTCCGGGGGGAGGGGCCGACCAGGAAGGTCGGCCATCGCCGAAACACTATCGCCGCAGGTACCCCGCTCCCGGCGGAGGAGTCGAACCCCCATTCAGAGATCCAAAGTCTCTTGTCCTGCCATTGGACGAGCCGGGAAAGCCGCCCCCGGCGAGGGACGGTCGGGACAGTCTCCCAGTGAGCCCGCCGACGTCCTTCGCTGAGGGGCTGGACTGGCTACGCCTGCGTAGGTTACGGTGGCGTAGGTTTCGTTCAGACCCCCAAGGAGGACACGTGACCCTGGCCCCCGCGGAGCGCGCCGCACCCCGTCCGGTCACCGAGCCCATGGCTCGGGGCATGCGCACCACCATCGGACTCTTCGTGGCCATTCCGCTCCTCGCGGTGGTCCTCGCGATCCCGGTCGCCTGGGGCGGCTGGCTGAGCTGGACCGACGTCATCTTGGCGCTGGTCTTCTATGTCATCGCCGCCGGCGGCATCACGGTGGGATTCCACCGGCACTTCACCCACGGTTCCTTCAAGGCGCCGCGCTGGGTGTCGGTCTCCCTGGCGATCGCCGGCTCCACCGCCGTGCAGGGATCGCTCGAGCAGTGGGTCGCCGACCATCGCCGCCACCACGCCCGCAGTGACGAGGAAGGTGACCCGCACAGCCCCTGGCGCTACGGCACCACGAAGCGAGCGGTGGCCAAGGGACTCGTCTACGCGCACGT
>NBNH01000264.1 GCA_004379115.1 Actinomycetales bacterium mxb001
GCCCGCGCTCGTCACCTCGAGAGTCACTCGCTTGGCCACCAGCGTGCCCTTCTCCCGCGCAGGATCCACGCGCGCAACGAGATGTCCGGCGTGCAGCACCGGCATCGCGAAGTAGCCGTGCACGCGCTTGGCCGACGGCGTGTAGGCCTCGATGCGATGCTCCATCCCGAAAAGCCGCTCCATGCGATCGCGATTCCAGATCAGCGAGTCGAAGGGTGACAGCAGGGTCGTTCGCGAGCGAGAGCGCGAGCCGCCACCAATCCACTCCAGCGCCTCCGACGATGCCCACGCTCGCTGACCCCACCCGCGCACGCTCACCTCCACCAGGTCGGTGTCGCCGACATGCGCCAGGGTCTCGGTAACGCCGAGTCGGTGGATATCCGCGATGTCGGAGGCGGTGCCGACGCCGACCGAGTGGCCGCCGAGACCGACGAGCCGTCGCAGGCATTCGCCATCGTCCGGGCCGTGGATGCCGTCCGCATCGACCCATCGCCGCTGCTCACGAAGAGCCGCGGGCACGACGCGCTCGGGCAGGTCGTAGACCCGGCGCCAACCCGTGCGCTGCGCCACGACGACCTCGCCGATGTCGAGCAGCCACTCCATGGCGATCTTGGCCTCGGACCAGTCCCACCAGTAGCCGCTCTTCTTCGCTCCGCCAAGGTCCTTGGTCGTGAGGGGCCCCTCATCCCGCAGGCGCTTGAGGATGCCCTTGAGTGCCTTGGCGGGAACGCCGTGCCAGCGCTGTCCGCGGCGCGCGTAGTGCCGCCGCCGGAAGGCGAACCACGGCCACTCTGACATCGGCAGGATGCAGGCCGCGTGCGACCAGTACTCGAAGGCCGAGTCGCCATTCCAGTACGCCGACTCGACCGCGGTGCGCCCGATCGCGCCGAGCCGCGCGTACGCGACGAGTTCGTGCGATCTCGCGAGCACCGAGATGGTGTCGAGCTGCACGGCACCGAGGTGCTCGAGCATGTAGCTGACCGCCTGCTCTCGCCTTGCCTCCGACTTGGGCACCGCCTTGCTGCCCAGCAGGCCCTGGGCCCACAGCGCGGCGCGCCGCGCCTCGTCAGCCGACAGCTCGATCACGGCAGCAGGGTGCCCAGCAACACGAGGTCCTCCGGCAGCAGGTCGGCGGTCCACACATCGACGCGCTCACCGCGCTGAACGACGTAGCGCCGCGAGACATCGCGGTGCACGCGGAAGCCGACTTTCTCGACCATGCGCCGGGATGGTGTGTTCCCCACCAGGGCATTCCAGGTGACGACCACGCATCCGCCTTCGCGGAAGGCCCAGTCGCACACGAGCCAGAGGGCCACCGACCCCACCCCGTGGCCCCGGGCCCACGGGGAGACGAAGTAGCCGACGTCAGCACGGCCCTCGCCATCGAGCATGGCGCCGATATTGCCGCTGAATCGACCGTCCACCTCGATGGCCCACCGGGTCTCGCCGTCGACCGGGGTGCCGACGGTTCGCGCCACATAGGCCTCGGCATGCTCCCGCTCATAGGGCTGCGGCACCGTCGTCCACGTCCAGGTCTGCTCATCACGGCAGGCGAGCACCATGTCGTCGATGTCGTCGGGACGGTGCTTCCGCAACAGCACGGGGCCGGCTTCGAGGTCGGGCACGTCGATGGGTCCAGCGCCCACCTGCTGATGCCTGCTCACGCGCTATTCCGGGACGATGTTGACGAGCTTGGGTGCGCGAACGACGACCGTCTTGATGCCCTTGCCGTCGAGTGCGCGCACGACCGCATCGGACGACAGCGCCATCTCACGCAGCGCATCCTCGGAGATATCCGGGGAGACCTCGAGGCGGTCGCGCACCTTGCCGGCAACCTGCACGACGCAGGTCACCGAGTCCTGCACGAGCAGCGCCGGATCCACCTCAGGCCATCCGGCGAGCGCGACCGACGGTGC
>NBNH01000265.1 GCA_004379115.1 Actinomycetales bacterium mxb001
ACGCTCATGGGCCAGCCGCCGTGGCCGGTGAGCGCGACCGTGGCATCCATATAGACGGAGTCGACGTCGGGTCGCTCTTCTCGATCGACCTTGACGCTCACGAAGTTGTCGTTGAGGAACCGTGCGGTCGCGTCGTCCTCGAAGGACTCGTGCGCCATGACGTGGCACCAGTGGCAGGCCGAGTAGCCGATGGAGATGAAGACGGGCACGCCCCGGCGCCGGGCCTCCTCGAAGGCCTCCGGGCCCCACTCCCACCAGTCCACCGGGTTGTCGGCGTGCTGCTGGAGATAGGGCGAGGTCGAGTCGGCGAGGCGGTTGGCCATGCCAGCAGTCTCCTCTCTCGCTCACGAGGCCCTGCGGGATACCGGACTTTCCCCGCGCGGGCGGCCGTGACCGCTCCTAGCATCAGGGGCCGGCCGAGCGTCAGGCCCGAACGAAGGGGAGCAAGCACCATGCTGTCGAGCACCTCATGCTGCAATCCCAAGGAACTCGCGCACGCCAAGCTCGCCACGGCGATGGCCTCCGCACCCGACCAGATCACGCCTGCGAACCACGAGGCCTCGCGTCCATCCGGCGCCACCGCCGACCTGCTCGTGGTGGGGGACATCGTCACCAATGACCCGGGCGCCCCGACAGCTCAGGCCATGGCCATCTCCGGTAGTCGCATCATCGGGATCGGTTCGACGTCAGATGTCGAGGGCCTGGTGACGGCATCGACGACGACGCTGAAGCCGGGCGGATTCATCCTCCCCGGACTGATCGACCCACACATGCACATTTGGACGTCACTGCTGACGTATCCCGACAACGACCTCTCGCATGAGTTGTGCCCCACCCTCGACGACGCGACGGCCACCATCAAGGCTGCCGTCGCCAAGGCGCCGAGCGGGCAGCCGGTGTGCTTCAAGAACTTCGACCCGAGCCTTTACCCCGGCGAGCCCGTGCTCACGCGGTCGATCCTCGATCAGCTCGCACCCAACAACCCCGTGCTGGTGTGGAACGCCTCAGGCCACTTCATGTACGTCAATAGCCTGATGTTCCAAGCGGCTGGCATCACCGATGAAACACCCGATCCACCCGGTGGCACCTTCGAGCGCGCCGACGGCAAGATGACAGGCGTCGTTGGGGAGCCCCCGGCCGAGCAGCTGATCCTCAAGGGCCTGCCGCAGCCCTCTATGGCCGACATCACGATGTACATCCGGCAGATCCTCACCGCCTGCGCCGCCCAGGGCGTCACCTCCGTGCGCGAGGCTGCCACGGGGGCACTCGCCGGACCCAAGGAGCTCGCGCTCCTGCACCAGCTCAATGCCCAGGCGCGGTTCCCCGTGCGCGTGTCCACCGCGCAGTTCGCCGTACTGCCCGGCAAGACACCCGTTGAGGTCGCGGCGATGTGGAAGGCCGCAGGGGTCACCCCGTTCAGCGGCGACGAGATGCTGCGGGCAGATGCCTGGAAGGTGGTTTCCGACGGGTCCAACCAGGGCAGGTCCGGGTACTTCCTGCAGCCCTACCTGGGCGAGGACAACGGCGGCAAGTCGGACTACACGCCGGAGACGCTGCGCCAGGCACTCAAGGCCGGCCTCGATGATGGCTGGCAGGTCATGGTCCATACCAACGGCGATGCCGCCGTGGAGTTCGTCCTCGAGGCCATGGAGGAGATCCTCCCGGCGTACGGTAACCATGACCTGCGCCACCGCTTCGAGCACTGCTCGTTCACGATGGACGATCAACTGACACGCATGGCGGCCGCCGGAATCTCACCGAGCTTTCTGATGAATCACCTCTACTACTGGGGTGCGGCGTTCCGCGACACGATCCTGGGACCGAAGCGTGCCGGTCGCCTCGACCGCGTCGCGTCGGCCTACAAGGCGGGCCTGCGCCCCTCCCTGCACTCGGACTACAACGTGACGGAGGTGCATCCTCTCCTCAGCGCCCGCACCGCCGTCCTTCGCCGAACTAAGGCCGACGACCAAGTGCTCAACGCGGCGGAGTGCGCGACCCCCGAACAGGCGCTCGCGGCGATTACGACCAACGCCGCCTGGCAGATCCATGCGGACGACCGTGGCGTGCTGAAGGTCGGCAACGCCGCCGACTTCGGCGTCGCGGATGGCAACCCGTGGGCCTCCGATCCGAGCGGCTGGGCCGACATCGCGTTCCAGGCCACCTACGTCGGGGGCGAGGAGGCCTGGCATGGCTGATCAGCGGGGCCCCCTCATCCCCCTCCTCTTCCTCGGACTGCTGGCCGCGATTCAATCCGCCGACCCCAACATCTCCTCGACCGCACTCCTCACCGCAGGCAAGGCCCTCGACATGGGCACGCTGTCCGCCCTCGCCGCGAGCATCAGCACTTTCGTCCTTGCCGCCACCGTCATCACCACGGGCATGATGGCCGACCGCCTCGGAAGGCGGAAGATCCTCATCGCCGCGCTCCTTCTCAGCGCCGCGAGCGATCTCATCGTCGCCGTCGCGCCGGATGTCTACGTCTACCTCATCGGTCGCGCACTAGCGGGCGTCGGTCTCGGCGCGGTCTTCGGAGCGTCCTTCGCCTACGTCAAGACCTTCGCCACCGGCAAGGGTGGACTACCCGCCGCCCTCGGCCTGTTCACCGCCGCATCCAGCCTCTTTACTCTCGTCATCACCTTCCTCGGATCGTCACTGGTGGGCGTGGACTGGCGCCTGGCCTATGTCGTCGTGCCCGCACTCAGCCTCGTGAGCATCGTGCTCGCGCTTGCGCTCCTGCCCAAGGACGGTCCGCGCCCTGCGCATCAGGGATCCTGGGACTTCACCGGCCAGGTTCTCCTTGCCGCCGGGATCATCGTGTTCCTTTACGGCGTCTCCCACGCCACCAACGGCCTCACGTCACCGCTCACCGTCATCCCGGTCATCGCCGGTGCGGCGATCCTCGGTCTCTTCGCGCTGTGGATGCGCAAGAAGGGCGAAGAGGGGGTATTCCCCATCCGGCTCTTCCGCGAGCCGATCTTCATTGCCGCGATCTTGGTCGGCCTGGTCTTTAACTTCAGCAACGGCGTGCTCCTGCTGTCCTTCAGCAACCTCTTCCAGTACGCCAATGACCTCAAGGGATTGTCGCTGTCCCTCATGCAGATGCCGTTCCTGCTCGCGGGCATCGTCGCGGCCCTAGTGGTGGGCCGGATGCGAGGCGCCGGTCGCATCTCGCAGCGCGGAGCAGTCCTCGTCGGCACGATAGTCCTCGCAGGAGGCCTCGCGCTCTTCGCCGTCACGGCGATATCGCGTCCCTCGAACGTGCTCATCTTCCTGCCCGCCCTCATCATCACCGGCTTTGGCCTCATCATCCCCGCGATTCCCTACGGCGGCCTCTTCCTTCAAGAGGCCGACGAGAAGCACTACGGTGCTGTGTCTTCTTCGCGCACCACCGTGGGTCAGTTCTGGTACGCCCTGGGCCTTGCCGGGTCAACGGTCCTCATCGACGGGCTCACGCGCAATTCCGTGAGCAACAAACTCGGCCCGGCGGCGGGAAGCGAGTTGGAGCAGTGGTCCGCAACCGGAGGCAAGCCCAGCAACTCCGCCCTACTACCCGATGCTGCGTACGCCTTCAGCACGTCCTTCGCGGTCACGATGATCGTCCTGGCTGTCACCGTCGCCATCGCCGGCGTCGTGGCCTGGTTGCTGCTCAAGCGCTTCCAGCACCAGGACCCACCGCACGCCCACGACGGGCACCCGCCGGTGACGACTACTCGTCGGTGATGTCCAGGGAGATCCCACACAGCCCGATCACGTTGCCGTCGCCATCCCTGAGCGGTGCCTTGATCGTCCAGTAGACGCGCTCCTCGCCTGTTTCCTTGACGACATCGCGCTCGCGCCGGCTCACCGCTTGCCCTGATGACATGACCGCCTCGTCATTGACCTTGAGATCATTGGACACCTCCAGGTCGAAGAACTCGCTGTCATCTCGACCGATGATCTCAGCCAGCGAGGCGCCGAAGATCTCCTGGACGAGTCGGTTCGCGTAGGTATAGCGACCCTGGCGATCCTTGCTGTAGATCGCGACATCCAGGGTGTCAAGGATGGTTTCGGGTGTCATAGCGCGCTCCTTGCCTTCCGAAGTCGGTCGAAGAGTACCCTTCATGCGTGCGCAGGATCATCGAGTTGTCACGCTACGTCGTGGTGCTGCCCTCACTCGGCGCCCTGCTCGGCGGCCTGATCCTCATCATCATCGGCCTGTGGGACATGGGTGCTGCCGCCATCAAGTTGGTGCAGACCGACGTCGACCTCAAGGAGTCGGTCGTGTCGGTCCTGGCCGCCGTCGACACGCTCCTGCTGGCCACCGTCCTGCTCGTCATCGGCTACGGGCTCTACGAGCTCTTCGTCGACGAGGACCTTCAGCTGCCGGCATGGCTGCAGATCCACTCGCTCGACGACCTCAAGGGCAAGCTCATCGGGGTCGTCGTCGCCGTGATCGCCGTGGTCTTCCTGGGCGAGTTGGTGGAAGGCAAGGATGCCGAGGCCACGATGATGACGGGCCTCGGTGCCGGCGCCCTGGTGCTCGCGCTCGCCGCGTTCTCCTATGCCACGCGCTCGGCCGGGAAGTCCGGCGACAAGTAGGCTCCCCGCATGTCGTCGACGGGTAGCCCCTCGGTCATCGCCTACCAGGGCGAGCCCGGGTCCAACTCCGATGCCGCGTGCCGCCAGGTCTTCCCCGAACTCGACACGCTGCCGTGCCCGACCTTCGAGGACGCCTTCGGTGTCATCGAGGAGGGTGCCGCCGACCTGGCGATGATCCCGATCGAGAACTCCATCGCCGGACGCGTCGCCGACATCCATCACCTGCTGCCCGAGTCGGGCCTGCACATCATCGGCGAGCACTTCATGCCGATCCACTTCGCACTCCTGGCCGTCCCCGGAGCGAGTGAGGCAGACATCACCACGGTACGCAGTCACACCCACGCCCTGGGCCAGTGCCGCAAGCTCATTCGTGAGCACGGCTGGCGCTCCGTCGTGGCCGACGACACCGCGG
>NBNH01000266.1 GCA_004379115.1 Actinomycetales bacterium mxb001
GGGCCATCGCCAACAGCCCCAACGGCCAGGTCCCCTACGCCGAATGGCAAGAAGCCTTCGAGTAGTTCCTGAGCGCCTATGCTGCCGACGTGAGTCGCTGGTCTAGCTGGTCGGTGTGGCGGATGGCACGCGTGTGCACATCGATCTTCGTGCTCATGGTTGCGGTGTACTACCTGATGGTGGCATTCGACAACATCACCAATCCGACCAATCCCAATGCGAGCAACTGGCCCTTCGTGCAGGGTGTGTTGAGCGGTGACGGTGTACCGGCCAACAGCGGATTTGGCTACCGCTTCATTGATGCCGAGTGGTTCCAGGTTTTGGCGTACCTCGGCATCATGGCGGGGGAGTCGCTCACCGGAATCTTCCTGTTGGTTGCCGGCATCCTGGGGCTGAAGCGCTCGGGTTCGTGCCCGCGCTGGGGTGGCGCGCAGAAGTGGACGTTCGCCGGCGGAACCCTCGGCCTCGCGGTCTTCTTCCTGGGATTCATGACCATCGGCGGCAACTGGTTCATCATGTACTTGAACTCGAAGTTCAACGGTCTCGAACCGGCCTTCCAGAACTCCGTCATGACCGTCTTCATGCTCGTGCTGGTCTCAGTGGTCCTGGTGGGCAGCCACCTCGCGCACGAGAAGAAGTAGGGGTCGCTGTCACAAAACCTCGTCGGGCGTCGGCCCTCTTGGGTAGCGTCTCGGCATGCGCCGAACCACGTTTCAGTTTGCCCGAATTGCTCTCGTTGCCGCAGCCGCTGGAGCACTCGTCGCCTCCGCATTCGTGGCTGCCCCGGCAGTAGCCACGCCCTCGCCGGTCGTGAAGGCCGACGGCACCAAGCTCACCTTCACCGTCGCCTTGAACTACGACCGAGCCGGGCTGCTCGCATCAGCGCGTGCGATCTCGACTCCGGGCGGACCGGCGTACCGCAACTTCCTGACCGTGAAGGAAGTGGCCGCGGAGTTCGGGGCCAGCGCGGAGGACCGTGCAAGCTTGCGTAAGGCAGCGACCAAACTCGGCATGACCGTGCGATTCAGCGCCACCGGCATGACGGCGCAACTCACGGCACCTGCCACGACGTGGACTCGGCTCTACGGAATGGAACCTGCTCTCGAACCCGACGATCCGTGGGTCATCGTCCTCTACATCGATCCGAAGACAGGCGCTTTCCTGCCCACCCCTGCTGCGCTTGGCAAGCATGTGCGGTTGGTCTTCCCCACGACCTCGATCATTCCCCCAGCGACGAAGTCATCACCGTCCAAGGCAAGCCCTCGGGCGTCAGCCGATGACGATGCCCTTTACAACCAGGGAACGCCGTTCGGACCGGGCCTTGACTGCCTCAATCCTGCGATCGTTGACGGCGACAAGGTCTTTGCGTATTCGCCCAACCAGATCAACACGGCATACGGCACAGGGGCCCTGCACGACCGTGGTCTCCGCGGATCCGGGGTGCGCATCGCCAACCTGGCGGCCGGCTACGCCCCGACCCAGGCCTACTCGGACTACGCGGCTAATTGCTTCGGCTACCGCGCTCCCACGATTCGGTTCACCGGAGGGCCCGGAATCCCGGGTCCGGTGACGGTGGATAGCGAGGACGCCGAGCTCGAGGCCAATCTCGATGTGCAGGTCATCGCTGGCGTCGTGCCCGCTGCTGAGCGCATCGATTACGTCGAGGTCGGACCAGGACTCGTCTACCTCAGCTTCCTGCAGGCGATCGATGTCGTCGCCACGAAGGTGACGCCGATGCCCGACGTCGTCACCACGTCTTTCGGCGAGTGCGAGCCCGAGTTGCTCCCCTACGCCAGTCACCGCCAGGTCACCGACGACCACTTCGCCCTCCTGGCCGTGCTCGGCGTGACCGCGCTTGCGGCGTCCGGCGATGGCGGGTCGAGTGAGTGCTCGCAGTTCACCGCTGATCCACCCGTCGAGCAGCGGATTCAGGCCGTCGGTTACCCGGCCTCGTCGCCCTGGGTCACCGGGGTGGGTGGGACTCGCCTCGTCCTGGGCAAGGGCAACGCGCGCGTGGGCGAGTTCGCCTGGAACGACACGCCTATCGATGATTCCATGGGCGCCGGCACGGGCGGACCCTCGCTCTATGCGCAGCCGTGGTACCAGCGTCCCCTGACGTCGGAAGATCGCCGACTCGTGCCTGACGTGGCAGCCCATGCCTCGGCCTTCCCTGGGTGGGCCGCCGCCTTGGGTTCGTCGGGCACGTCGGTGCTCGGGGCGACGGGAACCAGCGCAGCGTCACCCTTCGTCGCCGCCAACCTGGCGCTCATCGCCGCTGCGGAGCGCAAGGCCGGCCGCGGACCGCTCGGCTTCATCAATCCGCTGCTCTACAACCTCGCGTCGAATGCGACTGTCTATAGGCGGGCGTTCTACGACGTCACGGAGGGCAACAATCAGCGCTTCATTGAGGCAGCGTGCTGTGACGCCACCAAGGGCTACGACCAGGCAACCGGTCTCGGCGCGCTCACGTTCGACGAACTCATCAAGGTGATCCCGAAGCCGGGTCGGGGTCGGGGCTAGCGAGGGATGCCATCCGACATCGCGTCGCACCGCTTGGCTCGACTTCTTGTCGCAGGCGCGGCCGTAGGTGCGCTTGTCGCCTCCGCGTTCGTGGCTGCGCCGGCGGTGGCAACGCCGCCGCAGGCTGCTCGGGCTGAGCAGGCCTCCCTCACCTTCATCGCGGCGCTGAAGTATGACCGGGCCGGATTGCTCGCTGCCGCGCAGGCGATTTCGACTCCGGGCAATCCGCGCTACCGCAACTTCCTGACCGTCAAGCAGGCGGCCGCGACGTTCGGCGCAACCTCGGCTCAGCGATCCGCCCTGCGCAGTGCGGCGACCAAACTCGGCATGACGGTCCGCTTCAGCGACACGGGGCTCACGGCCTACCTGACCGCTCCGATTGACGTGTGGAACGAGCTCTATGGCATGGAGCCGACGATCTTCGCCTTCGCTCCCTGGGACAACTACTCCTACAACGATCCTGCGACAGATGGTTACCCCGCGACGCCTGCCGCACTCAGCCCGTATGTGCGATTGATCTTCCCGAGTTCGTCGGTCATCGCGCCGATACCGAAGGCGGCCGCCTCATCCGTCGGTCAGCGTGCGTCGGCTGATGACACACCCGTCAACACGGGAACACCGTTCGGGCCCGGGAGCGATTGCGTCGCGCCATCAGCCGA
>NBNH01000267.1 GCA_004379115.1 Actinomycetales bacterium mxb001
GCGCCGACCCTCATTTTCCATGGCCGGGAGGACCGGGTCATCCCGCCCGCCACTTCACTGCGGCTACTCGAACTGATACCCGACGCCCAGCTTCATGTGTTTGGCCAGTGCGGACACTGGACGCAGATCGAACATGCGATGGAGTTCAACCGCTTGCTCATCGGCTTCCTGCTGGACGATGACGTCGCCTACATGCGCAGGTAGGACGCCCCATTGAGGTCGACGATGCCGCCGCTGGCCCACTCGGCTGCGGGCGACGCAAGGTAGACGACCGCAGCGGCCACCTCCTCGGGCTCGGCGATCCGGCCGAAGGGGCTCTCCGCCCGACGTGCGGCACCGCCCTCGCCCGCCATGGCCTCGGTCGCCATGTCGGTCGCCACGAATCCGGGAGCCACGGTCGTGACGGCGATTCCGCGGCTTCCGAGGTACTTCGCCAGGGACTGTCCGAAGGATGCGATCGCCGCTTTGCTGGCCCCGTAGGCGGGACTCTGCGGCTCGCCACGGAAGGCGCCACGCGACCCCACATTGATGATGCGACCGCCGGCTCCCATGTGCCGGACGGCGCACCACGTGACGTTGGCGGGCCCGACCAGGTTGACCTCGAGGGTATGCCGCCAGGCTTCCTGCCATTCCTCGTAGGAAGCCTCGTCGATGGGATGAGCGAAGAAGACGCCCGCATTGTTGACCAGGACGTCGATTCCCCCTAGCGCAGCCGCGGCTTCGTCGACCATCACGCGGACCTGGTCGGGGTCCCTCAGGTCAGCGCTGACGAGCAGGTGGCCTTCTCCATCGAGTTCTGCGTGCACATCGGCCGCAGCACCGCCCGAGCGGCCGTAGTGGACGGCAACTCGGTAGCCCTCGGCCGCCAGCGCACGAGCAACGGCAGCGCCGATGCCGCGTGACGCCCCGGTCACCAGCGCGGTCCGCGATTCGGTCACGGCGGCAGCCTAAGCGGTGACCGCCCGGCGATCGCAGGGCGATACGCATCTGAGAGGCTGTGGCCATGGCACATGCAGAAGGCGATCAGCCCCTCCATCTCAACAACCACCATCAGGACACCCTCACGGTGATCTTCTCCCATCCGACGAGCCACAACATTCGCTGGCACGACGTCCTGTCGCTGCTCGAGGCCGTCGGCACCGTCGAGGAGCGGCACGACGGTCGGTTCAAGATCACCGTCGGTGCCGAGACCGAGGTGTTCGACCGCCCTCAGCACAAGGACATCGGCACGCAGATGGTCGTCGATCTCCGTCGCATGCTGCGCAACGCCGGATTCGATCCCAAGAAGGCGGGAGACGAGGTCTGACATGAAGGACATCACCGACGCCATTGACCTCTCGGGCCGCACGGCCATCGCGGCTGTTGATTTCCACAGCACGCGCATCTACGCGCTTGACTCAGAGGACTTCTCAAAGCCGGAGCATGTGATCGCCGAGGATCCGCGCAAGCGCTATCACAACGTGTACCACCACCATGGCAACGTCGATGGCAAGTACCTCGACGACAGTGACGCCTACTGGGGCACCCTCGCCGGCGCCCTGGCATCCGCGTCGGCGATCATCCTGCTGGGCCACGGGTCGGGCAAGGCCAATGCCAGCCATCACCTCGTGACCTACCTCGAGCATCACCGCAAGGACATCGCGTCGAAGATCGTCGCCGACGTTCGGGCCGATATCGACGACCTCACTGACGAGCAGCTGCTGCGACTCGGGCAGCACATCGGCGGCATCGATCCCCTGCGGGACCACGGCGACAGTCGACGCGGCGAGGCCTAGGCCTCTCTCCCGTCCTGCGCCGGGGTCAACCCTCGACGCAGTCGTTGTGCCGCAACGGCCGAAACGACGCACCCCGCGGCGATGATCGCGACCCAGGCGATGCCGGCGCCCGCCCCGATCAGCAATCCGGCGATGATCGGCGCGATCATCGAGCCGACGTTCCAGGTCAGCGACTGCGCACTGTTGTAGCGGCCACGCAGGTGGTCGGGGGCAATGGCGTTCAGCAAGGAGGGGACAGTCGGGCTCCAGACCGATTCCCCCAGGGCAAAGACAACGCCGAACGCCACGAGCAGAAGCGCGGCCGGAAGCTTTCCGATGAGGGGTGCGGGAATGAGCAGCAGCCAGGCAACGCCCCACAGGGCCGCAGCGATGCCCAGCATGCGGACGCGCGAGTGCCCGCGGATCCATCCGAGCACGAAAATCTGAGCCAGCACGATCGTCAGGGTGTTGGCGAAGAAGACGATGCCGATGAGGCTCTCGGGTTCGCCGGTGACGGCCGTGATGTAGATGGCGAGGCCGGCCTCCATCGAGGCATAGCCGAACACGGTGAGGGACAGCGATACCGCGACAAGTCCCAGCAGCCGACGATCCCGCAGCGCCTCCCGCCAACTCCCCGATTCACGCTCGGCCGCATCACCGTGAGGCCCCCCATGGCCGCGCAGCGCGACGATGGCCAGCCAGAACGTGAGGTACGTCGCGGCATCGACGAAGTACAGGACCTGGAAGGTCTGGGGCCGGTCGATGTCGACGATGAGGGCGCCGAGGAGCCCGCCGACCCCGAGGCCCAGGTTCAACAGCATGAAGCCAACGGCGAATGCCGTCGGACGCTGCGCCTCGGGCACGAGCCGCGCGGTGAAAGTCGCAGCGGGCCCCCATACCCCGGCAGCACCCAGGGAGACCAGGGTGGCAGCGGCAAAGGCCTGGCCGGCGGTGGTCACGAAAGCAGTCGCACACACGCCTGCTGCCTCGAGGAGGATGGCGACCAGCATCACCGGTCGCGGGCCGAAGCGATCGGTGAGCGTGCCGACGAAAGGCACGGCCGCCAGACCGATGATGGCCATCCACGACAGCACGAGCGTGGCGGTCAGGATCGGCAGTCCGCGCACCTCGGCGAGGTAGACCACGAGCAGGCTCAGCGTGAGGCCACTGCCGATCGAGTCGAGGAACCGGCCGAACGCGAGGATGCGGAAGGGCCCGTGAAGCACGGACCGTACGTCGGTCCAGGTGGACGCGACGCCCGTCATGCCCGTATGGGCTTCTCCGGCAGCTTGCGGTCGAGGACGAACGCGATGACAGCCGAGACAAGGGCCACGACGAGGAGTGCGATCCAACCACCCATGTCGCCCACCCCGGAGATGTTGGGCGGGTCATCGGGGCACATGCCCAGTCCGCATTCGGGAATGACGGAGATGGCGATGATCAGCAGGTCGATCGTCACGAACGCTGCGACGAACAAGCTCGCGGCTCGCATGGGGCCACGCTTGCCCATCACGCCCGTGTCACCGGCATCAAGGGGGGTTTGCCACATCAACAGTGCCGCGCAGCCCACCGCGCCAACGGCGAAGGTGACCAGCGCCCACGTGTAGAGGTGCCAGCCGAGGAACTCGGGCCCGTATCCGGGATCACCCGGCTGGATGTGCAAGAGGATCTGGCGAACGCTGCCAGCGCCGCCCGCGAAGGCCGCGAGGATGCTGATCGCGTAATGCCGTGCACGGATGCCCCACATCAGGTTCATGAGCGGCCCCACGGCCAGGCCGATCATCCCTGAGCGCTGCACGAGGCACAGCGGGCACGGCTGCTCACCGATGCCAAACTGCAGGTGGAGGGATCCGGCCAGGACGAGGAGCAGGCCGAGCAACGCAACGATGTTGATGATGCGCGAGAAGAAGACCGCGCGCTCGGGGCTCATCGATGGCATGGTCAGAACTCGAGACCGAGGTCGCTGGTCATGTGGAATCGCAGGAGGACGAGGGTCCATCCCAAGGTGGCGAGCACCAGGATGGGAGTCCACCGCCAACCGCGAAAGACCCCTGCGAACACCACGATCCACAGAACGAACATCGAAAGCATCACGGCTCGCAGGCTACGGCCCGCCATCTCCCCGGGCAAGGACCTCGGTGACGGCGCGCCCGTACCCACCCGCCCTGCTCTAGGGTGAGCCCATGACGCGCCTCCCCGACGTGTCGTGGCCCGGCGGTGAGTGGCCCGCGGACGTCCGACTGCTCAGCGGTGCCGAGATGCCGCGCGACCCGCAATCCGGCACCCTCCCCCGTCATGAGGTCCGCGTGCGACCGACCTTGGCGACCTGGCCCCGCGGCGAGATCCTCATCGAGGCCTCGCCCATCCCGGGCCTGCCTGCCAACGGTGCCGCGGCGACATTCATGTACGGCTCGACCGAACACGGCCTCATCTCGCGCCTCGACGACGGCAGCTTGGCCGTCGCCGTGTCCGATGACTCACCGTCATGGTCAGACCCGCACTTCGTCGAGTTGTGCGTCGTGGCGGCGCGCGAGACCTCGACAGACCAGCGTGACTTCGGCGTGGGTCTCCTTGGCTACGGGGCCATCGGTGCCGAGCACGCACGCGCCATCCTGGGCACTCCCGGCCTGGCGCTCGCAGGAGTGTGTGATCCCAAGCCCGAACGCATCGCCTCCGCCTTGGGCCTCGCCCCTGACGCACACGTGCACCAATCTGCCGAGTCGCTTCTCGAAGATCCTTCGATCGATGTCGTCATCGTGTCCACGCCTCCCGACAGCCACGCCCATTGGGCCCGCTTAGCTCTGGCCCACGGCAAGAACGTCGTCGTCGAGAAGCCCATGGCGCTCACGACCCGCGAATGCGACGCGATTCTGGCCGATGCTGCCGCCCGTGGGCTTCTTGCCAGCGTCTACCAGAACCGGCGCTTCGATTCGGACTACCGACTCATCGCCGACAGTGTCCGCTCCGGGGAGATCGGCGACGTCTTCCACGTGGAAGCTTTTGTCGGTGGCTACGGTCATCCCTGCAACTACTGGCACTCCGACGCCGACGTGTCCGGTGGCGCCCTCTTCGACTGGGGTTCCCACATCGTGGACCAGATCCTCGACCTGATCGACGGCGAGGTCGACAGTGTCAGCGCCCTGAATCACAAGCGGGTCTGGCACGACGTCACCAATGCCGACCACGCGCGAATGACCCTGCACTTCTCAGGCGGCCGCGAGGCCACGTTCATCTACTCGGACCTTGCCGCCGCGCTCAAGCCGCGCTGGTACGTCCTCGGCACCCGCGGGGCCATGACCGGTGACTGGCGTCAAGCCTCGGTCGTCTCGCGCAGCGCGATCGGCACCCTCGAAGAGGACGTTCTCGCAGCCGCGGACTCGCCGCCTATCGTGCGACGCCATTCAACGAGCGGAGACGTGGCGACCCTAGCCGCCCGCGACTCGGAGGCTCACCCCTTCCACGCCGACCTCGCACTCGCCCTGAGATACGGCTTCACCCCGCGCGTCCGCGGCGAACAGTCTCGTCGGGTCGTGGCCATGCTGGAGGCCGCCGAGGAATCGGCCCGCCTCGGCGGGCTCCCCGTGAAGCCCGCATGAGCCGCGTCCGCTGGGGACTGCTCGGCGCGGGCTGGATCGCTCGACGAGCCATCGCCCCGGCCATCCACTCAGCCGACGACGCCACGTTGGTCTGCGTCGCCGCCCGAGACGTCGAACGAGCGCGGTCCCTGACACCGTCGGGCCGCGCCTACGCTGACTACTCGGCCGTCGTGGAAGATCCCGACGTCGATGCCGTCTACATCGCGTTGTCGAACGACGGGCACCTTCCCTGGGCTGTCGCCGCACTGGAGGCTGGCAAGGCCGTCCTGTGCGAGAAGCCCCTGGGCAGCACTGCGACCGAGGCGCGCGCGATGCGCGCTGTCGCGGATCGCACCGGGGGTCTGCTCGTCGAGGCCACCTGGAACCTGTGGCATCCGCGCACCGCTCGCGCCGCCGCCCTGCTGGCCTCCGACACCATCGGACCTCTTCGCGCGTACTCGGCATCCTTCGTCTTCCACGGGGTCGCCGATGGCAACTACCGGCTCGATCCCTCGCGCGGTGGCGGCGCCCTTCTCGACGTGGGCTGCTACCCGTTGACGGGTGCCGCATGGGCCACTGGCGGCCCCTTCGACTCGGTCGAGCAGGTCGAGGTGCTGTGGTCCGACACGGGAGTCGACCTCACCGCCGGTGCTCGCCTGACCATGGGTGGCGTCCCGGTGCAGATACGCGGGTCATTCCGGGAGCCCGACCATCAGTCGCTCGTTCTCGAAGGCGACCATGGGCAAATCGAGATGACCGGCAACGACGCCTTCGTCTCCTGGCTCCAGCCCAGTGCACTGCGCGTCCTCGACCGCGACGGTGAGCGCGTTGAGCACTTCGCACCCGTCGATCCCTACCGCTTGATGGTCGAAAACGTGAGCCGCGCGATTCAGGGTCGCAGCGCCTGGCTACCGGATCCGCAGTGGTCGCTGGTCGTGGCTGATGCGATGGACGCGATCTTGACGGAAGGGCGGAATACGGCATGACCGATGCCCCAGTGCTCTACGAGGTGCGCGACAGAGTCGCACTCATCACCTTGAATCGACCTGATCGTCTCAATGCGATCACGGCAGACATGGGCACCGCCTATGCGGACGCGCTGCACCGCGCCGACGACGACCCCGGAGTGCGCGTCGCTGTCGTCACCGGCGCCGGCCGCGGCTTCTGCTCGGGGGCCGACCTGTCCGTGCTCGCCCAAGGCCCGGAGGCACTGGAGTCCTTCACGGCCGACCAGCCCTTCGAAACCCTTCCGACCTGCGCCCTCACCACGCGCATCCCGGTTGTCATGGCGGTCAACGGCCCCGCTGCCGGACTCGGCTTCGTCATGGCGATATCCGGCGATGTCTGCTTCGCCTCGCCGCAAGCGCGCTTCATCTCGGCGTTCTCACGACTAGGACTCGTCGCTGAGTACGCCGTGGCCTGGCTGCTCCCCCGCCAGATCGGGCGTCAGCGTGCGGCCGAAATCCTGCTGAGCGGACGCAGCGTGGATGCCAACGAGGCACTGCGCGTCGGCCTGGTGCACTCCGTGACCGACGACGTCGTGCAGACCGCCCTCGATTGGGCGACCGATGTCGCCGCCAACTGCTCCCCTCGCTCGCTGGCCACCATGAAGCGACAACTTGACGACGCAGACCGGCTCAGCCTGCGCGACAGCATGGCCGAGAGCCTGACCCTGATGGCCGCGTCGTTCCGCCAGCCTGACCTCGCGGAAGCCCTCGTCGCGAAGTCTGAGAAGCGCCCGCCTCGCTTTTCCGACTAGTCGAGGACTCCCGCAAACGCCAGCGCCTGGCGCACGATGCGGCCCTGACCGTTGGTCATCTCCGACTGAAACAGCGGCGATGCCGCTTCGATGGGATCGACCCAGGTGAGGTCGAGTGCCTCCTGGCTCGGGACGCAGTCGCCGTCGCACGGCACGAGGTAGCACAGGGCAACCGCATGCTGGCGCGGGTCGTGGAAGCCAGTCACGGACGCGTCGGGGAAATACTCCGCAATCGTGAAGGGCGTCGGCGATGCCGGAAGACGCGGCAGGGCCACCGGACCGAGGTCCTTCTCGAGGTGGCGCAGCAGCGCATCACGGATGAGTTCGCCATACAGCACGCGCCCGGACACCAGTGCTCGGCTGATCGATCCATCAGGCATCGCTCGCAGCAGCAGGCCCACGCTGGTGACCCGTCCCCAGGAATCGGTGCGCACCGGCACGGCCTCGACGTACACGATCGGCAATCGCTCGCGCGCCTGCTCGAGCTCGTCCTGGCTCAGCCAGGAACTGCGAATGTCGAGCATGTCGCTCACGGAACCTCCCTCGACGCGCCGCCGCTGCCGCGACGGCCTACTCTCGGCGCATGCCGACTGTAGATGGACACACGCCCGATGGGGCGCCGTATCCCGTGACACGCTCCGAACAGGAGTGGCGCCAGGCGCTGAGCCCCGAGGAGTACCGGGTCCTGCGCGAGGCTGGCACGGAGCCCGCCTGGTCCGGTGAGTACGTGGGCACCAAGACCTCCGGCATCTACTCGTGCCGTGCATGCGGCACCGAACTCTTCCGATCCGATGCCAAGTTCGATTCGCACTGCGGCTGGCCCTCGTTCTTCACTCCGCTGGCCGGTGACCGCATCGTCGAGATCGAGGACACCAGCCACGGAATGGTTCGTACGGAGGTGCGGTGCGCGGCCTGCGGCAGCCACCTCGGCCACGTCTTCGCCGGGGAGGGCTACGGCACCCCGACCGACCTCAGGTACTGCATCAACAGCGTCTGCCTCACGCACGAGCCCGCCGGGGGGTAGTCCCGGCGTGTGCAGCCCGGGCAAGGCCCCGGACGCGTCGTACCCTGCTTGAGTGACCACCCCGGCCTCGTTTGCCGCCGCACTGGAGAGCCTGCGGCAGGTGCGCTACCGGCCGGAGCTCTCGATCGAGGAGGCCCCGGCGCCCCAGCGCCTGGCCCCCCATGCGGTGGCCATCACGGCCGAGTTCGTCGAAGACGACGAGGAATTGGCCAGCGGGCGCCTCGTGCTGCTCCATGACCCCGAGGGCGTCGAGGCATGGCAGGGCACCTTCCGGGCGGTCACGTTCGTCAAGGCCGTCCTCGAGCCCGACCTGGCAGCCGACCCCCTGCTGACCGGCGTGGCCTGGACCTGGCTCGAGGAGGCACTGGAGGCAGCCGGGCCCCGCACCGCCTTGGGCGGCACGGTCACCCGAGTCATGAGTGAGTCGTTCGGGACCATCGGCGACCGGGATGTGTCCGGGCAGGTCGAGATCCGCGCCTCCTGGACACCGCTGTGCGATCCCGCCGACATGGGGGCGGAGGCACAGGCATGGGCGGCACTCCTTGCTCAGGCGGCAGGACTGCTCCCCCTTCCGCAGGGAGTGGCGGTGCTCTCGCCCGCGCACCGCAGCCGATGACCGAGCAGGACGATGCCCCCGAGCCCCCTGCCCTGCCCGCCGTCGAACTCCGCGACGGAGTTCCGCCCCTCACCGACACACCTGATGCCCTCGCCCGAGCCGTAGACGCCCTGGCATCCGGTGCGGGCCCCGTGGCCGTCGACGCCGAGCGCGCGTCGGGATTTCGCTACGGCCAGCGCGCCTACCTCGTGCAGTTCCACCGCCACGGCTCGGGGACCTGGCTCATCGACCCGATCCCGCTGCGCGACCTGTCGGCACTTCAGGCGGCGCTCGTCGACGTGGAGTGGGTGCTCCACGCCGCGTCGCAGGACCTGCCCTGCTTACGCGACATCGGCCTGGAGCCTCGCCGGATATTCGACACCGAACTCGCCGCACGCATGCTCGGGCGCGATCGCGTCGGCCTCGGCCCCCTCGTCGAGGCCGAACTCGGGCTCTACCTCGCCAAGGGGCACGGTGCCGCCGACTGGTCGACTCGTCCACTGCCCGAGAGTTGGCTTCGCTACGCCGCCCTCGACGTCGAGGTCCTGCTCGAGTTGCGCGACCTGCTCGCCGCCGACCTCGTCGCCACGGGCAAGGCGCCCTGGGCCGAAGAGGAATTCGCCGCCGTGCTTGCCGCGCCCGCTGCGGCACCGCGCACCGATCCATGGCGCCGCACGTCCGGCATGCACAAACTGCGCGGACGCCGATCACTAGCCATCGTGCGATCACTCTGGGAGGCGCGAGACGTGGTCGCACGCGAGCGCGACATCAGTCCGGGGCGCATCCTGCCCGATGCGGCGATCGTCGCTGCGGCCACCGCACTGCCTAGCGGATGCGAGGCGCTGCTCGCCCTACCGGAGTTCACCAAGCCGGGGGCCAAGCGCTACGCGCGTCGCTGGTGCACCGCGCTGACCGAGGCACTGGCGGTTCCTGACGCCCAATTGCCTCCCCAGACCCTGCCCGGCGACGGTCCCCCACCTCCACGACTGTGGGCCGATCGCGATCCGGAGGCAGCCGCTCGACTCGTGGCCGCACGCGCCGCCCTCGCCGATCTGGCCGAGCGCGTGTCGATGCCCGTGGAGAACATCGTCAGCCCCGACGCCGTACGCCGGCTCGCCTGGCGACCGCCGGCGGTCCTGGAGGCCCAGCAGGTGGACGACGCTCTCGCCTCCCTCGGCGTCCGGGCCTGGCAGCGACACCTGGTGGTCGACCCCTTGCTCGAGGCACTGCAGGCTACGCCAGCGCCGCCTGCCGAAACTCCCGCCTAGCCGTCCTGGGGCACGCTCTCGCTCGAATCGGGCAGGAGCGCCGCAACGGTCTCCACCACCTGGCGCGAGATGTCCTGGGCGGTCAGGCCCATGGCCGCCAGTGTGCGCACCCGCGTCGCATGATCGGGGAAGGCGGACGGAACGCCGAAGTCGCGCACGGGCACGCGCACACCGGCGTCGGCCAGCATCTGGCGGATTGCCGAGCCGACGCCGCCAATGCGCAGGTTGTCCTCGAGGGTGACCACCAGCCGCACGTCGCTCGCCAGGGCTGCGATGGCGGGATTGACCGGAAGGACCCAGCGGGGATCGATGACCGAGACGGGAACGCCCTGATCGGCGAGTCGATCGGCGACGTCGAGGGCCATGCCGGCGAAGGCGCCGACGCCCACGATGAGGACCTCCGGATCAGGATCGGCCCGCAGGATGTCGATGCCCTCTCGACGCTCGAGCGCCGAGATGTCGTCGGCGACCGCGCCCTTCGGGAAGCGGATGACCGTGGGCCCATCGTCGACCATCACGGCCTCGCGCAACTCCTCGCGAAGCGTGGCGCCATCACGTGGGGCGGCCAGGCGCAGGCCGGGGACCATGCCCAGCAACGTCATGTCCCACATGCCGTTGTGGCTGGGACCGTCATCGCCGGTGACGCCCGCGCGATCAAGGACGAAGGTCACGCCCGCGCGATGCAGGGCGCAGTCGAGAAGCACCTGGTCGAACGCTCGATTGATGAACGTGGCGTAGACCGCGACGACGGGATGCATGCCGGCGTAGGCCAGGCCAGCTGCGCTCGTGGCCGCGTGCTGCTCGGCGATCCCCACATCGAAGGTGCGCTCGGGAAAGGCGCGGCTGAAGCGGTCTAGGCCCGTCGGGCCGAGCATGGCCGCGGTGATGGCGACGACGCGAGGGTTTTCCCGACCGACCGTCACGAGCTCGTCGGCGAAGACCCCCGTCCAGGTCGGCCCCCCGCTCGACAGCGGCTTTCCCGTGTCGGGATCGATGATGCCCACGCCGTGGAATCGATCGGCTTCGTCGAGTTCGGCGGGTGCGTAGCCCCTGCCCTTCTCGGTAATGACGTGAACGATCACCGGAGCCCCGAAGTCGCGCGCCCTCAACAGCGCGTGCTCCACCTCGGCGATGTCGTGTCCGTCGATGGGACCGATGTACTTGAGTCCGAGGTCCTCGAACATGCCCTGGGGCGCTACGACGTCCTTCAGGCCCTTCTTCATGCCGTGCAGCGCTTCGTAGACGGGGGCACCGACCACGGGCGTGCGCTGCAGCGTGCGCCTCCCCCACTGGAGGAAGCGCTCGTAGCCCTGGGTCGTGCGCAGCGTCGACAGGTGGTGGGCCAGTCCGCCGATGGTGGGCGAATAGGAGCGTTCGTTGTCGTTGACCACGATGACCATCGGGCGCTCCGATGCGGCGATGTTGTTGAGCGCCTCCCAGGCCATGCCTCCGGTCAGACTTCCGTCGCCCACGATGGCGACGACATGGCGCCCGCTTCCATCGCTGCTGGCCAGGCATCCCTGCAGGGACCAGGCTTTGGCGATGCCGTCGGCGTAGGACAGAGCGGTCGACGCGTGTGAGTTCTCGATGATGTCGTGGGCGCTTTCGGCGCGACTCGGGTAGCCCGATAGCCCGCCTTCCTGCCGGAGGGCGACGAAGTCATCGCGGCGGCCGGTGAGCATCTTGTGGACATAGGCCTGGTGACCGGTGTCCCAGAGAATCACGTCGGTCGGTGAGTCGAAGACGCGGTGCAGGGCGATGGTGAGCTCGACGACACCGAGGTTGGGTCCGAGGTGTCCACCCGTGCGGGCTACCCGATCGACCAGAAACGAGCGAATCTCGGTGGCCAGCGCCGGCAGGTCGTCGGCGGGTATGCGTCGAAGGTCTGCCGGGGAGTCGATGCCCGCCAGCAGGCTGCCCTCGTACTGCGCCACGGCAGGAGTCTAGGCGCGAATCGGGCTTCTCACAGCCGGGGACGCCACCGGCGGCCGCGCAAGGCCTCCTCGACCAGGCCCACCTCTCGCTCACGGGCGATCAACGCCGCGCCCTCGGCCTCCAAGGCCGACAGGAAAGCCTCCAGGGCCTGCGGAGTCACGGTGTCGCCCAGGTCCGCGCGAGCCGAGGAATAGGTCGCCCGCGCGCCCTCCAGGCGGGCACGGACATCGGCATGCGCACGAAAGGCCAAGAGCACGGGCTGCTCACGCACAACGGTCATCGTGCGCCACTCGGCAGGACCCAGGTCGAGGAGCCAGGCGACCGCACGGTCGGTGAAAGCTGGGTCTTCCGGATCCGGCACGTCTACCGGCCAGCCTGCCGGCTTCATGTCAGACCAGGGAGCGCAGGACGTACTGCAGGATGCCGCCGTGGCGGTAGTAGTCCGCCTCGCCCGGCGTGTCGATGCGCACGACCGGGTCGAACTCGACGGTGCTTCCGTCGGCGCGCGTCGCCACCACGTGCACGGTGGCGGGAATGTGCCCGGCATTCAACTCGGTGATGCCGGTGATGTCGAGGGTCTCGCGCCCGGTGAGTCCGAGACTCTCCGCGGACATTCCCTCCGGGAACTGAAGGGGAAGGACTCCCATGCCGATGAGATTCGAGCGGTGGATGCGCTCGTACGACTGCGCGATGACGGCGCGTACGCCGAGCAGGGCCGTGCCCTTGGCCGCCCAGTCGCGCGAGGAGCCGGAACCGTATTCGGTGCCGGCCAGCACGACCAGCGGCGTGCCCTGGGCCGCGTAGGCGACGGAGGCGTCATAAATCGGGACAACAGGTGCGTCGCTCCGCGTGAGATCCAGCGTGAAACCACCTTCGACGCCATCGAGCATGAGGTTGCGCAGGCGAATGTTGGCGAAGGTTCCTCGAATCATCACCTCGTGGTTACCGCGCCTCGATCCGTAGGAGTTGAAGTCCTGGCGCGCGACCCCATGGTCGGTGAGGTAGCGACCAGCGGGGCTATCGGCCTTGATCGACCCAGCGGGTGAGATGTGGTCGGTGGTCACCGAGTCCCCGAGCAGCGCGAGCACTCGGGCGCTGGCGATGTCACGAACCGGTTCGGGTGAGCGTGGCATGCCGTCGAAGTAGGGCGGCTTACGCACATAGGTGGACGCGGGATCCCAAGCGAAGGTCTCGCCCGAAGGCGTCTCAAGAGCCTGCCAGCGGGAATCGCCGGTGAAGACATCGGCGTAGCGCGACGCGTACATCTCTTCGTCGATCGCCGAATTCACGACCGCCTCGACCTCCGCCGCAGTCGGCCAGATATCGCGCAGGTAGACATCCTGACCATCGGGGGTTGTCGCGATCGGACCATTGAGCAGGTCGATATCCATCGTGCCCGCGATCGCGTAGGCGACCACGAGGGGAGGAGAAGCGAGATAGTTCATCTTCACGTCGGGATTGATCCGACCCTCGAAGTTGCGGTTGCCCGAGAGCACCGACACGGCCGCGAGGCCCGTGCTGTTGATCGCCTCACTCACCTCGTCGGGCAACGGCCCGGAATTGCCAATGCACGTCGTGCACCCGTAACCCACAAGATCAAAGCCCAGCTTGTCGAGGTAGGGAGTGAGGCCCGCGCGGTCGTAGTAGTCGGTGACGACCTTGGACCCGGGGGCCAGGGTGGTCTTCACCCACGGCTTGCGGGTAAGCCCGAGCTCTGCCGCCTTCTTGGCCACGAGGGCGGCGGCCACCATCACCGACGGATTCGACGTGTTCGTGCACGACGTGATGGCGGCAATGACGACGGCGCCGTTGTCGATCGTCGACGTGGTGCCATCGTCGAAGGAGACCGAAGCCGGGCGCGGCTCGCTCGCGTAGGTCGGTAGTGACTCACGGAACGCGTCACGGGCGCGACGCAGGTCGACTCGGTCCTGCGGGCGCTTGGGCCCGGCAATCGAGGGCACCACGGTGCCCAGATCGAGTTCGAGGTGCTCGCTATAGCGAGCCTGACGCTGCGGGTCGAGCCAGAGTCCCTGGGCACGCGCATACGCCTCGACAAGGGAAACCTGCTCGTCACTACGGCCGGTGAGGCGCAGGTAGTCGATCGTCTCGCCGTCTATCGGGAAGATGGCCACGGTGGAGCCGTATTCGGGGCTCATGTTGCCGATGGTCGCTCGATTGGCGAGCGGCACGGCGGACACACCCTCGCCGTAGAACTCCACGAACTTGCCGACAACACCGTGCTTACGAAGCATCTCGGTAATGACAAGCACGAGGTCGGTCGCCGTCGTTCCTTCAGGCAGGCTGCCGGTCAGTTTGAAGCCCAACACCCGAGGGATCAGCATCGAGACGGGCTGGCCGAGCATGGCGGCCTCGGCTTCGATTCCGCCCACACCCCACCCGAGCACGCCCAGCCCGTTGACCATGGTCGTGTGCGAGTCCGTGCCGACGACCGTGTCGGGGTATGCCTGCCCGCCCCGCGCCATGATCACGCGAGCGAGGTACTCGATATTGACCTGGTGGACGATGCCCGTGCCGGGTGGCACCACCTTGAACTCGTCGAAGGCCCCCTGCCCCCAGCGCAGGAACTGGTAGCGCTCGCGGTTGCGGTCGTACTCGAGGGCGACGTTGAGGTCGGCAGCGTCAGGTCGAGCGAAATAGTCGGCGATCACGCTGTGATCGATCACGAGCTCAGCGGGCGCTAGCGGCTCGATGCGATCGGGGTCTCCCCCGAGGTCGATGACCGCCTCGCGCATCGTCGCCAGGTCGACGACGACGGGCACCCCCGTGAAGTCCTGCATGACGACGCGAGCCGGGGTGAACTGGATTTCCTCACTCGGCGCCGCCGTGGCATCCCATTGGCCGAGGGCGCGAATCTGGTGCTCGGTCACGTTGGCGCCGTCTTCGGTACGCAACAGGTTTTCCAGCAGGATCCGGTGCGTGAACGGCAGCGTGTCGGCACCCGGCACCGCGTCGATACGAAAGATCTCGTAGTCGCGGCCACCCACGCGAAGTGACTCGCGCGCCCCCATCGAATCCAGGCTCGTCATCCGGTCCATGGGGCCTCCGCTCCGAATATCTCGACGTCAAGATATCCCATGGCGCGGTGCCCCGGACACACCTGCCCCCCGTGCTACGTTCCCCAGGACCCGACGAGAGGACGCCACGCTCCATGTGCGGAATCGCCGGCGTGCTCGGCACCCGCGCCCAGACGAGCCACCTCATCGGGCCCATGCTCGAGGTCATCCGCCACCGGGGCCCGGACGATTCCGGCGACTACGTCGGCGACGACTTCGCCTTCGGCATGACGCGGCTGTCCATCATCGACCTCGCGGGCGGCCACCAGCCGATGTGGAGCGCCGACGGCTCCGTGGGAATCGTCTACAACGGCGAGCTCTACAACTACCGCGAAATCAACGAGTGGCTGTCCGAGCAGGGGCAGGCGTTCTCGACGCACAGCGACACCGAGACGATCATTCACCTCTACGAACGCGTCGGCCGCACGTCGCTGCCTGACATGATGCGTCGGCTCCGTGGAATGTTTGCCTTCGCCATCTACGATCGCAATCGAGACCAGCTCATCCTGAGCCGCGATCACTTCGGGATCAAGCCGCTCTACTACCGAGTCGAGGCGACAAGCGGCTCCCCCGTCGTCAGCTTCGGCTCGGAGATCAAGAGCCTCCTGACCGATCCTGCCTGTCCGCGCGAGGTCAACCGCGACGCCATCGCCAACTACCTCGCCTTCCAGTACAACCCTCTTGACGAGACGTGCTTTCGCGGTATCTACCGATTCCCGCCCGGTAGCTATGGCGTGCTTGACCTTCGCACCCGAGCCATGGCGATCGAGACCTACTGGACCTATCGCTTCGACGGCACAGGCAGTAGCGACGTTGAGGCGCTCCTTCCGCGCGTACGCGAGGTCCTCGAGGACTCCGTCGAGCATCACTTGATCGCTGATGTTCCGGTCGGGGCTTTCCTCAGCGGCGGCATCGACAGCGCCATCACCGTGACACTCGTGCAGGAGCAGCGCAAGGCACAGGGGCTTGACCCGGTCAAGACGTTCACCGTGGGATTCGACCAGGTCAGCGAGTACGCCGAGGCCCGCGAAGTCGCTGACCGCCTCGGCACCGACCACCACGAGGTGCACGTGGCGCTTGAGGAGTACCTGGGGGTGCTCCCGCAGATCGCGTGGTACTTCGACGAACCAGTCGCCGATCCGTCTGCCGTCGCGCTGTACTTCCTGGCACGAGCCGCACGAGAGGAAGTCACCGTCGTCCTGTCCGGCGAAGGTGCCGACGAGCTCTTCGGTGGCTACCGGATCTACCGCGAGCCACTGGACCTGGATCGCGTGCGCCGGCTCCCCCGCCCGCTACGCGCGCTTGCGGGGAGGGTCGCTCAGTCCCGTCGATCGTTTCCAGGACGCAACTACCTGCGTCGCGCGATGACGCCCTTCAACGACCGCTACATCGGCAATGCCAATATCTTCAAGCCGCAGGAGCTGCGACGTCTGCTGAGGTTCCCCGTGGCCGACGACACCCTCGTGGCACCCGGCCGGGAGCTGGCCAAGATGTATCCCGGCTTCGATGACCTTCCCGAGTCGCGGCGCATGCAGCTCGTCGACATGCATTACTGGCTGCGGGGCGACATCCTGGCCAAGGCCGATCGCATGACCATGGCGCACTCACTCGAGCTTCGCGTTCCCTATCTCGACATTGAGGTGGCCGACGTCAGCGTCGCCATCTCTGATGACGTGAAGTACCGCGACGGAACGACGAAGTGGCTACTCCGTCGCGCGTTTCGCGGTCGGGTCCCCGAGTCCACGGAAGCACGCGCCAAGTTGGGCTTTCCGACTCCCTTCCGCCACTGGCTGCGCGAGGACCCGCAGGCGGTGCTGGCACCGATCCGACAGAGCCTCTTCCTGCGCGAGATCCTCGACATGGACGTCGTTGAGGAACTCGCCGCGCAACACGCCGGAGGAAAGGCCGACAACTCCCGCCGGATCTTCGTGCTGCTCATGCTCGCACTGTGGCACGACGCGTTCTTCGCGTCCGATCGAGCAAGCGGCTAGACGTCGTCGCGCTCGGCCGCCCGGTCGGATGAGACCAATTGCCACGGCACGCTCACCACCATGATGCCCGGGGTGAACAGCAGCCTCGTCTTCAATCGCAGGGCCGACTGGTTGTGCAGCAACTGCTCCCACCAGTGGCCGACGACGTATTCGGGCACGTAGACGGTCACGAGGTCGCGTGGGCTCTCGCGCCGTAGGCCCTTGACGTAATCGACGATCGGCCGCGTGATCTCGCGATAGGGCGAGTCGAGGATCCGAAGGGTCACGGGGATCTCCCGTCGCTCCCAGTCACGCTGGAGTGCCTGAGTCTCCTCACGGTCGACGTTGACCGTGATCGCCTCGAGAGTGTCATGGCGGGTAGCCCGGGCGTAAGCCAACGCGCGCAACGTCGGCTTGTGGAGCTTGGACACCAGCACGATTCCGTGCACCCGAGAGGGCAGCGTGACGGGCTCAGAGTCACCGACGATGAGTTCCTCGCGCACCCGCTCGTAATGCCGGTGAATACCCTGCATGAAGAGAAAGATCAGTGGCATCGCCAGGACGACGATCCACGCGCCCTGGAGGAACTTCGTCACGAGCACGATGAGCAGCACGCTGCCCGTCATCACGAACCCAATGCCGTTGATCACCCGAGACCGCTTCATGCGTCGCCGCTCATCCATGTCCTCGGTGGTGCGCAACTCCCTGTTCCAATGGCGCAGCATGCCGATCTGGCTCAGGGTGAAGGACACGAAGACACCCAGGATGTAGAGCTGAATGAGCGAAGACACGTCGGCCTGATAGGCGACGATGAGGATGATGGCGAAGATAGCCAGTGCGATGATGCCGTTGCTGTACGAGAGCCGGTCGCCCCTGGTGTGCAGTTGGCGCGGAAGGTACCCGTCGCGAGCGAGGATCGAGCCCAGCACGGGAAAGCCGTTGTACGCGGTGTTGGCGGCCAGGGCGAGGATCAAAGCGGTGGCCAGAGATATGGCAATGACCGCGAGGTCGAACGAGCCGAACACCGCCTGAGCCACCTGCACGATCACGGTCTTCTGCGACTGGCCTTCGGGGAGCCCGATGAGGTCGGCGTCGTTGTCAGTGACCTTGACGCCTGTCGAGAGGGCCAGCCACGTGATGGCGGCGAACATGCTCATCGAGATCACCCCGAGGAGCAGCAGGGTGGTCGCGGCGTTTTTCGACTTCGGCTTGCGGAAGGACGGCACGCCGTTGGCGATGGCCTCGATGCCGGTCAAGGCCGTCGTGCCGGACGAGAACGACCGCGCCACGAGGAAGAGCAGAGCGAGCCCGGCGTAGGCATCGACCGGGACGATCTCCCAGTCCGCGCTCTCAGCACGCAGCTCGGTGCCACCCGCCATGCGGACGATGGCCACCAGGACCATCGAGGCGATGGCCAGCATGAAGGCATAGGTAGGGATGGCGAAGACGAGTCCGGACTCACGAATTCCGCGCAGGTTGACCACGGTGATGAGGACGACGAAGCCCACGGCCCACCACGGCGCATGGTCGTCGATCACCGGGAAGACCGAACCCAGGTTGGCCACCGCCGAAGAAATCGACACCGCAACCGTCAGCGTGTAGTCGACGAGCAGGGCACTGGCAACGAAGACGCCCCAGCGAGGACCCAGGTTCTTGGACACGACCTCGTAGTCGCCCCCGCCGCTCGGGTAGGCGCGCACGTTTTGCCGGTACGACGCCACGACGACGAAGAACAGCAGGATGACGGCACCGGCCACCCATGGCCCGAAGGCGTAGAGGCTGAACCCTCCGAGCGCCAGGACGACCAGGATCTCCTGGGTGGCGTAGGCGTTGGACGACAGCGCGTCACTGGCGAAGACGGGAAGGGCGATCCGCTTGGGCAGCAGCGTGCTCTCCAGGCGGTCGCTGCGCAGAGCTCGACCGACGAAGAGTCGCTTCACCGTGTCCACGACGGGCACGTTGGGTCACTTTACGGCTCTGGTCTGCGACACCGCCGTACCGACCCGCACCACGGCGTCCCCTGGCGTGTAGCGTCCAGCCGTGCACATGGTGATCATGGGCTGCGGTCGGGTGGGGTCCCTGCTGGCTCACCGGCTCGACGAGGCGGGCCACTCGGTCGCCGTCGTCGACCAGGACCCCGGGGCTTTTCGTCGCCTCGGCGACGACTTCGGGGGCGAGACCATCAAGGGTGTCGGCTTCGACCGGGAGACCCTCGAGCGCGCAGGCATTCACAAGGCCCACGGCTTTGCCGCTGTGAGCAGCGGTGACAACACCAACATCCTGGCCGCCCGCGTGGCACGCGAGACCTACGGCGTCGAGCATGTCGTCGCGCGCATCTACGATCCGCGTCGGGCCGAGGTGTATCAGCGACTCGGCATCCCCACCGTCGCCACGGTCTCGTGGACCGCGGGGCAGATCATGCGCGGACTCCTCCCGCAGGGTGCGCTCGAGGAATACCGCGACCCCAGTGGACTCGTCGTGCTGAGCGAGATGCGCGTGAATGACTCCTGGTACGGCGAGCGCGTCATCGCTATCGAGGACGTGACCGGAGCACGGGTCGCGTTCATCACCCGGTTGGGCCACGCTCTCATCCCTCATCGCGACATGTTCCTGCAAACCGGCGACGTGCCCCACGTCCTATGCACGGCCGATGACCGTGAGCGCATTGCCGACGTGCTCGCCGCCCCCCGGTCGCGGATGACACGGGAGGATGGCGCATGAGGGTGGCCATTGCCGGCGCGGGCAAGGTGGGGCGCTCGATCGCCCGCGAACTTCTCGGATTCGGGCACGAGGTCCTGCTCATCGACCGAGATCCGGACCTGGCCCGTCCCGGCGTCGTCGAGGGGGCCGATGTCCTGCTCGCCGACGCGTGCGAACTCTCCGCCCTCGAGGAGGCCGAACTGCCCCGCTGCCAGGTCGTGGTGGCGGCAACGGGCGACGACAAGGTCAACCTCGTGGTGTCACTGCTCGCCAAGACCGAGTTCGGCGTCCCCCGCATCGTGGCCCGGGTCAACCATCCCAAGAACGAGTGGATGTTCGACGAGTCGTGGGGCGTTGACGTCGCGGTGTCGACGCCACGGATGCTCTCCGCGCTCGTCGAAGAGGCGGTGAGCGTGGGCGACCTCGTGCGACTCTTCACATTCCGACAGGGCCAGGCCGAACTCGTCGAGATCACGCTGTCAGCCGATTCCCCCGCCGTCGGCCAGCGAGTGGGCGCGATGGCCTGGCCACCCGACACGGCCCTGGTGGCCATTGTCCGCGGGCCGCGCGTGATCGCCCCCAGCGCCGATGATCCACTGGAGTCGGGTGACGAATTGCTGTTCGTCTGCGATCCCGGCCAGGAGCCCGCGCTTCAGCAGCTCATCGGCCACCGCTGACGGCCTATTCCGCGGCGGCACCTTCGCCCGTGTCAGCTGCCCGACGTGCAGCGAAGGTCGGGCGCAGCACGAGATAGGTGAAGTAACCGGCCGCGATGAACAGCGGCACCCCCATCACCACCTTGGCGACTCCGAGCGGCCCGACCCAACCGGCGAGGTAGAGCGGGAACTGAACCGCAATGCGCAGCCCGAACAGACCCACCCAGATCCATGACGCCGCGGCATAGGCCTGGCGCAAGTCCGAATCGGCACGCCATGAGACGCCCCGCCCGGTGAGGAAGCCCACGATGACCCCCACCAGCGGCCATCCGATGAGAATCGACACCAGGAAGGCCACGCCGTAGGCGGCGTTTTGCAGCAGTCCGGGGATGAAGTACCCCTCACCGGTGCCGGTGCGCGTGGCCACGAAGGCGGAGATGCCCACGCCCACGAGCCCCGCGGCGATCTGCTGCAGGCTCTCTCGGCGAATCAGCCGCCAGGCAGCGATGGCGAGCGCTCCCCCGACCGCCACCCACAGGGACGTCGTGAGGTTGTTGCCCGTGACCAGATAGGCGACGACGAACAAGATCGTGGGAACTCCCGAGTCGAAGATTCCGCGCCACCCACCCAGCGCACGGGTGAGCAGGACGCGCTCTTCCTCGATTTCCTGGTGAGTCTCGGGGATGATCAGCGGCTCGTGATGATGCTCCCGCTCGTCATCGGGCCCGGGACTCGTCATTCGGCACCTACGGGACGCAACTCGTAGTCGGGATTGAAAATGATGGGGTGATTGCGCGGACTGGTCACGCGGCCGCGCGCCTCGATCATCCGCCCCACCTCGACCCCGGCCAGGCTCCGTCGGCCCAACCACACCAGAGTCAGGTGTCCCGTGCCGTCAAAGACCTCGGCCTCGAACGTCGGCTGTCGCTCCTTCGGTCGCAGAGTGACGGAGCGAATGGTTCCGCACACGCGAACATGACGTCCGCGCTCGCAGGTGGCGATGGACTCGGCCCCGCGCTCGTGCGCCTGCTCCAAGAGTTCGACGGCCTCGTGCTGCTCCTGCGAGCGCAGCAGACCGCGAAGCCATCCCATGACCACTCCTCGTCCGTGCGTCGGCGCGCTTTCCAGAGTACCTGCGCGAGGTGCGGATCAGTTGTCGGCGCGCGTCGCCTGGGCGCCCTCGGGCAACCGCAGCGGAAG
>NBNH01000268.1 GCA_004379115.1 Actinomycetales bacterium mxb001
GCTTCGGTCGCGCGAAGAAGGCCGATGGCACCGACGGGCCGAGCAACCAGTCAACCTTGACCCAGGAGATCTACGCCGAGGACTACGCCGAGTCGGGCTGGTGCGCAGGGCCACCGTGGACTATCGCCTCCGACACAGGCGTCCATCCCAACGTCGCCGGATACGCCGAGCTCGCCAAGGTGGCGCTGACAGCGCTCGGCCGCTAGGGCTTCCAGGCCTTGGCGGCCGCCACGGCGTCGGGCGCATAGACGAACCCCCAGCCCGTCGCGTCATTCGGCTCGTCGTTGACCGAGGTAGTGGGTTCGCCGCACTGTGTGTCGGGCATCGGCCGCGCGGTCTCGCGCAGGATCCGGGTGACATCATCGGGCTGGCCCACCAACTGCGGGTTGGCCTGCAGCACGAGCGCGGCAACTCCGGCGACCAGGGGTGCGGCGAACGACGTGCCGGAGATCTCCTGGTAGATCCCGTCCATCGTGGCCGTCACGACGCGCTCGCCCGGCGCCACCACGTCGGGAGCGACGCGGCCGTCGTTGGCAGGACCGCGCGAGGAGAACTCCGACAACTCCATGTCCTGGTTGACCGATCCGACGCTGACGAACGAATCGCCCTCTCCTGCGGGGCTAGCGGTCTCGCAGGCGGGGCCGTCGTTGCCCGCGGCGTAGACCTGCAAGATCCCCGACGCGGCCAGCGCCCTACTTGCACGCTTCATCGGCTCGTCGTCCTGCGAGCGCACCCACGAACTGTTGATGATCTCCGGGCGCAGCTCCGGCTTGGGATCCGTCTGGTCGACGGTCGTGGGCGCCAGCATCCACTGCATCGAGTGCACGACACCCGACAGCGGACAGCCGCCCTCGCTGCAGGCGATGCTGGCAATCCAGTCAGCGCCCGTCGCTACGCCGATCACATCGCCGACGGCCAGACCTGCCACCGCAGTGCCGTGCCCGGCGATGTCGACCGGCTCGTCCTTGAACGCGCGCAGCGGACTGAACCAGTTGTAGTCGTGATTGCCATCGCGCCCGCGGTAGCCGCTGAGTAGTGACTCGTGTGTGTAGGCGACGCCGGTGTCGATGATGCCGATCGTGATGCCCGAACCGTCGAGCCCCTGCTTTTGCAGTTCGGGCACGCCGAGCGCGGCAACCTCCCAGCCGCCGTCACCGGGCTCGGGGAAGGGTGGCGACTGGAACGGCGGGTCGTCGAGACCGGTGGGAACCTCCTCCTGCCACACCTTGGTGACACCGGGAAGCGCTGCGAGGTCGGGGCCGAGCTCGGGATGGCCGGCGAAGACGAGCGTGTTGGAGATCCACAGCGAGACGAAGCGAGCATTCGCCGCCGTGGCAGCGGCGATCGCATCAGCCTGCGACGCGGTGGCCGTCTCCTGCAGCCGTCGCACCACCTCGCGGCCGCGCTCGTCCCAGTCCTTGATGTCCTCGACGCCGGTGAGGTCGGCCTCCGCATCGAATTGCACGACGAAGAGCTGGTCACCGGGGGCGAGGGTCGCGGAGGAGTAATCCGTGCGTACGCCGGAGTCGATGGTGGGCGTGCTCTGGCCGCAGGCGACCAGCAGCAGAGCTGGCACGACGGCGAGCAGGCAACCGCGCTTCATGCGTCAAGAGTCTGCCAGGCACGACCGGCGATGGCGCCTCTGCCAGGATTCCCCCATGGCGGACTACGGGCTCCCGGACACCTACCGCCATATCTACTCGGGCAAGGTCCGCGACCTCTTCGAGGCACCCAACGGCCAACTCCTCTTCGTCGCCTCCGACCGGATCTCGGCGTACGACTGGATCCTGCCGACGCCGATCCCCGACAAGGGCCGCATCCTCACCCAGCTCAGCCTGTGGTGGTTCGACCGGCTCGAGGGCGTGGTGCTCAATCACGTGGAGTCCACGCAGGTGCCCGCGGCGGTGCGCGGTCGCGCGATGCTGTGCGCGCGCCTGGAGATGATGCCAGTCGAATGCGTCGTGCGCGGCTACCTCGCGGGGTCGGGGCTCACCGAATACAACGAGACGCGCTCCATCTGCGGCAACGGCCTGCCACCGGGCCTGGTTGACGGATCGGAGTTGCCCAAGGCGCTGTTCACTCCGGCGACGAAGGCGCCGATGGGTGAGCACGACGTCAACATCACGTACGACGAGACGATCGTGCTCGTCGGCCAGGAGGAGGCGCAGGACCTCAAGCGGCTGTCGCTCGACGTCTACCGGCGCGCTTCGGCGATCGCGGAGGAACGCGGGCTGATCCTCGCGGACACGAAGTTTGAATTCGGCATCGCGACCTCCGGTCGCTACAAGGGACGCATGGTGCTCGGTGACGAGGTGCTCACGCCCGACTCCTCGCGCTATTGGCCCGCCGACCAGTGGTCGCCCGGTGGGCCGCAGCCGTCGTTCGACAAGCAGTTCGTGCGCGACTGGCTCACCTCACCGGCCTCCGGCTGGGATCGGAACTCCGGCGAGCCCCCGCCCCCGCTGCCCGACGAGGTCGTCGAGAAGACCCGCGCCAAGTACGTCGAGGCCTATGAGCGCCTGACCGGTCGGGAGTTCACGTGACCACGTGGCTGCTGACGGGTGGGGCCGGCTACATCGGCGCCCACGTCGCGCGAGACCTCCTCGCGTCGGGTCGTCAGGTCGTCGTGCTCGATGATCTTTCGGCCGGGCACCGCGATCGCGTGCCGGCGGATGCCGCTTTCGTCGAGGCGTCCGTGCTCGACACCGATGCCGTGCGCGCGGCCTTGACGTCGTACGACGTAACCGGTGTCATCCACCTCGCCGCGAAGAAGGCGGTGGGGGAGTCGGTGGAGAAGCCGCTGCTGTACTTCCGCGAGAACGTCGGCGGCATGACCTCGCTGCTGCAGGCCATGGCCGATGCGGGCACCCGCTGCCTCGTCTACTCGTCATCGGCGGCTGTCTATGGCGAGCCGCCGTGGTCGCCGATCTCCGAGGACACCCCGTGCGCCCCGCTGTCGCCGTACGGGCAGACCAAGCTCATCGGCGAGTGGATGGTGCGCGATGAGGCGGCCGCGCGGCCGCTGTCGTGGGTGGCGCTGCGCTACTTCAATGTCGCCGGTGCAGGCTCACCGGAACTCGGCGACACCAGCGCCAACAACCTCATCCCCATGGTGTTCGACGCGCTCGATCGCGGCGAGGCACCCCAGGTGTTCGGCTCGGACTATCCGACGGCTGATGGGTCGTGCGTGCGCGACTACATCCACGTGAGCGACCTGTCGGAGGCGCACGTGGCCGCTGCCGCGCTCGCGGAGTCCGGAGACGTCGCCGCGATCTTCAATGTGGGCACGGGCACCGGCGCCTCGGTCTGGGAGGTCATGGCTTCCGTCTCGGATGTCGTCGGCCGCGATATCGGCGCGGTGGCGGTCGAACGCCGTGCCGGTGATCCGCCCGAGCTCGTGGCATCCGTCGACCGCATCAGCGGCGAACTCGGCTGGGCGGCGTCCCGCGATCTGCGCGACATGGTCGCCAGCGCGTGGGCCGCTCGCGGCTAGGCGGGGATGGCGGACTTGTCGATGCGCTCGGTGAGCTGAATCCGGAAGACGGGGATGTAGCGCCCAGCATTCTCGGCGTACATCTCGTAGGACTTCCAGATAGCGACGAGCTTGTCGTAGAGCGCATCGCGCTCGGCACCCTCGACCTCGACGAAGCGGCACCGCCAGGCGTCATCATCGATGAGCACGTAGCCATCCGGCGTAGTGCGCACATTGAAGACCCAGCCGGGCAACTTCGCCTGGCCTGCATTGGAGCCCGTGACGATCCAGTCGTCTCCGTCCTTCACGGACAGCAGCGGGTTGGTGCGCCACTCACCGGACTTGCGGCCCAGCGAGGTGATCCAGACGATGACGCCGCCGCCGGGGAACCGGCGCCACACCCGGCCACCGGTCGCCTTGTGGACCACCCGGTGCAGGACGGTCGTCGAGCGCAGCATGGTGCCCCAGAAGACGTCGTACACGCGATTGCCCACGTGGGTGAGCGTACGCCGTGGCACCCTGGGGGCATGGCCGACGAACTGCAGCCCGGCGGGGCGGCGAAGCCGCCCCTGTCGGGCTCGCCCCAGATCAACCCGGCCGACCCCGATCCCGCTTCACGGGTCTGGCCGCTCGGTGGCACCACCTGGGTGCTCACCGAGATCCGTGACGCGCAGGGTGCGCATGCCGTGCCGGGTGGGATCCGTTCCACCTTCGAGGTCGATACCGACGAGGGACACCTCTACGTCGAGACCGGATGCAATCACGGTCGCGCAAGCGTGTCGATCAACGCGGCGTCTCTTCAAGTCGGGCCTATGGCACTGACGCGCATGATGTGCCCCGACAGCGTGATGTGGGTGGAGCACTCGATCGTGGCAGTTCTGCAGGGACAGGTGCCCTACCTCATCTACCGCGACATTCTCGCTGTCGGCGGCGCCGACAAGGCCCTCGTGTATCGCAGCGATCTGCCCCCAGCCGCCTGAGGTCGATTTCCTTCCCCCGAGACCTTCACGTAGCCTCGAATCTGACCCTGGGAGGACCCGTGAAGCTTGCCGTTGCCCTCAGCGCGGCCGCCCTCGCCGCCACCGCGCTCGTGGCCCCGCCTGTCGCCGCTGCACCCGCTCCCGCGGCCCCGACGGCGCTGGTCAAGAAGTCCTTCATGGTCTATTCGAAGTTCACCAGTCGTCAGGTCGTCGCCTACGGCGGCACCAACAACGTCGGTGACCTCACGATCACGCAGGGGACGGTCACCGATACGTCGGGCAAGAGAGTCGGCACCCTGACCGCGGTAGTTCGCGTGGTCGCGCCGTCGCCGAAGAAGGACGCTGAACTGCGGGATACGCAGTCGTCCATCACGCTCAAGGACGGCACGATCTTCGCCCAGGCAGTCAACGAGGACCCCAAGGGCAAGCCACCTGCCGACCTGCACATCATGCCGGTCACCGGTGGCACAGGCGCCTACGCATCTGCTCGCGGCACCCTGCTCATGCGTCCTATCGGCGACAAGTACCTCATGGCCTACGACATCTTCGTCGAGAAGGACATGCGCACCTCGACACTGTCCTTCGACACTCTCGTCACCGCGACGGCGAACGGCGATGCCACGCAGGGCATCGGCGACGTCAGGCTCACCCGAGCTGTCGGGGGTGACAACTCCTACGTGTCCATCGCCACGCGAGCCGGCTCGTCCGGTGGAGATGTGCTCGACAGCATCGACCTGCAGGTGTTCACCACCGACGGGTCCCTTTACGCCCGCGCTATCTCGCGGACCAGGGGCGGGGCACCCAAGGCCCAGGCGTACGCCGTCCTGGGCGGCACCGGCACCTACGCCGGCTACCGCGGAGAACTCACCCTCGACGCCAGCGGCCGGTCGATCCGCCTGCGCCTGGCCGCCCCCGTTGGCAACGCGAAGCCGATCACCTGGTTCGAGGACGACGGCAAGGGCGTCTCGGACCTGCCGATCACCGGCGGCACCTTCATGGGTGTCGAGGGGCTGATGTTCCAGAAGGCCGACCGCAAGAAGAAGGTCGGCGACTACTTCGCCACGCGCACCGTCTACGACGAGATCGACGGCGTCATCCCGGTCGTGACGATGCTGGAGCAGGACTTCAAGACCGGCACCATGATCGTCGGCGGCATCACCTTGTCGACCGGAGAGGATGGCGCGGCGGTCATTCGGCCGATCATCGGTGGCACCGGAGATTACGGCGGCGCCGCGGGCCAGGTCTCGTCCCTGCAGGAGAGCACCGGCCTGTGGCGCAAGACCGGCCGCTTCTGGCGCTGACCTCCGCGGGTCTGATCCGGCGCCTGCATAGGATTGCGGCGTCACCCCAGCCGGAGGAGTCCCATGGCCCGCGTCGTCGTCGACGTCATGCTCAAGCCGGAGATCCTCGACCCCCAGGGCCGCGCGGTCATGGGGGCCTTCACCCGCCTCGGCGTGACGGGCGTGAGCGACATCCGCCAGGGCAAGCGGTTCGAGATCACCTTCGACGGCGACGTGTCCGAGGCTCAGCTCACTGACCTGCACCGCATGGCCGAGGAGCTGCTGAGCAATCCCGTCATCGAGACCTACACGCTGCGGGTCGAGCCGTGAAGGTCGGTGTCGTCACCTTCCCCGGTTCCCTCGACGATCGCGATGCTCAGCGCGCTGTGCGCCTCGCCGGTGGCGAGGCCGTTGGCCTCTGGCACGGCGACGAGGACCTCAAGGGTGTCGATGCCGTCGTCCTCCCCGGAGGTTTTTCCTACGGTGACTACCTGCGCTGCGGTGCCATCGCCCGCTTCGCGCCCGTCATGCGCACGATCGTCGAACGCGCCCAGCAGGGCATGCCCGTGCTCGGCATCTGCAATGGCTTCCAGATCCTGTGCGAGGCGCATCTGCTTCCCGGCGCGTTGACGCGCAATGACCATCTCCACTTCGTCTGCCGCGACCAGCGCCTGCGCATCGAGAGCGATGCGACCGTCTGGACGTCCGACTACGCGGTGGGCCAGGAGATCGTCATCCCGCTGAAGAACGGCGAGGGCGGTTTCGTCGCCGATGAACGCACGCTCGACGAACTCGA
>NBNH01000269.1 GCA_004379115.1 Actinomycetales bacterium mxb001
CCGGCATCCCGGACCTGGCCATCGCCAAGATGGTTGCGGGCGTCGAGGTCGACCTCTTCCGGCCCGACGAGGAGCTGAAGCGCCTCGCCCGCGTGGCCCTGGATTCGGGCGTGGCTGATGCCTTCGCGGCCGGTGACGTCGAGGCAACCTGCGAGATCCTCAAGGGCAGCGATGCCGGACGTGCCTGGATCGCCTCGTTCCAGGAGTCCGCGGAGCCGTGGTTCAACTTCTCGACCGGCTCGGGCTTCTACCACTCCGACAAGATCTGGATCGAGAACGTCGAGATCCCGTTCGACTTCATCAACGACTACATCGTCAAGCTCCAGGCCGGCGAGGATCTCGCCCGTCCCATGGATGCGATTCGGGCCGAGCGCGACCGCGTCGTCAACGAGTACACCGAACTACTGGCCTCCGATGAGGATCGGGAGGCGTTCCAGGGCAAGCTCGGCCTCGCCCGCGTGGTCTTCCCGTACGTCGAGAACCACAACTTCTATGTCGAGCACTGGAGCCACTCGGTGATCTGGCGCAAGATGCGCCAACTCGGCGAGGTCTTCGTCAAGGAAGGTTTCTGGAGCGAGCCCAACGACATCTTCTACCTCAAGCGCACCGAGGTCGAAGATGCCCTGTGGGACTACTACGTCTCCTGGGCGACTCCGGAGCCGCCCGCCGGACCCGGCCGCTGGCCGGCGATCATCGACAAGCGCAAGAAGATCTGCGATGCGCTGCGCAAGTGGAAGCCCGTACCCGCCCTGGGTGCGCCACCGGAGGTCATCACGGAGCCGTTCACGGTCATGCTCTGGGGCATCACGTCCGACAGCGTGAGCGCCTGGCTGGGTGGCGGCGATGCCAAGGAGGGCGAACTGCGCGGCATGGCCGCGTCGCCGGGCCTGGTCGAAGGGCCCGCGCGCGTCATCTTCGCTCCCGAGCAGATCGGTGAAGTCCAGCAGGGCGAGATCCTGGTGGCACCCCTGACGGCTCCGTCGTGGGCGCCGATCTTCGGCAAGATCCAGGCGACCGTCACCGACACCGGCGGCATGATGAGCCACGCCGCCATCGTGTGTCGCGAATACGGCCTTCCGGCTGTTACCGGCACCGGCTTCGCTACGAGCACCATCACGACCGGACAGATCATCCGCGTCGACGGCAACAACGGAACAGTCACCGTCATCGGCTGACCATCCTGTCCGGGAGGGGCTCAACGCTCCCTCCCGGACAGGGGTCCCGCGGGGAGGAACGGTTGCCTCCTAGCGGTGACAGGCAATACCCAGCGTCATCAGCCCCACCCGCTACCGTCGTAGTACTGGATTCACGGAAGGACCTCACATGCTGACCGTCGAGCAGAATGAAGAACTCACCCGCGTCGGCCCCGGCACACCGATGGGCGAGCTTCTGCGCCGCTACTGGTATCCCATCGCGTTCGAGCAGGACTTCGATTCCGTGCCCACCAAGACGGTGCGCCTGCTGAGTGAGGACTGGACGCTCTTCAAGACACCCAAGTCCGGTCGCTACGGCATCGTGGCTGAGCACTGCCCACACCGCAGCGCCTCGCTGACCTATGGCGTCGTGCACGAAGACGGCATTCGTTGCGGCTACCACGGATGGAAGTGGGACTTCGACGGCAACTGTCTGGAGCAGCCCGCCGAAGCTGACAACCAAAACTTCCGGGACCGCGTAAAGCAGAAGGCTGGCAAGGCCCAGGTCATGGGCGGCATGGTGTGGGTCTACGTCGGCCCCGAGCCGGCCCCCGAGCTGCCGCGCTTCGATGTCTTCGTCATGGATGGCGTCAAGGACTGCGGTTACGCGACGCTCCCGTGCAACTGGTTGCAGATCATGGAGAACTCCGTCGATCCGCACCATGTCGAATGGCTGCACGGCTACTACTTCAACTTCATGGGCGAAACCCAGGGCTTCGATGCCCCCAAGGCATTTCAGAAGAAGCACCTCAAGACCGGCTTCGAGGAGATGGAGTGGGGGATCCTCAAGCGACGGGTTCTGGAGGGCGGTACCGAGGACAACGACGACTGGAAGGTCGGTCATCCCCTCGTCTTCCCGTTCTACATGCGCGTGGGCGGCGCGGGCATCGACCAGATGCAGATCCGAGTGCCCGTTGACGACACGACGACGTGGAAGCTCTTCTACTCCAACCATGCGCCCACGGGCGGGCAGTGGGAGCCCCAGGATCGCCCGGTCTTCTACGAATACAAGTGGCGCGACGAGCAGGGCCGGTTCATCACCGACTACATCGAGGGCCAGGACATCATGGCGTGGGTAAGCCAGGGTGCCGTCACCGATCGCACGCAGGAGCATCTGGGCCGCTCTGATGCCGGCGTGGCCATGCTGCGCAAGATGTTCAAGGAGAACATGAAGAAGGTGGCCAACGGCGAAGATCCGCTGGGCACTGTGCGCGAGAAGCACGACATCATTCCGCTTCCGTGCGAGCGCGATAAGTTCGGTGCTGAGCGGGAGTTTGCCGCTGCCTTCATCAGCATGGGGTCCATGCGCTACAGCCCGCAGAAGCAACTCCTGCTCGATCTTCACGAAGACGCCTGGGCCAATCGGGAGAAGGCCGGAGCGGGTGCCTGACAACACCGCTGCGGGAGAGGAGAGGGTCGCGTTGAGCGAGCTCCCGCCTGACCCACACCGTCTTCCGCCGCCGGGCGCGTGGTTCGCACCCGATGCGGAGCGGCACCTTCTCGACCGACCGAAGTTCTGTCCGATGTGTGCGGCGAGCATCGAGATTCACGGTGGCATCTCAACCGAGTACTGGATGTCCGACCAGCGCATCTTCATGACCTGGTGCGGGGCGTGCGGTTGGTTCGGCGACATCGTCAAATACGACATGGTGACCATCACGGAGGAGGAGCACTGACCGCTCTCGTCTTCGACTTCGGCGGTCCCGTTCTGCTCACCCCCTTCGAATTGCGCTCCGTGGGTGAGCGCTCCCTGGGCCTGGCGCCGGGTGCGTTCGCCTGGACAGGCCCCTTCGATCCTGAGGCTGACGCGGACTGGCGGGACTTTCAATCGGGCATCCTGAATGAGCGCGAGTACTGGGCGCGTCGCTGCCAGGAATTCCATGAGGTGAGTGGCGAGCCCGCTGAGATGCCGTTCTTCATGGCGCATCTGTACTCAGGTTCCGAGGATGAACTCGTGCGACCGGGGGCGCGCAGGCTGATCGCCGACGCCAAGGCGGCCGGCATGCCCGTGGGTGTCCTGACCAACGACCTCACCGCCTTTCACGATCAAGACTGGCTCGACCGGATGACCATCCTGGGTGAGTTCGACCAGATGGTCGACGGTCGCCAGGATGGGGTGCTCAAGCCGGACCCGGCCGCCTACCTGCTCATGGCGGAGCGTCTCGATGTGTCACCCGAGGAGTGCGTCTTCATCGATGACCAGCCGATCAATCTCGCTGGTGCCGAAGCCGTCGGCATGCGTACTGTCCACCTTGACCCGGTCGATCCTGCTCCCGGGTTCGCCGAGGCCCGTCGGTTCCTCGGCCTGGACGAGGAGGCCTGATGGACCGACCGGTGCGGGTGGCGATCGTGGGGTCGGGGCCGTCGGGCATGTACGCCGCTGATGCCTTGACATCGCAGGACGACATTGCCGTGTCGGTCGACATCATCGACCGCCTGCCCAGCCCCTTCGGGCTCGTGCGCTACGGCGTAGCCCCCGATCACGTGAGCATTCGCTCAGTCCGGGACACCCTCGACAAGGTCCTCGACAAGCCGGGGGTGCGCTTCATCGGCAATGTCGAGGTCGGATCTGATCTGACGCTGGGGCAACTGCGCGAGTTCTACGACGCGATCATCCTCACCTATGGGGCCTCACGCGATCGTGCGCTTGGGATTCCTGGCGAGGACCTCCCGGGGAGTATTGCGGCCACGGACTTCGTCAATTGGTACACGGGACATCCCGACATGCCACCCGATGCGTTCGTCGACGTCCTCCAGCAGTCGCGGAGCATCGCGGTCATTGGCGTCGGCAACGTCGCCGTCGACGTCACGCGCGTGCTCGCCAAGGCGCCCAGCGAGATCGACTGGACCGATATGCCGCAGCACGTCCTGGATGCGCTGCGCGAGTCGGTGGTCACCGATGTCCACGTCATCGGCCGTCGAGGTCCGGCCCAGGCCACCTGGACCACCAAGGAGCTGCGGGAACTTGGCGAGCTCGAGCAGACGCGGGTGATCGTGGCCGAGGGGGGCGATGCCACCGACCCGGCCAGTCGCCAGGCCGCCACCGACAAGGCCGTCGCGCGCAATGTCGCCGTGATCGATGAATGGGCGCAGCGGCAGGACGACAGTCGCTCGCACACCATCCACCTGCACTTTCGCTGCCGACCGGTCGAGATCCTCGGCGCCTCGCGTGTGGAGGGACTGGTGGTTGAACGCACGGAACTCGACGAGGACGGGCAGGCGCAGGGCACGGGCGAGACCCACGTGATTGCCGTCGACGCGGTCATTCGCAGCGTCGGCTACCGCGGCACCGCCCTCGAAGGAGTTCCGTTCGACGAGCGCCGCAATGTGATTCCCAACATCGATGGCCGCGTCGTCGACAATGGCGTTGCCGTGCCGGGGCTCTACGTCGCCGGCTGGATCAAGCGCGGCCCGACGGGCATCATCGGCACCAACAAGAAGGACGCCGTGCAGACCGTGGCCTGCCTTCTTGAGGACGCTGCAGCTCCCGGCTTTCGGACGGCGACGAACCCCTCGGAGGCCGCTGTCGATGCCATCGTGGGGGCGGCCGCAGTGAACGAATCCGGCTGGCGGCGCATCGATGCCGCCGAACGCGCACTCGGAGCGACCCGCGGTCGTGACCGCACGACCCTGTGGTCACGCGACGATCTGCTGGCCGCTGCGCGTTCCTAGACCGCCTCGACGCGTTCGACCGTCCACCACGCGGGAGTCAGCGGCTCCTTGCCGCAGGACTCCGGACGCTCCAATCCCTCCCGACGGCCCAGCGTGACGCGCCAGCGGCGGTCGTCGGGTGTCGTGACGTCGTACTGATCAAGCGATTCGCTGCCAGCGGAAGTGACGGCGAGCCGCTGGACGGTGTCGATGCCGGCCCTGTCTCGCACGGCAATGTCGGCCACCTGTTCCGGAGCGGAGAGGTAGGACAGCCCGCGCAGCGAAGGCCGGTGCAGTTGACCCGCGCGCGCGAGGGCGAGGACGAGGCGAGCAGAGTCAGGGGTCAGCCGGCCATGCACGGACCCAACCGGCAGCAGCAGGGCCGTGGGCGCCATTCGGTGGCCGCCGATATGCGAACACTCCATGACGTCATCGTCATCGCGCATGAGTGATTCAGCGAGAGGGCGGCCGAACTGTGCACAGCACGCGTCGCGCTTGCCATTGGTGCAGATGAACAGGCGGGGCCTGGTCGTCGAGACGGCGCCCACAGGCACATCGCCACCGGCGACTGCCTCCAGATCTACGTGCAGGTACGCGGCTGGATCGAGGTCGTCCCACTCGACCATGTGCCGGCCCACGGCCAGCCAGGCCCTTCGGCCGTTCTCGCGTGGACGACGTGCCAGCAGGACCGTGATGCCAGCGTCACGACAGTGGTCGCGAAGGCGCTCGGCTACGTCGCCAAGGGCATCGGTGGCCACGCGACCGTAGGGGCCCGGGTGCTCGAGGATGAACCAGCCCCGTGCGTGAGGCGCGCTCCCGGCCAGGGGCTCATGCACGGACAGGACCGAGCAGGCGGTGGCGTCCGTCATCGCACAGGCCCGGCGACCGCTCCCACGGGCGAGGCGAGAGCGGTGCCCGAGGCGTCTCGCTTGGCGAAGCCAGGGGGCAGGTCGACGGGCAGTCCCGAGGGACTCGATGCACGGGCGGGGCCCGTGCCGGCCCACGCCGCGAGCAGGGCATCTTCGCCCCGCAGCAGTCGTTGGCAGCGCACTCCGGAGGTACCGCGACCCTTGGCCGGGTACTCGTCGAGACGGCTCACCTTGACGGAGCCCGCCGCCGTACCGGGAAGCGCCGAGAGCGATCCAGCAATGGTCACGACCTCGGCCGACGGGTCGTCGGCGGGAACAGCTCCACAGAACACCAGGCTGGCCCCGGCGGACAGTCGCATGCCCGCCATGCCCCCGGCTCCACGACCTTGCACGCGCACGGCAGAGGCGGGGAAGCGGAGGAGTTGGGCGTCGGACGAGATCAACACGATGTCGTCGGAGTCGGTGGCCTCGCAGGCACCGACGAGCTCGTCGCCATCGGCCAGGGCGATGACATCCCAGGAGTCCTTGGTGCCGGGGATGTCGAGAGCCGTGCGCTTGACCGTGCCCTGCCGTGTGCCCACCAGCAGGATCGCGGGCGGATCGGTGAGATCGAGAACGCCGAGCACGCGCTCGCCCGCCGGAAGATCCACCAGCGCCCCTAGCGGTGCCCCACCCGCGAGTGCCGGTGCCTGCACCGCGGCGGGAAGTGCGGGGAGTTCGACCACGGGCAGGCGCAGCGCCCGGCCACGCGACGTGATCACGGCGATACTGCCCCGAGTCGATGATGTGGTGCTCGACACGATGACGTCGTGCGCCGTGCGCGGCCCCTCGGTGCCGACGTCGGGCCCGGTCGTTCGGGCGAGCAGTCCGGTGCCGGACAGCAGCACACGGCACGGACCGTCAGCGATCTCGAGGGGTACCTCGGACGTCGCCTGAGCGCCCGAGTCCTCGAGGAGGACCGTGCGTCGCGGTGTCGCATGGGCCTCGGCGACGGCGAGCAGGTCGTCGGCCACGACACCGCGCAGCCTCGCGTCGTCCTCGAGGATCGCGGTCAGCTCGTCGATGGAAGAGGTGAGATCTGCTCGCTCCTGCTCAAGCTCGATGCGGGAGAAGCGGGTGAGGCGGCGCAGGGGCATGTCGAGGATGTAGTTGGCCTGCTCCACAGACAGGTCGAACACGCTGATGAGTCGCTCGCGGGCCGCCGCGGCGTCATCGCTCGAGCGGATGACCTCGATGACCTCGTCGATGTCGATGATCGCGACGAGCAGGCCCTCGACGAGGTGAAGTCGCTCGCTGGCGCGCCTGCGTCGGTATTCGCTGCGCCGGCGGGTGACGGTCAGGCGGTGAGCGACGAACACCTCGAGCAATTCCCGCAGGCCCAGGGTGCGTGGCTCCCCGTCCACGAGGGCGACCGCGTTGATGTTGAAGGCCTCCTCGAGCGGCGTCTGGCGGTAGAGCTGCGTCAGCAGGGCCTCGGGATTGACCGACGGCGCGACCTCGATGACCAGGCGCATGCCGTGCTGGCCGTCGGTCAGGTCGACGATGTCGGAGATTCCCTGGACCTTCTTGTTGGTGACGAGATCCTTGATGCGCTCGATGACCCGTTCGGGTCCAACCCCGAAAGGCAACTCGGTCACGACGATGCCGCGTCGCCGCGGCGTCACCTGTTCGATGCGCGTCGTCGCCCGCATCCGGAACGAGCCACGGCCCGTGAGGTAGGCCTCGCGCACGCCATCGAGGCCGATAATCGACGCACCGCCCGGTAGGTCGGGACCGGGCACGAAGCGCAGGAGCTCGTCCGTCGTCGCGTCAGGATGCAGGACGAGGTGTCGCGCGGCGGCGGTGACCTCGCCCAGATTGTGCGGGGCCATGGCGGTGGCCATGCCGACGGCGATGCCGGCCGCTCCGTTGACCAGGAGTGCCGGGAAGGCGGCAGGGAGAACGACCGGCTCGAGTTCGCGGCCGTCGTAGTTGGGCGTCAGGTCGATGACGTCTTCGTCGATGCCGGACGTCATGGCGACCGCGGCCGGGGCCAATCGGCATTCGGTGTAGCGCATCGCGGCTGGGCCATCGTCGAGGGATCCGAAGTTGCCGTGACCGTCGACGAGAGGCAACCGCAGGGTGAAGGGCTGAGCCATGCGCACGAGGGCGTCGTAGATAGCCGAGTCGCCGTGCGGGTGCAGTCGGCCCATCACCTCACCCACGACGCGTGCGCTCTTGACGTGGCCGCGGTCAGGACGCAGGCCCATCTCGCCCATCTGGTAGAGAATGCGCCGTTGCACGGGCTTGAGCCCATCGCGCGCATCAGGAAGTGCCCGCGAGTAGATGACCGAATACGCGTATTCGAGGAACGACGACCGCATTTCCTGGTCGACATCCATCTCGATCACGCGTTCAGGGCCGACCGGCTCGGACCCGCGGGCACGCCGGGAACCGCCAGCGGGCGGCGGTGTGGGCGTGCGGCGGGGCATGGGGCTCCTTCAGGCCGGGGAGAGCGTGCTGGGTCGATCGTGCCCTAGGGACGGCCTCCCACCCGGGCAACGGCACGGCCCGCGAGCCGCGCACCGTGTTCGAGCGCCTCGAGAAGGGCCGCCCCGCGGGACCAGGACCCGAGGAAACCGGCCGCAAAGGCGTCTCCGGCCCCGGTGGTGTCGAGGACCGGGGCGGGAGCCGCTGCTACCGACCACCGGCCTCCGTCACGATCGACGGCGATTGCTCCATCGGCCCCGAGCTTGACCACGGCAATCCCGACATGTGCCGTCAGGGCCTCGGCAGCGGCCTGCGGATCAACCTCGCCGGTGAGAGCGGTGGCCTCGTCGGCATTGGCCAGTCCGATGTCGGCGCCCTTCGCCCAGTGCAGGAATCGATCGGGTCCGAGGGCCGCGAGCGGGGCCGAGGACGAGGCATCGATGCTGGTCGACATTCCGGCCTCGCGTGCCGCGGCCAGTGCGGCCAGCGCCGCGTCGCGTGAGCCCTCGCGCAACAGGGCGTAGCCGGACACGTGGAGGTGACTTCCCCCGCGAATGTCATCGATCGGCAGGTCATCTAGACGCCATCGATCGTTGGCGCCGGCATCGGGGAGCATCGTGCGCTCGCCGCCGGGATCGACGATCACCACGCATGTGCCCGTCTGGACGCCACTGTCTCGGGTGACGTGCACGGTGACTCCCGCACGCTCCAGTTCGAGCACGGCGGCGTCACCGAACGCGTCGGTGCCGACACGCCCGACGAACGCGACGTCGTGACCATCGGCGGCAAGCCACGCGGCCACGTTGGCTGCGCTGCCGCCCCCGCGAGTCGCGATGCGTGCGGCGACATCGCTGCCGCGTGCGAGGTCGCCGGACGCGAGGACGACCACATCGGTCATCACGTCGCCGAGCACGACAACGCCGGTGCCTGTCATCAGTCCGTCGCGGCCAGGGCAACGGCGATCTCGGCGGCGAGCCCGGCGTTGCGCAGGATGATCGTCGTGTTCACTTCGAGGCTGCGCCCTCCCGACGTGCGATGAAAGTGATCGAGCAGGAAGGGGGTCACCGCCTTTCCCTGAACGCCCTTCTGGCGCGCGAGACGGAGTCCGTCGTCAAGCACCCGGTCGTGCAGGTCGGGATCCATCTGGTCGTCGAGGGACAGGGGATGGGCGACGATCACGCCACCGGGCGTGCCCAGCGCGTCGCGTGCGCGGACGATATCCGCGACCTCGCCGGGGTCGTCCACGCTCCAGTCGATCGATACGCCGGAGTCGGCGAGGTAGAAGCCGGGGAACTGGTGGGTGCGGTAGCCGAGAACGGTGACATTGAGGGTCTCGAGGCGTTCCAGGGTTGCCGGCACGTCGAGGATCGACTTCACCCCGGAGCACACCACGACGATGGGCTCGATGGCCAACGTGGCGAGATCGGCGGACTCGTCCCAACTGTCGCGCGCCTCTCGGTGTACGCCGCCAAGCCCCCCGGTCGCGAACACGCGGATACCCACGCGCGCGGCCGCATGGCTCGTGGCCGCGACGGTCGTAGCGGCCGGCAGTCGCCGGGCGACGACGGTGCCGAGGTCGCGCAGGCTGGCCTTGACGACGTCGTCACGCCCGGCGATGTCCTCGAGTGCGGCGTTGTCGAGGCCTACCCGGACGGCTCCGTCGAGCACCGCGATCGTCGCGGGCACGGCGCCCCGGGAACGCACCGTGTCCTCGACCGCGCGGGCCACGCGCAGGTTCTCCGGACGGGGCAGGCCGTGGCTGACGATGGTCGATTCGAGGGCGACCACGGGTCGGCCGCCAGCGAGGGCATCGGCGACTTCGGGCAGGACGACGATGGGGTCGGTGGGCACGTGGTCACGGTAGTGCCCCGGCACGGACCGACGACGGACCCGGGTGGGAGGATGCCCCCATGACGGATGCCTCGACGCTGCATCGGCGCCTGCGCACCGACATCGAGCGCAGTGGCTACTACCCGACGCTGGTGGCCGACGCGCTCGAGACGGCGTTGGCGGGGGAGCCTCTCGTGTCCTACGTCGTCCATCACGAGGCCACTTTCGAGCGTGACGAGCTTCGCCGACACGTCACGGTTCTCGTCCTCACGCCGACCCGGCTCATCGTCGGCCACACCGACGAAAACGGCCCTGACGACACCTCGCCAGATCCTTACGCATCCGCGTCAACCGAAGCGGTGCGGTTGGAGCGGGTGGACTCGGTCGTCGTCACTCGGGTGGTGGCCAATCCCGCCCGGCACTCGGCGGGGGGACCCATGCGCGAGGTCGTCCTGACCATCGGCTGGGGTGCAGTAGCTCGAATCGACCTCGAGCCCGCGGGATGCTCCGATGCCGAATGCGACGCTGATCACGGCTACACGGGCACCGCGAGCAATGACGACCTCTCCCTGCGCGTATCGGAGGCCGCCGACGGTGCCGATGTCGTCGCGCAGGCACTCAACTTCGCCGCGGCCCTCTCTGAGGCAACGGCTGCGCGGCTGCGCTGACGCGATGAGCCCGGTGGCCGAGGCCATGCCCGATGCGCCTCCCTACGGCCACGGCACCCTGGCGGACGTCCTTCCCTCGGTGGCCGCCTGCCTTGGCGTCAGCCACTACGCCGACTCCCTGGGTCTGGCCACGATGCTCGGTGACGCTCGCCACGTGGTCGTCCTTCTGGTGGACGGGCTCGGCTGGCACCAGTTGCAGGCCCATGCGGAGTTGGCGCCGCATCTTCTGGAGGGGAGCGCCGGCGCGCTATCGGCGTGCTTCCCGTCCACGACGCCGGTGGGCCTAGGCAGTCTCGGCACCGGGCGATCGCCCGGCGAGCACGGCATCGTTGGCGCGTCCTTCCTGCTTCCCGAGACAGGGTCGATCCTGCACCCGCTGGGGTGGGCCGATGATCCCCATCCCACGGCCGTTCAGCCCGATCCCACGGTCCTGGAGATCGCGTCGGCCGCTGGAGTCGACGTGGCGTCCGTGGGCCCACGCGCCTTCGCCCAGTCGGGGCTGACCCGCGCCGTGCTGCGCGGTGGGCACTACCGGGGCGCCGACTCGGTGGGCGAGCGCATCGCTGCTGTCAGCAGTCCCTCCGCCGGACGCGCCCTCACCTATGCCTACTGGGGTGACCTCGATAAGACGGGGCATGTCCACGGCGTCGACTCCGACGCATGGCGTGAGGAGTTTCGCCACGTCGATGCTCTCGTCTGGCGCATGCGGCAATCGCTTCCGTCCGGCTCGGTCCTGCTGGTCACCGCTGATCACGGAATGGTCGACTGCGGCGATGAGGACCGCATCGACCTCGATGCCCTGCGTCCGCTGCGCGAGGGAGTGCATCGCATCGGGGGCGAACCGCGCATGCGCCATGTCTACGCGCGGCGTGGAGCCGCGAGCGAGGTCGCGGCCACATGGTCGGAGACGCTCAGCGACCGAGCCTGGGTGCTCACCCGCGAGGCCGCTGTCGACATGGGACTGGTGGGAGATGTCGAAGCCGATTACGCCGAGAGACTGGGCGACGTCCTCGCGGTCGCGCAAGGCCGACACGCCCTCGTGAGCGACCAGGTCGATGCCATCGTCTCGTCCCTGCGCGGGCAGCATGGGTCCGTGACACCCGACGAGATGCAGATCCCGCTGCTGGCACTGGCCGGGGGTGCCTGACGTGGCTGAGCTGGTCTTCTTCTCCGGAACGATGGACTGTGGCAAGTCCACCCTGGCCCTGCAGACCGACCACAACCATGCCTCGCGCGGCCGGGCCGGCATGGTGTTCACCCAACACGACCGCGCAGGCGCATCGGTCCTGTCGAGTCGCCTGGGCCTGAAGGTCGACGCCATCGAGGTCGACCACACCTTCGACTTTCGCGAGGCCGTGGTCGAAGCCCTGTCGCGGGGTCAGCGCATCGACTACCTCATTTGTGACGAGGCGCAGTTCTATACGCCCGATCAGGTCGATCAGCTTGCTGCCGTCGTGGACGACCTCGGGGTCGATGTCTTCGCGTTCGGCATCACCACGGACTTCCGCACGCGGCTCTTCCCTGGCTCCGGGCGGCTGATCGAACTCGCCGACCGAGTCGAGGTGCTGCAGGTCGCCTCGCTGTGCTGGTGCGGGCGACGGGCCACGCATCAGGCGCGCACCGTCGATGGTGAGATCGTGCGCGAGGGCGATCAGGTGGTGGTGGGTGATGTCGGGGTCGGCGTCGTCGCCTACGAGGTGCTCTGCCGCTTGCACCATCGGCGGGGGATCACCTCAGGGCGTGCCGCCCGCGAGCACCAGTCGCCGCAGCCGTTGCCCTTCGCGTCGCCGGGCGACTAGGAGTCGGCCTGGCCGGCGCCGAAGAGGATCTCGTCCCAACTGGGCACGCTGGCGCGGCGCCCCTTCTTGCCCTTGGCAGGGGTGTTGGGCTCGATGTCGACCTCGACGACCTCAGCGACCTCGCCCACGTCGATGAGTTCGCCCTGTTCATCGGTGTCGATTTCGACCACGTCGATGATCTCGACATCCGGAGTGGGTTCCTCGCGCGCCACGATCAAGGTGGCACGACCTGCCGAGCGTGCTGAGTGCAGGGGGACGACCTTGTCATCGCCTGACATGCGGCGAGCGGCCTCGTCGTCGGGATGGACGCTGCGCACACGCGGGTCGTAGACCCAGGTGGCGATCCTGTCGCTTCCATCGACGGAGTACGCCGCCATGACCGACCAGCGGCCGTCGTCGCGGCGCCACGAATCCCAGGAGACCTCGGCCGGATCGACACCGTCCGAGCGGGCGGTCGTCGACACCAAGGTCTCGAGAGAGGTGTCGCCGTCCTCGCGTCGCAACACGGCCACCCGGGCCTGCTCACTCGTCCACGCGCGCTCGGCTAGGGGTGGTCCGGCGAATCGCAGAATGCGATCGAGAGGCGCGCCAGAATCCTGCGCGAGCTCCTCCGGCGTTGCGCCGGCGCGGATGCGCGCCTGGATTTCCTTGGGACCGAGCGTGTCCAGGACGTTCTCCCCAGTGAGGCGGGCCGGGCCCCGCGGACGCGGCCGCGGGGTGGATGTCGAGGACGACCGTATACGACCGACCCCCTAGGTCCGCTAGGTGCGGCGTCGATCGGTCGCGGCTGCGCGGTCCCCGGACGCTCCGCGGACCAGGACCCGGTAGCCCAGGAGGCAGACCACGAGGGTGACCAGCGCCGCGACGGCCGTCACCAGGAAGCCCGCCTGGATCCCGTAGCGGTCGACCAGCCAACCGGACAGAGCCGCGGACATGGCAACGCCGAGGCCGATGCCCGAGGTCGCCCAGGTCAGGCCCTCCGTGAGGCGCGCAGGCTCCACGAGGCGCTCGACGAGGGTGAAGCCGGTGATGAGGACCGGCGAGACGGTGAGCCCGGCCAGCAGCACCATGGCGCCGATGGGCACGAGGCCGGAGACGAAGACGAGCGGCACCGTCACGACGGCGAGCGCGGCGGACGCCAGGAGCAGGTTCCGGGGGAGTACGGAGTCGCTGCGGGTCTGGCTCCGTGCCCCGAGGACCAGGGCGGAGACCATGGACCCGAATGCGTAGAGGCCGAGAACGATGCCCGCAGCGGCTCGTCGACCCTCCGCATCGGCCGCCGCGACGACCACGATGTCGACACTGCCGAAGACGCAGCCGATGGCGATGAACGTGACGATCACGACGGGTACGCCGGGCATGCGGAGCAGGGATCCGCCGGTGGCGTGAGCGCGCGGAGTGGGTGGCGGCTCCGTCGAGCGCTGCACGAGGAGCAGCACGGATCCCGCACCGACGAGGACGGCGCAGACGATGAGGGGGGCCGCCGAGTCGATGGCCACCGCAATGAACGTGGCCAGGGGCGGGCCGATGATGAAGATGAACTCGTCGAGCACGCTTTCGAAGGCGAAGGCCGTTCGCAGCGAGGGGTGGGCGCCGAGCGCCGAGGCCCATCGCGCTCGTACGAGCGCGCCGGTGGCGGGTTGGGTGGCACCACCCACGGCGGCAAAGGCGAGCAGCGCGAGGGTGGGCCACGAGGAGGACGCGGCGTACGCGAGTAGGAGCAGCATGCTGACGTTGACGGTGACGAGTACCGACACCACGCGCATCTGGCCCCAGCGATCGACGAGCCTCGATCCGAGCGGGTTCAGGAATGCTGCGGCCAGCGTGTAGGCCGCTGCCACGACACCGGCCGCGGCGTACTGGCCCTCAACGGCACTGATCAGCAAGACGATGCCCAGTCCCACCATGGAGATGGGCAGGCGAGCCACGAAGGCGGCGGCAGAGAACCGCGCTGTCCCCGGATGCCGCAGGATGTTCACGTAGGGCTCGATCAGCGGCACGCTTCCTGAGGCTAGACCCCCACGCGTGGGAGGCTGTCACCATGCCCACCCAAGCCCTCGTCGACGAACTGCTCGCTCTTGCCCTCGATGTGGCCCGAGCCGGTGGAGAGCTTGCGCTGCATGAGCGGCCCGTGGACCTCATCACCGACACCAAGTCCAGTCCCACCGATGTCGTCACCGAGATGGACCGCGCGACAGAGGAATTGCTGGTCACTCGGATCCTGGCGCGGCGCCCCGACGATGGAATCCTCGGTGAGGAGGGCGGCGAACGGGCCGGGACCAGTGGTGTCCGCTGGGTTCTCGATCCGATCGACGGCACCACCAACTACCTCTATGGCCTGCCGATCTGGGCCGTGAGCGTGGCAGCGGAGGTCGACGGGGTCGTCGTGGTCGGCGTGGTCGACGCACCGGCGCTGGGGCGCCGCTACGCAGCCGCCCGGGGCGCCGGGTCCTGGGAGGACGGACCCCTCGGGCGTCGCATCCTGCAGGCGTCAGCCGGCCGGTCGCTGGCCGAGGCCCTCGTGTCGACCGGATTCGCCTACACCAGCGAGCGACGCGCGCAGCAAGCCGAGGACCTGCGGGCCCTGGCGCCGCTCGTTCGCGATATCCGCCGACTGGGTGCGGCGTCCCTCGACCTGGCCTGGGTGGGTGCGGGCTACGTGGATGCCTATTTCGAGAGCGGCCTGCATGCCTGGGACGTCGCGGCCGGGGGGCTCATCGCCCGTGAAGCGGGCGCGATCGTCTCGATGTTGCCTGCGGTCTCGCCGCTGGGCGAGGTCACCGTGGCTGCCACGCCCGGCGTCCACGACGCACTGTGCAAGGTGCTGGTCAGCTCAGTCGATGCGCCGTAGCTCTGCGTTGTACCAGTGCGCATTGTGCACGTAGGTGCGCGTCGCGTGTGCAAGAAGTTCGGCGTCGGCACCACCGTCGACGAGTCGTGCCGGGACGCCTCGCGCGAGGGCACCGCTGGGCACCTCCATGCCCGGTGGCACCAGCGCCTGGGCGGCAACCAGGGCTCCTGAGCGTACGACGGCGCGATGCAGGACCGCCGCACCTGATCCGACCAGGCTGCCGGACTCCACGATGCAGCCCTCGAGGTGCGCGAGATGCCCCACGGTGCAGTCATCCCCGATCACCGTGTCGAGTTCGGCCGTGCAGTGGACGATCGCGCCGTCCTGGATCGATGTGCGGGCGCCCACGCGTATCGCACCGTGGTCACCCCGCAGGACCGCGCCCGGCCACACCGAGGACTCCGCCCCCACGGTGACATCGCCGATGATGACGGCGTCGGGGTGCACGAAGGCGGCTAGATCGATCTGCGGCGTCCGGTCGCCGATGGCATAGAGCGGCACGTGACCTCCCTGACGGTCCCGACGAACTTCGCCACGAACCTACGGGGTCCGGGAGGCCGTTCTCGAGGTGGTGGGGCACAATGTCCGGACGGCTCACTCGGGAGCCGTACACGCCCGGTGACGGGCGAGCGAACTGGGGAGCATTCAGCAGCGATGGCGACGGATTACGACGCTCCGCGCAAGACCGACGAGGAGCTCGCCGAGGACAGCCTCGAGGAGTTGAAGGCCCGTCGGGCAGACAAGGCCGCTTCGACCGTCGACGTTGACGAGGCCGAACTCGCCGAGACCCTCGAGTTGCCGGGCGCCGACCTCTCCGACGAGAGCCTGACGGTGCGCGTCCTGCCGCGCCAGGCGGATGAGTTCACCTGCAGCGTGTGTTTCCTCGTGCACCACCGGAGCCAACTCGACCACGAGGGCAAGTCCGGTCCCGTGTGCCGAGAGTGCGCCTGACCCCGGACGCTAGTTCGTCTCCGGCGACGTGGACATCTTGCTCGCCGCTCGGTAGATGATCATCTCGATGACGGTCGCTGATCCTGCCACGATCAGTGCCCACGTGAGCGCGCGACCGAAACTCACCGACGGATCATCGGGATTCGGTGCCTTGTTGCCCGTGACGCGCTGGTAGCTCTTCTGCAAGACCTGCCGGGCTGCCCACGTCGTGCCAAGAACGACGAATGGCGCAGCGATGTGCAGAACGGGATGTACCCGGTGCTCGTGCGCGTCGATGTCCTGTGCCATGGCTACCTCTCCTGGATGCGGGTGCCTACTCTGCCGGATCGTCGGACAGCGCCTGCGCCCGGGCCGATTCCAGCGCGGTCGCCAGACGCTGGGGGTGCCGCGATGCCACCAGCCAGCGCGGATGCGGATCCTCCGGATCGGTCACCGGGACGGATACCCCCGAGCGAGTCCTCCACGGGCGGACCACGACGTACGCACGGGCATCGCCGCTACGCACCGCTGTCCGGAAGTCGTCGCCGGTGAGAGCCTCTGGTGGGCCGGCGTAGCGCAGGGGGAGCCGTGCCCGGCCCGCGCGAAAGACTCGATCATCGACGCGCAGGCGCGTACTCCACGCAACCAGCGCGCACCAGCCGATCACGGTGCCAACGGCGAACAAGAGCCATCCGAGGCTCGTCCCGTACGCCGACCCGTACGCGATGGCGACGACGCTGACCAGGGCCGGGGGCAGCAACCACGCCCAGGGCGGAGCCCAGAGTCGCTCGACGTACATCGGCCGAGTGCCGTCACGCCCTTCCGCGGGGGCGTCCCCACGCGTGTCCTCGCTCACCCTCCCAGCGTCGCAGGCGACCTGTCGCACGGCTGCGCGGGTAGGGTCGGCGCGTGATCGAGGAGCCTGCTCGCCGCTCCGCTCGCCCCGCGCGCGGCACCGAGCCGCCCGACGGGGCAGGGGTCCCCGTGCGCGCCCCCGGAGCGCCGGTCCCCGGGGAATCGCTGGTCAGTCACTATCGCCACTGCTTCGGCTGCGGTGTCGACCACCCCACGGGTCTGCATCAGCGCGCCATCGCCGGTGACGGGATGGACCTGCACGCCATGGTCGAGATCACCGACAACCACCAGGGCGCCCCGGGGCTCGCCCACGGCGGTGTGATCGCCACGGCTTTGGACGAGGCGATGGGAGCAGTGACCCGACTCTTGCGCCTTCCTGTCGTGACCGTGCGACTGGAGATCGATTACCGCCGGCCGGTGCCTGTCGGAACGACGTTGCACATCGCGTCGCGTATCACCGGTCAGCGGGGACGCAAGGTCTACACCGAGGCACTGGGACACCTCGGTGCCCTTGACGGGCCGGTGGCCGTCGAAGGAGCTGCTCTCTTCCTGCAGGTGCCACTCGAGCACTTCCTCGACAATGGCAATCCCGAACTC
>NBNH01000270.1 GCA_004379115.1 Actinomycetales bacterium mxb001
TGCGCCGGGATCGGCGTACCCGGAGGTGGCCTACCTGGCGGGCAACTCGCTTGGCCTCAAGCCGCGTGCCACGCGCGATGCGCTCATGGTGGAGTTCGACCGCTGGGCGACGTGGGGAGTGGAGGGTCAACTGTCCGGCCCGCGGCCGTGGAAGGACTACCACGAGGCGCTGACCGACCCTGCCGCCCGGCTGGTCGGTGCGCTGCCGCACGAAGTCGTGGTCATGAACTCCCTCACGGTCAACATCCACCTGCTGCTTGCCACGTTCTACCGTCCGCAGGAGTCGCGCACGAAGATCGTCATGGAAGACATCGTCTTCCCGTCGGACCGCTACGCCATCGACTCGCACGTCGCCTGGCACGGCCTGAACCCTGATGACCACGTGGTGCGCCTACGACCGCGGACCGGCGAGGACGTGCTGCGTGCCGACGACGTCACATCGGCCATCCGCGAACTCGGCGACGAGGTCGCCGTCGTCTTCTTTAGCGCCGTCAACTACCTCACCGGCGAATGGCTCGACATGCCCGCCATCACCGAGGCGGGTCATGAGGTCGGTGCCATGGTCGGCTGGGACCTCGCGCACGCAGCGGGCAATGTGCCGATGTCGCTGCACGACTGGGACGTGGACTTTGCCACCTGGTGCTCCTACAAGTACCTCAACTCCGGCCCCGGCTCGCTGGCCGGCTGCTTCATCCATGAGCAGCACGTGCGCGACACATCGTTGCCCCGACTGGCCGGCTGGTGGGGCACCCGCTCGGACCGGCGCTTTCGGATGGATCCCCACTTCGATCCCCCGCCGACCGCCGACGCATGGCAGTTGTCGAACCCGCCGATCTTCGCGATGGCACCGGTGCAGATTTCGCTGGAGATCTTCGATGAGGTGGGCATGTCGGTGCTGCGCGACCGCAGCCTGCGCCTGACCCGCTACCTACGCGAACTCCTTGACGAGGTCGCTGCTGTCCTGCCCGCGGGAGCCATGCACGTGGTGACACCCGATGATCCGGATCGACACGGTTGCCAACTTTCGGTGCGCTTCACCCGCGACATCCACGAGATCGCGACATTGCTCCGCGACCTCGATGGCGTCATCGCCGATACGCGTAACCCCGACATCATTCGCTTCGCGCCCGTGCCGCTGTACTCCTCGTACCAGGACTGCTGGCGGGTGGCGGACGCTCTCCATCGCCGACTCACCTGACATGCGCCGGGTCGTCGAGCACTACGGGGATGATCCTCGCCAGTTCGGCGAGTGGTTCGTACCTGACACCGATGGAGCGCCGCTGGTCATGCTCATCCACGGGGGCTACTTCCGGCCCGTGTGGCGACTGGATCTCGAGGAAGCCACGGCTCTCGATCTCACCTCGCACGGCTTCGCGGTGTGGAGCCTGGAGTACCGCACCTACGAGCACCCGTGGCCG
>NBNH01000271.1 GCA_004379115.1 Actinomycetales bacterium mxb001
GAAAAACTACTAGAAGGCTTAAAAGCTGTATTATTTTCAGCTTCAGCAGATGAAACCAAACAAGTGTTAACAGGAGTTAATTTTAAGTCACTTACTGACAATGAAATCTGTTTAGCCGCAACAGATGGACATAGGCTTTCTATATATTCTTATGAAAGTGAAGATAAAATTGAAGAGTGTACTATTCCAGCTAAAGTGCTACAGGAATTAACAAAAATAATTAAGTCTTCTAGTGATTTTCAGTTAACAACTTCGGACACAATTGCAATAATTCACTCCGATAATATTGTTGTTGCTTTTAGAACTTTAGTTGGACAATATCCAAGTTACTGGAGTTTGATACCAAAGCAATTTTCAAGAGATTGCTGCATATCCAGAAAAGAACTAATAGAAACAATAGAGCGAGTTAATCCAATGGCTGATGCCAAAGAAAACATCGTAAAATTGTCTTTTATACCGGATGAGCAAAAACTCGAATTAACAACTGAAAACAAAGAAGTGGGCAGCGCTGTTGACACTATTAGTTGTGATTTTTCTGGAGAACCAATAGTTGTTTGCTTAAAAGCTAAATATGCTTTAGAAGCATTAAAATCTTTAAGCGGAGAACATGTGCAAATTAAAATCAACGAAGCTTTAACTCCGTTGATTATTTCACAATTAGGCGGCATAAATAATTTGCGATTACTAATGCCTATTCAATTAAGAAACTAAAACAAAAGCCAGGATTGACTCCTGGCTTTTTTAATTACTCTAGCTTAACTGTAGGTAGCCAGTTAAGAATTGTTTCGAACTTATCCGGCGGTATCTCTGCTAAGCTCCTTATCTTTGTCTTAGCTCCGCTTTTAGCTGTAATAGCTATCCTCAACTTGTCGGAAATTTCTCCATTGCTGTCTAGTGGGGCTACAGCCATTAACCTGGCTATTTGCTCTTCAGAAAGCAACTTAACAGAAACAGGTGTAGACGCAGACGCAGGCGCAACAAAAACATCATTGTCATCATCCTCGTCAGCTGCTACACCTAGCATCGCTGCAAGAAGATATTTCTTACTATAAGTAATTGCAGCTCCCCACGCGTGAGAATGGGACTGTTCCTTGCCGTCCCTGCTTTTTGTCTTCTCTACTACAAGAGTAGTAGAACTAGTCAAAAACTCCCCGGACTCATGCCAGAGAGTTAAAATAAGTTTTTCTTCCTCAAGGGTGAAAATATAAACTAACCCATTTCCTGACAACGCTTCAGTGGTAGCTGAAATAATATCAGCTAGCGTAGTATAATAATAATTTGAGAATTTATTGAACCCACTCATTTTCAATGAGTGAAACTGAGGTTTTGCTTTAGCTAGAGCTGCAATTAACTGTTTCATGTGTCGTCTCCTAAACTTTCTAAATAATAACAGAACTAAGATTATTTGTCAATAAGTTTATTAATTGTTTCTTCTTAGCTCTGGAATCTTTTTGTCTTTCTTTCAGGTACAATCTACCTTCTGGCGTTTTATACCAGCATGCCCAGCATATAGGAGCATGTTTAGAATCTATTTTCAATCTAGCTCCACAACTAATGCAATAACTAGCTTTATAACCAGCTTTCCTACGTTGATAATAAGCTGCCTGTGCTTTTTTCCGTGCTTCTTTTTCTGTGTTCATGACAAACTATAAATGTATTGACACTATTGTAATATAAAAATGCAAGTTGTAACCGTTGCATTTTTTAATACTAATAAAACCAACTAAAAGGGACATAAACAAAACGACTAGGTATTTTCTTTAAGTTCATTTTATTGAAAGGTATTTGATGTGTTAATTTGACATCAGATAAATACCAGCCGTATCCTTTTTTGTCTTCTAAATAATCTCGTATTTCCTTTGCGGACATGCATATTTTATCAGTGTGCTTACACCAATAATCAGCATCTCCTTCGACTATCTTGGAAACTTTGCATTTACCAACAATTGCCATCATTGGACGCTTCTCAAAAATGACAATTAAATTAGAGGGAGGTGCATATTTTCTTAACTCTATTTTTTTGTTGCCGGAAAATATCCGGCGAACATTACTAGGCGTAAATGCAACTAGTATTGGTTGCATCATATGCGTGCTTCAAAAGTACAAGTAGACAAATCAGCATCAAGCTCAGCGACACCGGTATCTCCAAATCTATTTTTTAGAATATAAAATAAAAACCTAGGATTCAAAGCACCTTCCATATCGCCTTGTTGCCGCGCATAATATGCAGGGAAAAGCAAACCAATAATTACTGCTGCTTTCTGAGTAACTGTAGAAGATCCCATCACAGAAGAAATGGTGGGGATTTTATCGTTAGTTGACTCAGTTGCTCTATTAACCTGAGAACCTATAAAAATAGGAATGTTAAAATCCTTTGATATAACATCAAACATTTGTGCTATATTCCCCAAGTCCTCATGAGTAGGACTTTTAGGATTTAAAGCAGGCAACTGCTGTAAATAATCTACAAATACAATTAATTTGTTAGACTCAATCTTAGAAATTATCTTTCTAATCTCAGCTTTTATACCTTGCATACTTGGACAACTATCGTCATTAATATGCAAAGGAAGATTGTTAATCTTGTCAATCGCTTCTATAATTCTTGCCCAGCGAGAATCATTAGGATTGCGTCTAATGTCCTGAATCTCCCTGGCATTTAAACCAGTTAAATTCGATAGCATCTTCAAAGAGATTTGAACAGAAGTCATCTCAGGAGAGATGTATAAAACATGCCAATTGTTTTTGAGCATCATTTTCATAGCAGTCGCTATCATAAACGATGATTTACCCATACCAGTAGCACCCACTATTAAATGCACATTTGGGCGTATACCGTCAATTATGGCATCTAGCGGATACCACCCAAACTTTGGGTAGTTATCTTGGCTAGTCAAGTAATCATAAGCTTTGGCACCTACAGCAGCAGCATTCAATGTCGCGTACCTCTGAGATTTCTCTTCAATATCAAACAAGCATTGCTGAGACTTATCAAGTAATTCTTTAGCAGACAATTCTAAATTCCCAATCTGCTTTTTAATTTGGGAAACTGCACCAATAACGCGCCTCCTGGTAAATCTATCTCGCAAAGTGGCTATCACTTCCGAGATTGGCTGATAATGAAAATCAGCCAACAAATCCGCTAATACTGCACGCGGATTGCTGATGGCATTAGTCTTTTCTAGGTATTCCGTAACATTAATAAATCCATGCGCACCTTCAGTCATGTACACAGATTTAATTGCTTTAAACAGCTCTCTGTGTACTTTAACTGAAAAGTAATCCTCAGAGATATCAGGCTCTATCAACTGATAGGAATTTGGCTCTATCAGTAAATAATGTAAAACCTCTCGCTCTGCATCTATTGATGCGTATGTATTAAGATCTAAATCGTCGGGCGCAAAATCCATAATTTTTGGTAACTACTTGGTACAAAAATAAAATAATCTAAAAACAAATAATTGTCAATAGATTTATCAATCACTCATCTTTTTGATTGTCCTTTTACGTAATTCTTGTAGCTGGTATTGATTGTACTCAGCAATACTCATGTTCATTGCAGTTGCTTTTTCTAATATCTGTTGCTCCTCTATCTCCTCTTTTTGACGTTTTTTATTCGCCTTCGCTTCTTCTTCTAATCTAATCCGTGTAGCCTCCTCCTCAGCTAATTTTTGCTCTGCTAAAAAGTTTTGATAAGCAATCCAATACCCATCTGCTCTATGACAATCATTTTTAATCTCAGCCACAATGTTGGGCAACTTATTGTACTCACTGCTGGGGTTTTCTTTTATTTTTTCTTGAAGAAGCCAGTTTACAAAATCACGATTGGGATTTTGTCCGTGCATCCAGGCATCCGATGGCACGCTAAGTTCTGTTTGCTTAAATACATGCTTCGGACGATGCAGCACATTACTCAATCCACTCTTAACGCCTTGACAAGACGCGGGGGCGGGCGGCGCTTGTTTAATTTCCCCAACGGAGGGATCTTCCGTTTCTTTCTTGATTTCTGGAATTTTGTCCAAAGCAGAAATTTCCTCATTCTGCTCTTTATATTTATTCTTTTCTTCTCTGTCATCTAGTGGATCAGGGAGATGCACTTTCTCAACATCGCGAACGAAAGTGTTTTTATCTCGCGAAATTATTGTTTTACCGTTCCCAGTGCTTTTACGCTTGGTATCCTGGATAACTTCATCAGAAGGCAACTTATCCACATCAATTCCAAACACTCTTTGCTGGAACTCCTTATCGTAGTCCCAATTCTTAACGTAATAAGTTAAGTTATTACGCTTATCTATAAATGATGCAAATAAATATTGTTTACCATCTTTATCAAAGACAGTATTGTTATCTTTAGCTTTCTTATATTTAGCTAAAGAAGTATATCGAATGCCCATCTTATCAAAAGCACTCCTGAACTCATGTATGCTAAAACCTAATTCCTCTATCCAACTATCACCAGCTTTGTAGTGTGGTGTTTTGTCAATATCTGGTTCAGCTGGAGGAGCTAAGTACTTAAAAAATTGTTTCTTCTTAGAAAACCAGTAGTTAAGCTGCTGGTAAAGTATTGAAGCGGTGACTGCCCCGAACTCTCTGGATAATTCTGGGGAATAAATAATTGTCCGAGTTGGATATGATGAATAATTCATGCTATAATAGCTCTAAGAGTTTTCATAAAAATCATTATAGCAGGGAAGGGCGTGAATCGCAGCCGACTCTGTTATTTTTTTTAAAACATGCATACTAAAAAACCTAGCTTTACAGGCTAGGTTAGTTAATGTCACAGAGTTGTTGTTAGTAGCTTCTAGACTCCCAGTTTTCTTGAACAAAGTCATTAAAAGCGATTTCAATATCTAGTAAAGTGCTGTAATTGCACGTATCTAGATGTAACTCAATATGCCAGATATGCTGTTGCTCTTCTTGGTATTCATCTGGAATTAGCACATCTCCCACTGGAGAAACAAGAACAAATTTAGCTTTACTTACTTGTTCTAAGAGCTTTGCAGGAAAGGTGCTAGCTTGCACAAATGCTTCCCATTGGTTAGATGATTCTATCCAATCTATAATTGAGATCATACTTGGATCTTGCGATTCAATTTTCATGTTGCTGTCCCGTAGTCACAGTATAGACATCTTTGATCATACAGCTCGTATATCGTTGTGTAACTTAGTTCATTCCATTTATTGTTGATAAAATGGTTGAAAGAGCTAACAATATGTTGGGGATAATTATCAATTTGAGTATTAACTTCATAGCTAAAATCAAGTTCATTGGCATTGATTAAATCCTCTTTAACATAAATAGTGACTGGAGTACTTTCCAGATTATTAGCTTCAACAAATTCCTCCCAAAAGTTGTTAATAGTCAACCAATAAAATTGAGCTTCTCCTTGAATAGTCCATGTTTCTAATTCAACCCAAGTAACTGGTGGAGTATTTAGTATCCAGCACCAAATTTTCTTTCCATTTCTAACAATTTCTTTGTACATTTTACAAAAATTCTATTACTTGTCCAAATACGCCATATCTAGATGCTACAATCCTTGTTTTATCTAATCTTGTTTGCCCTTTAAAAGGAAACAAAAAAGAAGGATTATTTAGCTTTTCTGGCTTAAATCTTAAATAAGAAAAATCCACTACAAAAGGAGCAAATTCATAGGTATCTAATACAGAAAATTTATCTATAATTCTGCATTTTTTCCAATCAAAATCATAAAACTCCATATTAGGAGTAGAAGGTATTGTTTTATAAAGCCTTTCAATTTCTTGTCTCCAAGTCAGCATTTATGTAACTCCTTTACTTCATTCCATGTTTTTTTATCAGCTAAAACAAAATAACTTGCTTCAGCATTTCTCATTTGTAACTTGTTGTTTTCAATGTAAAGTAGATCTTGCCTAATATAGGCTGATTTAAAAATTAAAAACATTCCATACTCTGTGTGTAACTTACCGCTACTACTATCTGCAATTAAGTTAAGCAATACTGTGACAATTTGCTTATTTAAATCAATTGTCCCGTTAACTATTTTGCCACTAGATTTGATTATTTCAACGTATTCCATAGTAAATACCCAGTCTAAGCTGGGCATTAATGTTACTCTATCCAAATTCCCTCAAAATTTGGATCTTTCCTGTTCCTGAGATAGTGCTTAACTTGTATCCAAGTAGAATCAACAGCTTCTAATATAAACTGTTCTTTATCCTTTTTGAATCTACTGTTTGGCAATCTACCAGCTTTAGCCAAAGATAATGCTGTTTTGGCTAAACGATAATCTATTCCTGGACTGGATTCCACCAGCTTATCATTAGCAATAATTGCGTATTTCATGTCCACTCATCCCAGCTAGATTGTGGAGCTTCTATCCTGTAACAAATGCTGTCATCCTTTACTTCCCTGAATACAACAGCGTCGG
>NBNH01000272.1 GCA_004379115.1 Actinomycetales bacterium mxb001
CGGATTGAAAAAGAAGAGAGTAGGATTACAAAAGAAGAAGAGCGTTTAGAAAAAGAAGGGAGTGAAATTTCCCCAGAGTTAGTAGCGCAGGCTGAAGAGGAAGTTTCTACTATCTCTGCCCGTTATGATGCTTGTATTGCTAAACTACAAAAAGATAATCCTCAAACTGAGACTCTTGAAAAGAAGACTGGCCCTCCTTTAGCTTCTCAAGGTGCTGGTTCTCAAGGTACTAATCCCTCAAATGCTAATCCGTAAGTTACCCAACATTTTGGGTAAATTTTATTTAACTTAACGAACTCAAAGAATTATGTTTAAGTCTTATACAAATACGATTACACCGCCCCCGTTGTTTTTGGAAGAGGATGAGGATACCGATACTACTTTAATAGACCAGCTGTATTTATACTCTGTTAGTTTTCCGGAGATGATAGTTACAGCGTATAGCAATTTAGTTAACTATTCCTCTTATTATGATCTCTTTGATCTTGTTCTTTTTTCTTGTCCTTCTTCTACTTTCTGTATTCCTGTTTGCGCTCTACAGTTCTTTATTACTAAGAATCTTAACTCTACGTTTATTCAAACCTTTAAGTATACTGGTTCCTATGTTGAACAAACTATTAAGTCTATTACAACCGCCGCTATTCTTAAAGAATATATAGAAACATTTTTACTATTACCTCCTTTTGATGTAGAGTTATTTTACGAAAACCCTATGTATTTAATAGATTGGTGTTTAGCCGTAGACCCATTAAGCGCTAATATACTACAACCAGTAAAAGATAGAGATATTAAAAAGTTCTTTATAGAATTAGTAAACAGAGCGAGTAATTGTTATATACAGGTACATACTAAGCCCTATTCAGATTTAGTAGGTAGCATTCAAAAATATTATTTTAGTTATATATTAGGAGCGATTCCGGTACATGGTGCAATATAAAGTAGGATTACCTTTATCTCCTTACAGTCAGAAGTTTGGTTATGAAATACCAGAAAGACTTAGTTCAGAACAGTGGAGAAGTATTGATATTACATTAGCTCAGTCTAGGTTAGAAGAACAAGCTTCTAAATATGAGTCAAGCGGCTTAACTTCTCCTACTTTATTACACTATAGAGATTATTTTGTATATAAGGCTTACGAGCATTTTGCTAGAAACACTCAATACAGTAATGAACAAGGTACGGCTTTAACAAATAAAGCAAAGCAGGCGTGGCAGTTATTCTCCTTTGATGATATATGGCCCTACACAGGGCCTAGTATATCGGAGCTTAAAGATCCTCCTACTTATGGAGGTGAGTTAGGTTCTTTAGCTTATTATTGCCAATATGTAGATGCTGAATTACCTTTACCTTTACTAATAGAGGAGACGTTGAGGTTTGTATGGGGGATTTGTGGTTCAAGTTATGATAAATTACCAAACGAGAGGTTATTGGGGGTAGTTAACGACTGTGGATTTACTAAAGAGCTAGTAGATGTAGTTGAGAGGTATAGTAAAGTATTGTTTGAAATACAGCCGACGGCTAAAGAATACTTCTTGTTAGTATATGCAAGAACTCGGGCTGTAATCCCTTCCTCTTTTTCTAATCTTCTACTTAGAGTATTGTTAGGCGAATATCAGCCAGAAATATTTAGCTCTGTTCTCCCTCTATTACCCACCCTCCAACAAACTAAGGTTCAAGACGCTTTATACAATATCTCTAGGTTACTACCCCCTTCTGGTTTTATACTTCTCTTTCAATCCCTTATCTGTGAAGCGTACATCCGCTGCGCTATATTTATAACCTATTTAGACTCCTCTCTCCACTCTCTTTCTATCTCTCAAATCGAATCCTCTAAGGAATTTTCTTATATTACACTCCAAATCTCCCGCTACCTCTGTCTTGCATTTGATTCTCTCTCCTCTTTGTCTTTATTCTCTACCTATACTCAAGCTACTCAAGAACTCTCTTCTATAGAAAAAGATATAACTGCTTGGTTAGCTATGTCTAACTCTTTTATATCTGATAAGGATGATTATAGATTACACTCTTTTGTTTGATTAATTATACTAACCTATTATACATTCATACATATATCAATTATGGCAAAAGAATTTTCTGGTAGTGTACCCGAAGAAAACATAACTAGTCCGGGCACAGGCAATTTAAAGGCACTTACTATAAAGTGTGATAAACCTGTCTGTACTAAATCTACTGTTATACAGGTTTTAGGCTCTAATGAAGAAGATTTTAAGTTAATCCCTATTTATAACTCTTCTGATAAGACCCCTCAAATTGTTATTACTTCTAATCGTACTAACTATAGTAGCTCCTCTTTTACTGTTGAATTCATGGAGGAGGGTCAAGTTAAAGTATGTGCTGTTCCTTCTTCTTTTCCTAAAAACTACGCTTTATTTACTGAACTCCCTTCTATCTCTAACTATAGCCCCTCTCTTTCTATCTCTTGTTCTAAACCTTCTTCTTTTAGCTCTAATAACTCTGATAGCTTTAATAGCTCTCTTAGAAGTGTTGATAGGAACTATACAGCTGTTAATAATATTAGTAAATGTTTTCCACCACCTACTAAACGAAATCAACAACCAGAATATAACCTAGTAAAAGCTTCTGAACACGAATCCCAGTACAGTACTACTAGACAGGTTAATCAGCTTTATGGTCTTGTGGGTGTGGCTTTTGATTCTAAAGATAATCATGCTAATAATGACTTGTTTGCTATTACTAATTGGCTTAAATCCTTAACACCTCCCGCTGCCCATAAATACAGTGTAGATTCCCTTAAAGGCTATAAAACCCAACTAGACTTAGCTAATAATAACTGGAATGTTTGGGTTCAAGATTTTAAAAATCTTTATTCTAGCGGGAAACACGTTGAGACCTTTCAGTCCTTTATTTCTAATACTTATAGCTCTACTTTTAATGCTAAACGTGATTTTTCTGTTAACACCCAACTCTTTTATGTGAATAGCAGCAACACTACTTTTAAAAGTTCTTGCTTTGTTACTATAAGTGACCTTAACCGGGTTAACAGTCAGTATAAATGGGAGTCTGTTGATAATCTATATACTGTAAGAACAGCCACAAAAATAGACTATTGTAGTGAAGGCTATTATCAGTATTTAAACAAACACTATATAAAATGTGATAATGAGATAGTTACATCAGCAACTTCAAAATCAGAGGATATAACTGTATCAGCTAGTTTAAAGACTACAACCTTTAATACTTTTTGTCGTAAGGATTATACAGTAAGAGCTAATCAGCTAATTTACCAACAATCTAATAAAGATTTGTATTCTATTGCTAAAAAGGACTCTAAATATGTATCTGGAGGGGAAGCTTTTTACTCTAGTAAGGACTCTACTACTATTGTCTCTGGTGGTGAAACCTATATAACATCTTATAAGGATATTCAAGTCTCTGCTACTAATATTCTTGCTCTTGATGGTAGTACTGTACGCATTGGTATGGGAGCTGCTCGTAAAGTTATATATGATATGGACAATAATAAGTATAATGTAGAATCAGAACCAGAACCTACAGGTTTACCGCCTTCTAATAGTAGCCCCACGCAGGCTGCCACCACTGAGGCTGTTACGGACCCTAATGTTCCTAACCAATCAATTCCTAACGGCCCCTCTCCTAACAAAAGCTCTATTGACAAACAGAATGAACTATCAGCTATAGAAAAGATTGTATCACCAGAAGCTATAAGTTCTGCTACTAAAGGAGATCCTGGGCCTGCTATACAACAGTTACAAAGTAAGGGTATTACTTTTGCTACCTCTACTTTCTCTAAATTGTTTTCTAAGACAGATAAACCTAAACCCTCTCCTCCACCCTCTCCTCCTGTTGTTATTAAACCTAGTGACCCGGTTAAACCTAGTAAGATTGTTTAACTTCAATTATATTATTTAACTTTTTATAATGGATAACTCTTTATTTGACCCCGCTCCTAGCAATGATACCATTTCGTATACTCCTATAGAACATTACTCTATACTTAGTTTAAATAACTCTAATCCCTCTAAGCCTGTTGCTACTTTATCTCCTATTTCTAAGGCTGTTATACCAAAACCTGGACAGTTAGTTTCTTTTCTTAATAACACCTGTACTTTTTATATTGAGTTTATTACTCCTTATATTAAAGCTATGTATATAAGTGGGGATACTACTCTGTTAAGAGAAGGGAATCTTGGTATAATAAAAAATATATACAAACCGGATAGTGTTGATTATAAGATAGTAGATAGTAAAGTAAAGCTAGGAAGTTTAAAGGTTAAAGTTACTACTCCAGTGCATCACAAGCAAGGTTATCTAGGTTGGACTATGTATTTATACGATAAAGTAGTGCTGGTAGGGAATGATCTTAACTCTAAAAATTATATACAGTTTTATAGTTCTTCTGTATGGGAGCCTGGGGCTTATAGATTAGTAATAGGTGTCTACGACCAATATACAAAAGGGTTACTGAATATAGCTGATAAAGAATTTGAAATTACAGCCCCCCTGGCTACAATTGAAGTCGGTACACCTTACTCTATACACAAACCAATAAACTTATAGCACGATTATGCAAGGCTTATCTTTTAAACAAGGAGATTTATATCTAGAGTGGATTTACGACCAGGAGCTACTTAAACAAGAAGTCTTAACTCGTCTTTCTACTACACCCTCCTCTTATTCTAGATACATACTAACAACTACTTTAGATAGTAATAATAAACCTTCTTATAGTATCTCTACCGCTGATGAAAACTACGGCTGTACTGTTCGTTCCTTTCTCTCAGCCCCTGAATCTCAACTTAATGATTTAGAAATTGAAGAATCTATTAAAGACTCTCTCAGTTATGACCCCCGCATTACTTTAATATCTGCTGAGTACGTCGGTAACGGGACTATATCTGTTGTTTATCAACTCTCTAACTCCCAAGACCCTAACTC
>NBNH01000273.1 GCA_004379115.1 Actinomycetales bacterium mxb001
AGAATTGAGTTTAGAGATGCTGCAAAGCTACTAAAGACTATAAATACAATTTACGACAGAGATAAGAAGTTAAGTTTAGGGAATGCGTTATCCTATATATACTTAGAGCAGATAAGCGAAGAGAAGTCGGTGTTAATGAGTTATATAAATGGAGATGGATGGTTAGTAGTGGAATGTGAATCAGTAGGTGTAATAGAGTCAAGTTATTTATTTGACGGAGAGGATTTACTATTAAGATTAAGTTTACTGAATAGTGTAGGAGGGGAAGCGGGGTTAAGGTTTTATCAGACAAAAGAGAATCAGATGAAGGTAGAGATATTACTTCAAGAGAGGAGGAAGTTAAAGAGGGGAGGGAGAGGGGGTAATAACATATTAATCAATGTATACAATGGGGATTATAGTGATTTTACAGACAGTTATATGAAAGAGATAGAGGAAGAGGGTGAGGGGTGTATAAAGATAGCCCCGCGCTGCAATTTCTTCGGTTTATCTAATGTTATTAACTCTTTCTCTAATCTTAAAGTAGATACTGAATTACGCCCTCTTTGGTTTCACTCTTTTGACGGCTTTCTTTGGATTTCTTCTACCGCTAAAATCTGTACTAATAGCGGCACCTGTATGGCTTCTATTAGAGTTTGCCCTAGCTTTTCTACCTTTGACTTCGGTGTTATTGGTAGACAGCTTTTTAAAGCCTTATATCTCTTCTCTAATGAGGTTTCTGTTTATCTTCTTCCTAACCGCGTTATCCTAAAATCTCCTAATATCAATACCGCTGTTCTTAACCGTATTCCCTCTCAACATTCTCTCCCTCTCACCAAAGGCGCTCCTCTTACTACCCTTCCTACTCCCGATCGCTCTCAACACCTCTCTCTTGTCTGTACTCGTCTTTTTTCTCTTAAAGAACTTCTTCGCGCTGTTTACCTCAGTAAACCTAAACATAACGCTAATAACTTAGAACTCTCTCTTAACCTTATTGATAACACTCTTGTTATCTCTAAACAATCAGACGCTAAGCTTCTAGAAAAATCAGAAGTTTCTATATTCTCTTCTATGTACTCTGTAGGCAACTGGGTTAGTATATCTGTTCATTATGAAATGTTAGTAACATCCCTCAAATCTATAACAGAGTATTGTAATTGGTGTAAAAGAATAAATGGAACAGATAATAGTTATGTAGAAGAGAGTTATATAGAGGAGCTAGAAGAGGAGGAAGTAGACAGTAAACAGATAAAAGAGGAAGAGGAGGAGTTTACAGTTAATTGTTCTATATACAGTGTAAACAACAAGGGTAGAGAGTATTACAGTTTAATGTTGACCCCGTTTACTAATAATGTAATAAGTAGCTATCAAGCGGAGAGTTATGTAGTTACAATTTTGGTTAAATCAAACGAACTAAGCAAAGCTGTAATTGAAGATGACAACTAATAAAACCAAGTACCCTAATCAACTTAGCTGGCCGTGGCTAATACACTACTTAAAAGTAGGAGATACGTTTAAAGGGCCAGAAGGGGATTTATACGTTATAGATCAGGTAATACCGTCTAGTTTTGAAGAATACCCGTCGCTTGTAATAAAGAAAGTAGAAAAGCAAAAGTAGTATGAGTCAATATACCCCTGACATTGAATTACCGAGGACCTATAAAAAGGAGGAGCATCCTTATATAAAGTTTGATAGAGGGTGTAAGTTATGTGAGTTAGGGGAGAGGGTACAAAGACATAATGAAGAACAGGAAAAGCAGCCCCGCGCTAAGTATAAACAGAAAGAGAAAGTCTATTCTGTTGGCGGCGCAGGTCCCGATAATCTAAATGACGTTAAGTTAATTATCTTATCTGACTTTCCCGGTCATTACGAATCTAGCGAATCTAACTGCTTTCCTATGGTTGATATTCTCCAAAACCAAGAAACTCGTAAGAAAGGTCTTCTTAAACCACGCAATGCTGGCTCTTTTCTTCGTATGGCTCTTTCTAATATGTATAATCTAAACACTTATACAGATTGTTGGATTACTAATGCTGTAAAGTGTAACCCTTTAGAGGATACTATAAAAGAATCATCACACTTAAAGAAATGTAATAGCAAATGGTTAGCTAATGAGTTTGCTTTGTTAGATGACTATTGTCCAACAGTTCCTTTACTTGTAGCGGGCACATTAGCTTTTAAAGCTTTAAGTAATCTATATCCTGAAAGTAAAACTTTACTAAAAGAGTATGGTTTTAATGGTAGCCGCCGGCGCTCTAACCTCATTCTCGGCACTGGCCCTATTTCACGCGGCACTGTTGTTACCTTTAATCCCGCTCGTATAGCCCGCTCTGAACCCCGTATTGAATCCTCTATCTCTTCTAAGTATAAACTTTCTGTTACCTCTAATGATTGGCTTTACCCCCCTATCCCTGGTAGCCCTGTAGACCTCTTTATCAAAGACCTTCGCTTTCTTACTCCCTTCTTATCCTGCTCTTAAACTACCTCTATAAACCATGTACAAGCTTTACTTTCTTATTTAATAGATAGCTAAAGCTTGTCCTAAAATAAGCTAAATTTGTTATACACAGTACTACAAAACAAAAATGGATAAGCTGATAATAGACAACCCAAAAGACCTAATAGGTTTTGAGTTAATTGACGACAACATCACCCACACCCCAGAATATCAATCAAACTACTCTTCTATTAAATCTATTTACCAAAGAATACTTTTGGACGCTGAACACTGGGACTACCGTGAATACCAACTCTCTTGCGCCGCTATTATGGCTTCTAGAGATCGAAATATCTTTAACTATGATATGGGAACCGGTAAAGCACAACCTTTATCAGCAACTGTATACTGCCCTGACGGCCCTCGTAGAATAGGTGAATTAAACCCCGGCAGCCTCGTATTAACCCCAACTGGAACAGCTAAAGTCTCCTCCATTCACCCTCAAGGTTTATCCTCTATATACCGTATAGTGTTTAGTGATAATAGCTTCACACTCTGCACTTCCTCACACCTCTGGTCTGTCTCTTATCGTGATAATCCAACCCCTTTTATCTGTAACACTCAATCTATCTCCTCCCTCCTTACCTCTAAAAGCTACCGCTCTAATCCTCTTTATATCCCTCTGTGCTCCCCTGCCTCTTTCTCCTCTCAACCTATTTCTATTCTGCCATATCAACTAGGCTGCATTATCTCTGAAACCTTTCGCACCCCTTACTCCATTTCTAACCTCTACTCCTCCTCTCAGTTATGCTCTCTCGGCCTCTCTTCTCTTAAACCTGAAAATAAATTTATTCCTAAGGAATATCTTTATAACTCTACTACTGTTCGTCTTCTTGTACTTCAAGGTTTGTTTGATAGTAATAGCACAATATTAAAACATAACAACACAGTTGTTGCTATCTTATATACAACTAAATCAAAAAGATTAGGAGAAAACATAAAGTTTTTAGTTCAATCTTTAGGAGGGACGTGTGTAATTAAAAAATACAACCAGAAACAAGATCATAATCATACAAGCATAGTGTACAGTCTTAGTATTAATCTACCAGAGTATATTACGCCGTTTAAAGACCCAGCTAAGATTTTAGACTACAAGAATGTTATAGAACCTAGCAGGGTAATAAAGAAGATAGAAGAAGTAGGAACAGAAGAAGCTGTTTGTATAAAGTTAGATAACGAAGAGGGTTTATATCTAACAGACCAGTTTATTGTCACTCATAACACAACTATATGTGGTTTAGCTATTGAAGATTATTGTATAAAGCAGTGGGGAGATTTAAAGGTAGCCCCGCGCGGGTCTATCCAAATCTTTATACCTAATCTCCTTAGCGCACAACGCTGGATTCAAGACCTCTCTTTCTTTAAGCTAAAAGACTTCTTCTCTGTTATTTCCTCTAAGTCTTCCCTCTCTTCTTCCTCCCCTATCTTTATTCTCCCTTTAGACCTCCCTAAACAAATCCCTCACAAATCTACTGGCTTTGGCTTTGTCTCTGATTACTTAATCTCTCTTAACCCTCACCTCGTAATTATTGATGAAGTTCATAACTGTCAAGTGGGTACTCAAAGAACTAAGCAGCTCTCTAAAATAATCCGTAGCTGCTCTAAAGTCACTGCTTTATCTGGTACCTTAAGCGAAGGTAAACTCTCTGATATCCATAACCTTTGCTCTTTTATTTACCCCTCTTGGCCTTTCTCTTCCGC
>NBNH01000274.1 GCA_004379115.1 Actinomycetales bacterium mxb001
CGTCGTTCCGGTGAGTCGGCCCTGTCCGTAGGTGACATCACCGGGGAGTTCGTCGTCATCCGAGGCAACGGGCTGCAGCGCGACATCGAAGACCAGCGTCTTTGCGGTGGGTTGCGCCTGAACGGGCGTCGACACCAGTGCCGGCAGTGCCACGATCGCGGCCACGATGGCCAGAGTGCGTCGTGCGGACATGGAGGCCTCCTCGAGGTCGGGGTGCCTCAGTCTCCCAACTCGGCGCGACGCTTGATGACGTACTCCTCGAGTTCGGCGCGAATGGCGTCGTCGAGGGGCGGCTGCTCGTAGTCCTCGAGCTTCTTCTCGTAGATCTCTCGGGCCCGTTCCACCACGTCGCGCGCACCCAGGCGAGTCCAGCGCTCGAAGTTGTCGGAGTTCCACAGGAAGGGGCGGTAGAAGCAGGTGCGGAAGCGTTCCATCGTGTGCTCGGCGCCGAGGAAGTGCCCGCCCGCGCCCACCTCCTCGTGCGCACCGAAGGCCAGGGCCTCGTCGTCGAAGTCGACCGGGGTGAACTCGCGCTCGAGCGATTCGAGGATCTGTACGTCGATGACGTACTTCTCATAGCCGGCGACGAGTCCGCCCTCGAGCCAGCCCGCGGTGTGCATGACGAAGTTGGTGCCGGCCAGGAAGGTCGGCAGCATCGTCATGAGGGACTCGAAGGCCGCCTGGCCATCAGCGGTCTGCGACGAATTGAGGCCACCGCCGGTGCGGAACGGCAGGTTGAAGTGACGGGCGATCTGGCCGGTGCACAGCAGGCCGATGGCCGACTCCGGCGTGCCGAACTGCGGCGAGCCCGACTGCATGTCGATGTTGGACAGGAAGGAACCGAAAACGACAGGAGCTCCCGGCCTGATCAACTGACTGAGCGCGATACCGGTCAGGGTCTCGGCCATCTGCTGGGCGAGCGTCGACGGGATCGAGACCGGTGACATGGCTCCCATGAGGAGGAACGGCGTCAAGATCACCGGCTGCATGGCCTTCGCGTATTCGAACTGCGCCTCGAGCATGCGATCGTCCCAGCGCAGCGGGGAGTTGCAGTTGATGAGCGAAATGCAGGCGGGGGTCTTCTCGATCGACTCGCGGCTGCCGAAGAGGATCTCGCTCATGCGAATCGTGTCGAGAGCGCGAGTTCCGCTCACGACATTGCCCATGTAGAACTTGTCGGTGAGCGTCATCGCGGCGTAGAGCATGTCGAGGTGCCGTGAATCAAGCGGGGCGTCGCTGGGCTCGCAGACCACGCCTCCGACACTGTCCATGGCGCTGAAGGACTGGGCCAGCTTGGCGAAGTTGCGGTAGTCCTCCATCGTGGCATCACGACGGGTGCTGCCCTGCCGCACGAACGGCGGACCGTAGACGCTCGAGAAGACCATGTGGTCGCCACCGATGTGCACGTTGTTGGCCGGGTTGCGCGCCTGGATGTCGAACTCACGTGGCGCCTTCGCCACCTGCTCCAGGACGAAGTCCGGGTCGAAGAAGACCTTGTCGCCCTCGGTGCGCATGCCGGCCGCCTTGAACAGCTCGACAGCCTCCGGCTTCATGAACTCGATACCGAGCTCGGAGACGATGCGACGCCAGCCTCGGTCGAGGACCGCCATGGACTCCTCGGAGAGGATCTCGTAGCGCGGCAGTTTGTTGACGAACATGGCTTTCCTCCCGCTTGACCGGTCTGGCGCGCGATCCTACACTCACTTTTTGGCACAGTGGTTCCATATGGTGGAACCTCGGCACCAGGAGGGGCCATGTCCGGCACGGCGCCCGTGGGCACGCAGGCGGTGGATCGAGCCGCCCTGCTGCTCGTTGCCGTGCTCGAGGCATCCGCTCCCCTGTCCTCGACCGAACTCGTCGCGGCCACCGGCCTGCCCAAGAGCACCGTGTCACGCCTGCTGTCGAGCCTGGAGCGCAGCGGCCTCATCCAGCGCACCGCCGAGGGCGCCGTGATCGCCGGCCCGCGCATCACCGACTACGCGCTGTCCGTGCGCCCCGAGGACACCTTGGTCCGTATCGCCCAGCCCTCACTCGATCGGCTGGGCTCGCTCACCGGCGAGACGGTCAACCTCGCCGTGCCGCTCGGTGGCGAGGTGCGCCAGATCGCGCAGGTCGACGCGATCTATCTGCTCGGCGCGGTCAACTGGCTCGATCGCCCCGTTCCCTTCCACTGCAGCGCGCTCGGTCGCGTCTTCCTCGCGTACGGCCATCCGATGCCCACCGGCCGGCTCCCCAAGTTGACCGAACGCACCATCACCTCGCGGTCACAACTCGAGCGAGAGCTCGACCGGGTCCTCGAACGCGGCTACGCCGTCGTCGACTCCGAACTCGAGCCCGGCCTCGTGGCCGTGGCGGCACCCATCCGCTCCGCCGATGGCTCGGTCAAGGCGGCGGTATCCGTGTCCGGACCTTCCGTGCGCCTCACCCCCGAGGTCATCCCGTCCGTCGGCTCCCTCGCGATCGAGGCCGCCGATTCCATCAGCCGCGCCCTGCGCCAGGGGCCGGCCAGCACCTCACGCAAGGGAGCAGCATGACCCCCGATGAGATCCTCAAGGGCCTCTACGACGAGACCATGGTGGGCAACAAGCCCGCGGTCCTCGCGCTCACCCAGGCCGGTCTCGATGCCGGCATCCTTCCGGAGACGATGCTCTTCGAGGCGCTGATCCCCTCGCTGGAGGAGGTCGGCGCGCGCTTCGAGCGCGGCGACTGGTTCGTGCCCGAGATGCTGATCGCTGGCAAGGCCATGGCGGGTGCACTCGACCTTCTGCGTCCCCTGCTTGCACAGACCGGAGTCGAAAGCGTCGGCACGTTCCTCATGGGCACCGTGAAGGGCGACGTCCATGACATCGGCAAGAACCTCGTCAACATCATGCTCGAGGGCGCGGGCTTCACGGTGATCGATCTCGGCGTGCAGGTGCCGCCGGAGAAGTTCATCGCAGGCATCGAGGAGCACCAGCCCGACATCGTCGGCATGTCTGCCTTCCTCACCACCACCATGCCGATGTTCAAGGCCAACATCAACGCGATCGAGAAGGCCGGCCTGCGAGACAAGGTCGTGATCATGGTGGGCGGTGCACCCGTCACCCAGGAATACGCAGACGTCTGTGGGGCTGACGGCTATGCCGCCGACGCTGCGACCGCGGTTCGCAAGGCCAAGGACTTCGTGGCGGCGAAGCGCGCCGGATAGCGATGCCCAAGCTCCTTCCGCTTTTCGAGCACGCCGTCAAGAAGCCGGTGTGGGACTGCCGCATGTGCGGGCAGTGCGTCCTGCACTCGACCGGCATGACATGCCCGATGACCTGCCCCAAGACCCTGCGCAACGGGCCGTGCGGGGGCGTGCGGGAAGACGGCAACTGCGAGGTCAAGCCCGAGATGCGCTGCGTGTGGGTGAAGGCCGAGGAGCGCTCGCACTCGCCGGTCAACCCGCATCACTGGGAGGCGGAGTTCAACGATCTTCGCCCGCCGGTCGACAACCGACTCCAGGGCACCTCGTCGTGGATCAACCTCGTCACGAAGCGCGATCGGCGTACGCCCGCGGGCTGGAGCGGCGAGACGTTGGCCGAAGAACCCGCGTCGATCGGTGCCGCGCTGGTCGAGATCGACGACCCGACGATGCTTCCCGCGGGATTCCACTCATGAGCCGACTCTCCGACCTCCTCGCCTCCGGCGCGCGCCCGGTCGTCACGGCCGAGTTCCCCAGCATCGACGGCGGCGGCCTGGCCGCGGTCGAGAGGGCGGCCGACGAGTTGCGTCCCTTCGTCGATGCGGTGAATGCCACCGACAATCCGGCGGCGCACGCGCACGCGTCCAACACCTCGATCGCCATTGGCATGCTGCAGTTCGGACTCGAGCCGATCATGCAGGTCGTGTGCCGCGACAAGAACCGCCTGGCCATGCAGGCCGACATCATGGGTGCGAGCCTCTTCGGTGTCGAAAACGTCGCCTGCCTGACGGGCGACGACGTCACCGCGGGCGACGAGCCCGAGGCACGTCGCGTGTTCGATCTCGACAGCACGCAGCTCATCAAGGTCGCCAGCGGACTCGCCGAGGGGCACTACCTGTCCGGCCGCGCCATCAAGGAGCCCCCGGCCCTCTTCGTCGGCGCCGTCGAAAACCCGTTCGCTCCCCCACTGGACTACCGCGTCCTGCGCGCCAAGAAGAAGGCCGAGGCCGGTGCGCGCTTCCTGCAGTTGCAGATCGGCTACTACCCCGAGCGGCCCGAGGCGTTCGTGCGCGGCTGCGTCGAGCAGGGCGTGACGCAGACCACCGCACTCATCCCCACGGTCGTGCTGACCAAGACGGCACGTGCGCTCACCTTCATGAATGACTCCGTGCCCGGCATCTCCATCCCGGCCGAGATGATCGAGCGCGTCGCCGGAGCGGGCGATAAGGACGCCGTGGCAGAAGCGTCGTACCAGCTCACGCTCGAGCTGTCCCAGCATGCGCTGTCGCTGCCCGGCGTCTCGGGCATTCACCTGACCGACTTCCGGCATGACGGATCCCTGGAGCGACTCGTACGCGACCTGGGCATCGGCCCTGCTTTCGACCCGGTGGCGACCGTCGCCGGCACCACCGCGGTATAGGAGTCCCCCATGCACACCGTCCTGAGTTCGGCCAAGGCCTCCGTCACGATGGGCCCCGATCAGCCGTTCTGCATCATCGGCGAGCGGATCAACCCCACGGGGCGCAAGAAGTTCCAGGAGCAGTTGCGTGCCAACGACCTGTCGTCCGTCGAGATCGACGTGCACGATCAGATCGCCGGCGGCGCGATGATGCTCGACGTCAACATGGGCGCACCGCTCGTCGACGAGGCCAAGCTGCTCGGCGAGGCCGTCACCCTCGTGCAGTCCCTGACCGACGTGCCACTGTGCATCGACTCCTCGGTCGTCGAAGCCCTCGAGGCCGGGCTCGCGGCCTACCAGGGCAAGGCCCTGGTCAACTCCGTGACGATGGAGCGCGAGCGCATCGACCTCATCCTGCCTCTGGTCAAGCGCTACGGCGCCGCCGTCATCGCCCTGCCCAACGATGAGGAGGCGATCCCGGAGGACCCGCACCGCCGCCTCGAGCTCGCCAAGCAACTGGTGGGCATCGCCACCGAGGAGTTCGGCATCCCCATCGAGGACATCGTCGTCGATCCGCTGGCCATGCCGGTGGGCGCCGATCACACGCTGGCCTACAAGACGATGGAGGCCATCCACCTCATCTCCACCGAGATCGGCGTCAACACGACCCTCGGCGCGTCCAACGTGTCGTTCGGCATGCCCGACCGCCACACCCTCAACGCGGTCTTCCTGCCGATGGCGATCCAGGCCGGGCTCACGAGCGCGATCATGGACTCGCGCACCGCCCAGATCGTCACCGCCGTCAAGGGCGCCGATCTCATGAAGGGCAATGACGAGTGGGGTGCTAACTGGATCGCGGCCCATCGCGCGAAGCAGGCGGCGGCCGATGCCGCCGCTAAGGCTGCCGGAGCATGAGCGACGGCCCCGCTCGCGTCACGCTCTCGTTCGAGCCTTCGGGCAAGGCCGTGCGCGTGCCGAGTGGGGTGTCCGTCTTCGACGCTGCGCTCTGGAACGGCGTCGCCGTCGACTCCACCTGCGGCGGCCACGGCACCTGCAAGAAGTGCAAGGTACGCATCGCCGACGGGTCGGTGCCGATCAGCCGCCTCGACGAGCGGGCCTTCACCGCCGAGCAACTCGCGGACGGCTGGCGCCTCGCGTGCATGTCGAATGCCGTCACCAACCTGACGGTCGATGTTCCCGAACTCACCACGCGCCCCAAGGCGGCGACCGTCGGCGTGGGCCGGCAGGTCATCCTCCGCCCGGCCGTGCAGAAGCGGCTCATCGAGCTCGAAGAGCCGACGCTGAGCGACCAGCGCACCGACATCCAGCGCGTGCGCGAGGCCCTCGACGACCTCGAGCTCACCATCGACCCGGCCGTCCTGCGCACGATCGGCACGACCTTGCGCGCGGCCAAGTGGACCGTCACCGCCGTCGTGGTCGGCACCGACCTCATCGCCATCGAGCCGGGCGATACGACCGGCTCGTCGTATGGCATCGCCTTCGACCTGGGCACGACCACGGCGGTGGGCACGCTGATGGATCTGACCACGGGCGCGCCGATCGCCGTTGCATCGATGCTCAACCAGCAGCAGCCGTTCGGGGCTGACGTGATCAGCCGCATCAGCGCGACGATGCTCGAGCCCGAGGCACTCGAGCGGCTGCGCGAATTCGCGCACAGCACCCTCGGCGAACTCGCCCAGGATGTCTGCCAGCAGGCCGGTATCTCCCCCGACCAGGTCTACGAGGTGGCCCTCGCCGGCAACGCCACCATGGCGCAGTTGGCGCTCGGCATCGATCCCGAGCCCCTCGGCGTCGCCCCCTTCATCCTCGCGACGGAGTCCTACGAGGGCCTGCTCGCCAGCGATCTCGGCGTACAGGTACATCCCCGGGCGCGGGCGATGCTCTTCCCCCACCTCGGGGCCTATGTCGGCGGCGACATCATCGCGGGCGTCCTCGCGGCGGGCATGGACCGCGACAAGCGACTGCGTCTCTTCATCGACATCGGCACCAACTGCGAGATCGTCCTGGGCAATGGCGAGAAGCTCATGGCCACCGCGGCCCCTGCAGGTCCGGCCTTCGAGGCGGCGTCGATCCGCTGCGGCATGCGAGCGGCCCCCGGCGCCATCGAGGTCGTCACCATCGGCGATGACGGCATCTCACTGCAGGTCATCGACGACGTCGCCCCCATCGGACTGTGCGGCTCCGGCCTGGTTGACGCCATCGCCGAGCTTCATCGATCGGGTCTCATGGACGACTCCGGCCGGTTCCTGACGCAGGAGGCGATCATGGCCGCGCGTCCCGATCTCGCCGATCGGTTCGTCGAGCGCGACGGCGAACGGCTCTTTATCCTCGCCACGGCAGCGGAGTCCGGCAACGGTCAGGATGTCTTCCTCAGCCAGCGCGACGTGCGCGAGTTGCAATTCGCCAAGGCCGCGATCTCGACCGGCTGGAAACTGCTGCTGGAGGAGTTCGGCACCGAAGAGTCCGAGATCCAGCAGGTGCTGCTCGCGGGGTCCTTCGGCACCTACCTGTCGGCCAAGAGCGCGGTCGGCATCGGCCTGGTGCCCAAGATCCCCGTCATGCGGATCGTCAGCGCCGGCAACGTCGCCGGCGAGGGCGCCAAGATGGCCCTCCTGTCGGACTCCGAGCGCCACGGGGCTCATGCCCTGCTCGACGAGATCCACTACGTCGAACTGTCCGACCGCACGGACTTCAACGATCGGTTCGTCGATGAGCTCGCGTTCCCTCGATAAGCGACGCACCGCTCTCATCCTCTGCGGCGCGCTGAGTGCCGATGCCAACGCGTGGATCGATCAGTCCGGCAGCGATGTCGACATCCATCCGCTGCCGCCCCTGCTGCACAACCGCCCCGAGCGCATCGCCCCCGAGGTTGAGCGACTCATCAGCGAACTTCGGGACGACTACGACGAGATCGTCATCGGCTACGCCGACTGCGGCAGTTACGGCGCCATCGACGAGATGTGCGAGCGGCTAGGCGTACGCCGTCTCGCGGGCCAGCACTGCTACGACATCTACGCCGGCTCTGACGAGATGGCCGCGATGTGGGCCGACCAGCCCGGCACCTACGTCCTCACCGACTTCCTCGTGCTGTCCTTCGATCGGGTCATCTGGCGCGAACTCGGTCTTGACCGCCATCCCGAGCTGCGCGACGACTACTTCCGCAACTACACACGGGTGGTGTGGCTCGCGGGCCGACATACCCCCGACATGGAGCGCGCAGCGGAGCGGGCGGCCGAGCGTCTCGGGCTGCCCCTGGAGATCGTCGACGCCCCCGGCCGTCTCGGCCCGGCCCTGGGAAATCTGATGTACAACTCACCGCAGAACTGATATATCTGGGCCGTGTCCACGGCCGCCCTCATCCAGCCCGAGCTCACGGGCGGGGAGTCCCAGGCCGACCACGCCTACCGCGAGATCCGCGCCCTCATCGTCACGCTCGAACTCCCGCCCGGCTCGGTGCTGAGCGAACCCGAGCTGCAGGCGCGCCTGGGCCTAGGCCGCACCCCGATCCGCGAGGCCCTGCGCACTCTGGCCAATGAGCGCCTCGTCGAGGTCTATCCCCGCCGGGGCATGTTCGTCGCGGCGCTCGACCCGCGCGATCTCACCGCGCTGTCGGAGGTGCGCGAGCAACTCGAGCCGTTCGCGGCTCGCCTCGCGGCCGAGCGACGCACCGAGGATGACCTCGCGGTCATCGAGGAGTTGCTCACCGACATCGACGCCATCGCCGCCGACCCCGACATGCTCACGCTGATCGAACTCGACCAGCGGATCCATCACCACATCTACCGCTGCGCGCACAACGACTTCCTGCAGTCGGTGTGCGAGGAGCACTACATGCACGCCCTGCGCATCTGGTTCCTGGCCCTCGACCGCGTCACCCACCTGGGCGATGCGGTGGCCGAGCACCGGGACCTGCTGCTGGCCGTCCGCGACGGGGATCCCGAGCGAGCAGCCCAGGTCATGTCGATCCACGTCCACGGCTTCGAGGCCGAGGTACGCCGAGCCCTCTAGGGCTTTCACCACCGCGAAAGAGGAAGAAATGAGCAGTCTGCCGAGCAAGGCCAAGTGCGTCGTCATCGGCGCGGGCATCGTGGGCAACTCCGTGGCCTACCACCTGGCCCGCCTGGGCTGGCGCGACATCGTCCAGATCGACAAGGGCCCGCTGCCCAACCCGGGCGGCTCCACCGGTCACGCGTCGAACTTCATCTTCCTGGTCGATCACACCAAGGAGATGGCCGAGCTCACCCTCGACAGCGTGAAGCAGTACACGGAGTTCGGCACATTCACCAAGTGCGGCGGTATCGAGGTGGCCCGCACGCCTGAGCGGATGCAGGAGCTCACGCGGCGCATCACCTCCGGCAAGTCCTGGGGCATCGAGGGCATGTCGCTGCTCACCCCCGCCGAGGTCAAGGAGAAGGTGCCCTACATCGACGAGAGCGTCATCCTCGGCGGCTTCTACACGGAGGGCGTCGGCGTCGTCGACTCCCTGCGCATGGGCACGATCATGCGCGAGAAGGCCGTCGAGATGGGCGCCCTGCAGTCCTTCGCCAACGTCGAGGTCAAGGACCTCACCGTGACCGATGGCGCCATCAGCGCGGTCGTCACCGACCAGGGCACCATCGAGTGCGACTACGTCGTCGTGGCCTGCGGGTGCTGGAGCCGCCAGATCGCCGCCATGGCCGGCGCGCAGATCCCCCTCACCCCGGCCGTGCACCAGATGAAGGACATCGGCCCCGTCCCGATGTTCGCCGACGCCAAGGGCGATATCGAATACCCGATCGTGCGCGACATGGACACCAACATGTACGAGCGCCAGCACGGCACCGGCCTGGAGATCGGCTCCTACGCCCATCGACCGATCCTCTACGACGCCGAGGAGATCCCCTCGAACGCCGAGGCCGCGCTCTCGCCGACGGAGTTCCCCTTCACCCCCGATGACTTCGCCGATCAGGACGAGCACGCACTCGAGCTCATGCCCGACATCGTCGGCGACGAGACCATCGGCGAGAAGTACGCCATCAACGGCATCCTGTCGCTCACTCCCGATGGCATGCCGATCCTCGGCGAGACACCCGAGGTCAAGGGC
>NBNH01000275.1 GCA_004379115.1 Actinomycetales bacterium mxb001
GCGCAACCCACCGCAAAGACGCTGGTCTTCGATGTCGCGCTGCAGCCCGTTGCCTCGGATGACGACGAACTCCCCGGTGATGTCACCTACGGACAGGGCCGACTCACCGGAACGACGACCTGGGGTCGTCGCGCAGCCAGCGTCGACTGGATGTGCAGTCACATCGCCACCGACGGAACCGGTCCGGTGAGCGACCTGGTGACCATCACACGCTCGGACGGTGCGGTTCTCGCCTTGTCGATCTCCGGCTGGGTGTCGGACGGCCGCCTTCGCGGAACGGTGGAGGTCATCGGGGGCAAGGGTGCCTACCGCGGCGCCACGGGCACCGGCACGGTGGTGGGGCGCAGCGGAGAGGCCCGGCTGTCGCTGACCGTCAGCCAGGGCGGCGGACGAGCGACACCCCGTCACGGCATCGGCTGCTAGTTCCCAACCCCCGCTTGCGCGAATGGCGTCGGCCGTAGGGTGACGCTATGCCCAGGGGATACGACTACATCATCGTCGGCGGCGGCTCGGCGGGCCTCGTCCTCGCCAACCGCCTGACCGAGGACCCGTCGACGACGGTCCTGGTGCTCGAGGCGGGGCGTCCGGACTACCCGTTCGACGTTTATGTTCATATGCCGGCTGCGCTGACCTTCCCCATCGGCAACCCGCTCTACGACTGGATGTACGCCTCGCAGCCCGAGCCCTACATGAACAATCGACGCGTCAATCACGGTCGCGGCAAGATCCTGGGTGGTTCGAGTTCGATCAACGGCATGATCTTCCAGCGCGGCAACCCCCTCGACTATGAGCGCTGGGCCGCCGACCCCGGCATGGAAAGTTGGAGCTACTCCCACTGTCTTCCCTACTTCAAGAAGATGGAGGACTGCCGCGCCGGTGCTGACGAGTGGCGGGGCAAGGACGGACCGCTCATCCTCGAACGCGGCGAGACGCGCAACCCGCTCTTCGCAGCCTTCTTCGCCGCGGTGCAGGAGGCGGGTCACGAGCTCACATCCGACGTCAACGGTTACAAGCAGGAGGGCTTCGCCGCCTTCGACCGCAATGTGCACAACGGCCGGCGCTACTCCGCCACCAAGGCCTACCTGCGCCCGGCAGCGTCGCGGCCCAATCTGACCGTGAAGACCCGTGCTCACGTGACGCGGATCCTGCTCGACACCTCGTCGGGCGCGCCCCGGGCCACGGGTGTCGAGGTCGCCCTCGGCGGCAAGCGCCCGGTCCAGGTGCGCGGCTCCGAGGTGATCCTCTGCGGGGGCGCGTTCAACTCGCCGCAGTTGCTTCAGTTGTCCGGCATCGGCAACGCCGACGACCTGAGTTCTGTCGGCGTCAAGCCGGTGCACCACCTGCCCGGGGTGGGCGAGAACCTGCAGGATCATCTTGAGGTCTACGTGCAGCATGCCTGCACGCAGCCGGTCTCACTCAATCCCAATCTTCAGTTCTGGCGCCGCCCCTTCATTGGCGCGCAATGGCTCTTCCTGCGCTCGGGGCCCGGGGCGTCCAACCACTTCGAGGCCGGTGGCTTCATCAGGAGCAATGACGACGTCGCGTACCCCAACCTGATGTACCACTTCCTGCCGATCGCCGTTCGATACGACGGCACCGCTCCGGCGGGCGGCCACGGATACCAGGTGCACATCGGCCCGATGTATTCCGATGCGCGCGGCAAGCTGTGGATCACCGGCCCTGATCCCTTTGCGCCACCGGCCTTCCGTTTCAACTACCTGTCGACCGAGCAGGACCGGCGCGAGTGGGTCGAGGCGATTCGCAAGACTCGCGAGATCCTCGACCAGCCGGCGTTCGCGCCCTACAGCGGTGGTGAGATCTCGCCCGGACCCGAGGTCGAGTCCGATGACGAGATCCTCGACTGGGTGCGCCGCGACGGAGAGACGGCGTACCACCCGTCGTGCACTGCCCGGATGGGCATCGACGAGATGTCCGTGGTCGATCCGCTGACCATGCGCGTGCACGGCACCGAGGGCCTGCGGGTCGTCGATGCGTCCGCGATGCCTTACATCACCAATGCCAACCTGTATGCGCCGACGATGATGATGGCCGAGAAGGCCGCCGACCTCATTCGCGGCAATACGCCGCTACCGCCGGAGAACGCGCCGTTCTACCGGCATCGCAAGGATGCGCCAGCCCATGCCTGACCTCTACATCGACGGAGCCTGGGTGTCGGCGGCCGACGGCGGCACCCGCGAGATCCGCTGCCCGGCCGACGGACAACTGGTCCGCGTCGTCGACGAGGCCACCGCCGTCGACACCGAGCGCGCCATCGCGGCGGCCCGCACCTCCTTTGACGACGGGCGCTGGAGCAACGTGCCTTTCACCGAGCGCGCGCAGGTGCTCCTGCTCGTGGCTGACCTGCTCGAGAGAGATGTCGACGAGATCGCGCGCGCCGAATCCCTCGATACGGGCAAGCGCATGGTCGAGGCGCAGTACGACGTCGCCGATGTGGTCAAGTGCTTCCGCTACTTCGCGGGCCTTGCTGCGGGTGACGCCGTGGGCGGCCGAGTGGTCGACCCGGGCACTCCCGATGTGCGCTCGCGTATCGACTATGAGCCGGTCGGCGTCTGCGGGCTCATCACGCCGTGGAACTACCCGCTGCTCCAGGCGTCGTGGAAGGTCGCCCCCGCTCTGGCGGCTGGCAATTCCTTCGTCATCAAGCCCAGCGAGTTGACGCCGAGCACGACGATCCACTTGATGCGGCTGCTGGACGAGGCGGGTCTGCCACCGGGTGTGGCCAACCTCGTGCTCGGCGCGGGGGCGACTGCAGGTGCACCGCTGGCGAGCCATCCCGACGTCGACATGGTGTCCTTCACCGGCGGGCTGGTGACGGGACGGCGGATCATGGCCGAGGCGGCCGCGACAGTGAAGAAGGTCGCGCTCGAACTCGGCGGGAAGAATCCCAACATCATCTTCGCCGACGCCGATCTCGAGGCAGCCATCGACAACGCCGTCACCGCTGTCTTCCTGCACTCCGGACAGGTCTGCTCGGCTGGCGCGCGCCTCATCGTCGAGCGCTCGATCCACGACCAGGTGGTCGATGGCGTGGTCGAGCGCGCACGGCGCATCCGGCTCGGCGGCCCGTTCGACCCGCGGGCGGAGACCGGACCGCTCATCTCGGAGGGTCATCGGCAGAAGGTGGCGGCATATGTCGCCGGAGCGCTGGCCGAGGGGGCCGTGCTGCGCTGCGGCGGTGCGCCCCCGGATCCCGCCGAATACCCCGCGCTCGCTGCCGGGTCCTATTACCTTCCCACTGTGCTGGATGACTGCCGCACCACGATGACCTGCGTCCAGGACGAGTCCTTCGGGCCCGTCCTGACCGTGGAGGTCTTCGACTCCGAGGACGAGGCCGTGCGCCTGGGCAACGACACGATGTATGGCCTGGCCGGGGCCGTGTGGACCTCCGATGCCGGTCGGGCGGAACGCGTCGCGCGTGCCCTGCGTCACGGAACCATCTGGATCAACGACTACCACCCCTACCTGCCCCAGGCCGAATGGGGCGGTTTCAAGCAGTCCGGTGTCGGACGCGAGCTCGGCCCCACCGGCATGCATGAATACCTTGAGGCCAAGCACGTCTACCGCAACCTGTCACCCGCCCCGAGCGGGTGGTTCGACGGCGAGGGAGGCTGACCGTGACGGTGACCGAGACCGTGATCTCCGCCCCTGCGATCTCGGTGCGGGGGCTCTGGAAGGTGTTCGGGCCGAACGCCGAGAAGATCATCGGCACGCCCTTCGAGAATCTCCCACGCGATGAACTGCTGGCCCAAACCGGCTGCACGGCGGCCGTGCGCGATGTGTCCTTCGATGTCGCCCAGGGCGAGGTCTTCGTCGTGATGGGACTGTCGGGCTCCGGGAAGTCCACGCTGGTGCGCTGCCTGACCCGGCTCATCGAGTCCACCGCGGGCCAGGTGTTCATCGAGGGGGAGGACGTCCTGGCGGCTTCTCCCAGCCGCCTGCGCGAGCTGCGCCGTACTGAGTTCTCGATGGTGTTCCAGCATTTCGGGCTCTTCCCGCACCGCAAGGTCATCGACAACATCGCGTACCCGCTCGAGATCCAGGGGGTGAAAAAGGACGTCCGCTATGCCCGCGCGGAAGAGGTCATCCAGCTCGTGGGCCTCGCGGGCTACGCCAATGCCTACCCCGAGCAACTCTCCGGCGGCATGCAGCAGCGCGTCGGCCTCGCCCGCGCGCTCAGCGTTGATCCGGACGTCATGTTCCTCGACGAGCCCTTCAGCGCTCTCGATCCGCTGATCCGCCGCGACATGCAGGCCGAGGTCATCCGACTGCACCGCGAACTCGGCAAGACCATGGTGTTCATCACCCACGACCTCGCCGAGGCCATGAAACTGGGCGATCGCATCGCGATCATGCGCGACGGTGCCATCGTGCAGATGGGTACGGCCATGGACCTCGTCATGAATCCTGCCGATGCGTACGTCACGGACTTCCTGCGGGATATCCCCAAGAGTCACGTGCTCACTCTCGACGTCATCGCACGCCCCGCACGGGCCGACGAGGCCGTCAGCGACGTCCGCCTGCAGGGCGACACGATCATCCGTGATGCGACGAGCGCGATCATCAACGCTCACGGCCCTGTTCGCGTGGTGAGCGACGGCCACGACATCGGGGTTGTCAGCAGCGAAGACGTGCTCGCCCTCATCGCCGGCGAGCACTCCCCGGAGATGGGCGACTAGCCCATGAACCTCAAGGCCGCCCTCAGCCTGAGGTGGGTCCAGGCCCTCGTCGTCCTCGTGGGCTGGGCCGTGCTGGCGACTCTCCTCAAGGGCGTGCAGACCCAGGAACTCTCCACGTCGAAGGATTCGCCGTTCACGGCTGTCTTGCGTGAGGTGGCGTCGGCGATCCGCGGCAACCGCACCGAGAGCTTCCTCTTCGTCTACGTCTTCAACCCGATCCGCGCGTTCATCTCGGGATTCATCGAGCTGATCATGAGCGTGATCTCGGTTCCCGCCGATGGCAACGTCATTCCGCTGCTCGGCTGGTTTGGCACGCTTGTGCTGATCGGCTTCATCGTCTATGCCACGTCCAATCTGCGCACCGCGCTGTTCAGCATGTTCCTGCTGCTCATCTGCGGAATGCTCGGCATGTGGCTCATCACGATGGACACGCTCGCGATGACCATTGGCGCGGTCGTGCTTTCGCTGGCCATCGCCCTGCCCCTCGGGGTGTGGGCCGGTGTCAGCGATCGTGTCATGTCGATCCTGCGACCCTGGCTCGATCTGGCCCAGGTGCTGCCCACCCTGGTCTACCTGGCTCCGCTGGCCTTGGTCTTTCTCATCGGCATCGCCTCGGCGACCATCGCCACGATGGTCTATTCCATCCCCATCTGCATCCGCATCACGGCCCACGCGATCAAGTCGCTCAAGCGCGGACCGCTCGAGGCTGCTGAATCCGTCGGATCCACCCGCTGGCAGGTGCTCACGAAGGTGCAGCTGCCTATGGCCAAGCGCACGATCATCCTGGCGATCAACCAGACGACTCTTGCGGCGCTGTCCTTTGTCGTCATCGCCGCGCTGATCGGCGCACCAGGCCTCGGCAAGCCCGTCGTGGAAGCCCTGACCATTCGCAACGTCGGCGACGGGGTCGTCGCGGGCCTGGCCGTCGTACTTCTCGCCATCATGCTCGACCGTTCGACCACCGCGGCCGTCATGCGCGAGGAGCAGGGCTTCGCGGCGGCGGAAGAGCAGAAGGTGCGACGCCGTATCGGACTCGTGATCGCGGGTGTGATCACCGTCGTCGCGATCTACCTCTCGCGGCAGGTGCTGTGGTTCGCCGTGTTCCCGGAGAACTTGAACTTCGGTGAGCAGGTGGCCAACGTCGCCAACTCGATCGAGGAATGGATCACCAGCAATCTCGACTTCCTGACGGTGGGCTTCTCCGAGTGGTTCACCATCTGGCTGCTCAACCCGCTCGAGGGAGTCCTGGCCAACTCACCCTGGTGGCTCACGCTCATCGCCATCACCCTGCTGGCGTTCATCCTGGCCGGGCGCACCGTTGGCATCCTCGTCTTCGTCCTACTCGCGCTCGTCATGGCCACCGGGCTCTGGAACGACACGATGGTCACCCTTGCGATGACCCTGATCGCCACGGCGTTCGTGGTGCTCCTCGGCATCATCCTGGGCGTGTGGGCCGGGCGCAGCGAACGCGTGGATCGCTTCTTCAAGCCCTTCCTCGACGCCGGACAGACGATGCCGGCGTTCGTCTACCTCGTTCCCGTGCTCGCTCTCTTCGGGCCGACTCGTTTCGCGGCCATCGTGCTCGGTGTCGTGTACGCCGCACCCGTCGTCATTCGCATCGTGGCCGATGGCGTGCGCAAGGTGCCCAAGGAGTCGGTGGAGGCGGCCATCTCATCGGGATCGACCACGATGCAGGTCATCACCAAGGTGCAGCTGCCGTCCTCGAGGCGATCGATCCTGCTGGGTGCCAACCAGGGCTTGATCTTCGTCCTCGCCGTCGTGGTGATCGGCGGTTTCGTGGGCGCCGGCGGCCTGGGCTACCTCGTGATCGTCGGGCAGTCCAAGCCCGAACTCGCGGGCAAGGGCCTTGCCGCGGGCATCGCGATCGTCCTGCTCGGCATCATCTTGGACCGAATTGCCCAAGGCAGGCCCCAGAAGCAGGGGCCCGTGGGCCACTGAGGGGCCCCCGAAACCAACCCGTTATCCGCAACTGCCCCGATCCCGGCGGTTGCCGACCTACGATGGCGCCGTTAGCTACCCCTCCTGGGAGGAAGAATGAAGCGAGTAGGCAATGGCGCTGGCCTCGTGGTCGCGCTGGCTGTTGCCGGCCTGGCCCTGGCGGCCTGCGGTGGCAGTGTGAACGAGGCGGCATCGTCGTCGGCCCCCGCGCCGGAGAGCAGTGCTGCGCCCGCCGAATCCAGCGAAGCCCCAGCACCGGCTCCCGCCGACTGCGGCGAGTGGGGCGTGGCCATGCACGCGTGGGTGGGTTACACCGCATCCGCGCAGGTGCTGAGCGACGTAGCCCGCGAGAAGCTCGGCTGCACCATCAACCAGACACAGCTCGACGAGGCAGCGACGACCTATGACGCCATGGAGGCGGGCTCGGTCGACGTCATCATCGAAGACTGGGGCGGTGGCCGCTGGCAGGAGTGGGTCGACCGTGGAGCCATCGAAGAGGTCGGCTTCAACGGCAACGTCGGACTCATCGGCATGTACGTCCCGCAGTGGATGTGCGACGAGAATCCCGACATCACCGATGGCACGAAGCTCAATGACTACGCCGACCTGTTCAAGACGCCCGAGTCGGGCGACAAGGGCGCCTGGCTTGAGGGCCCGCCCGGATACACGACCATCGGCGAGAAGATCATCGAGGCCTACGGTCTGAACTACGAGATCATCAACACGGGCTCGGAGACGGCGCTCATCGAGGCCTTCACCAAGGGCAGCGAGGACAAGACGCCGGTTCTCGGCTACTTCTACGAGCCGCAGAACTTCCTGGCGAAGGTCCCGCTGTGCCGTATCAACTTCCCGGCCAACGACTGGACCGATGCGGCGAAGGCCAGCGGCCTGACCGACTACCCCGAGACCCCGCTGGTGAAGCTCGCCACGGTCAAGCTCATGGATTCGGGCAGCCCGTTCGCCACGCTCGTGGCCAACTTCGAGTGGACCAACGAGGACCAGAACCAGGTCGCGCTCGACATCGAGAGCGGCATGTCACCGGAGGAAGCGGCGAAGAAGTGGATCGACGCTCACCCGGAGATCGTTGCCCAGTGGCTCGAGGGCACCGGAGCATCCTGATCCTCCGTGCCAACGATGGGGCCCCGGCGTTGCCGGGGCCCCATCGTTTTCCTGACCGATGACCTGCATCAGGGCGGGAGTGGTGATTACCCTTCGTCGATCAGGAAAGGAGCGTCATGTCCGCCCGTCGCCTCACCGGCCTGATGGCCGTATCCCTGTGTCTTGCGCTCGCCTGGTCAGCGCCCGTGGCCTCCGGCGCCATCGCTCCGCCGGGAGACAAGGGCGGCAGCCAGGGACCCGATAGCCCCTGCTCGGTGACGCCGCTGTTCGATGCCGCGTCGGATGTCGATACCCATGCCTGGCTGCTCAAGGCGACTCCCGGCGAGCAGCAGGTGCCGTGGCTCGAGGGCGGCGTGGTGGTGCAAGAGCAGGCTCCCTCCGGCGACAACGTGACAGGTCGCACGGCTTACGCCAAGGGCAATGCCATTGCCACCTCGGACATCCTCCTGCTTCCGCGCATCGGCTGGCCGCCGCAACCGACGATGGACTCCACCACCGATCTGGTGATCGTGAACTGGCCGGGGATGAGTCCACAGGGCAGTGCCGATCTCGTGGGCAAAGTCATCCTGTCGGCCCGTCTGGGCGGGCAAGAGGGTGTCAATGGAGGCAATCAGTCCGAGACGCAGGTTGGCCTCCTGTGCATCGAGAAGTTCGCTCTTGTTCCCGGTGAGGTGGAAAACGGCGTTCGCAAGCCAGACCTGCGCGTCATCACCGTGCGCGTCATGAACCCATCGGAGGCCTTGGTGGCCTTCCGGTGGCGTGAATCTCCGACGACTCAGCCCAAGACCGCGCCACGCACGTTCCCGGGCACCGTCACGTTGATCCAGCAGGGCACCGCCGCCTCCTACGACGCCTTGGCGACCGTGACGGCCGACATCGGAGTGCGGGGGATCTACGCCGACGGCGGGCGCAGCAGTGCGCGCGGTGTGTGGTTCGAGGTCGGATGGCAGACCGTGATGGAAGCATCGCTGTTCGCATCCGCTGGCGCTCGCGCTCGTGACGAGCGAGTGAGTTCCCCGGTGCGTCCCCGCGTCATCAAGGTGGGCCTGCTCGGTGGGCTGATCCCCTACACCGTACGTGTGGGTCTCGACATGTACGCCGAGGTCGATCGCCCGGACCGGCCCACGGGGAGCCTTTCGATGTCCGTCCTTCGGAGCAAGGTCATTGACCGTGGCGTGCGCTGCCAGACCCGTGACTCGCGCGGACGCTACTGCTTTAACGTCGGAAGCGGTACATCGACCACGGTGAGAGACCGGGCTTCGGGTTCTGGTTCGGGATACGTCACCGTCGAAGTTGGCCCGCGAGTGGAGATGCTCATCGCCGATCTTGTCGGTCCCTATGTGGGTGTGTATGTCGGCAGCGAGTTGGAGACGTATCGCACGGCGAGCGGGCGGTATGCCGCGCGTTCGGGCAATAGCAGTGTCTACTTCTCCGCTGAGTTGGGCGGGGTCCTGCGCTTCGGGCCCTGGTCCCGCAGTTTCGGCTGGGAGATCTTCCGAGACAGCAAGCCACTCACCCTCTAGTCATGACCGATGACCTGCTGGCGCGACTGTGCCGGTGTGGTGAGATGACGCCATGACCGAGGCGATCTTGCTCGTGGGGGGCCAGGGCACGCGCCTGCGGCCGCTGACGATCTCGACGCCCAAGCCGATGCTGCCCGTCGCGGGGCTGCCGGTCACGGTCCACCAGATCCTGCGCGCTCGCGACGCGGGAGTGAGCAGAGTCGTGCTCGGGACGTCGTACCGCGCCGAGGTCTTCGCTGATCGGCTGGGCGACGGGCGCGCACTGGGTGTCGAGATCGCCTACGCGGTCGAGGACGAGCCCCTGGGCACCGGCGGCGCGATCCGCCATGCGGCGGAGAAGCTCACGTGCGGCGCGGACGATCCGGTCATGGTCCTCAACGGTGACGTGCTGACCGGCGTCGACTATCGATCGCTGGTCGGGGGCCATGTCGAGTCTGGCGCCGCGCTCACACTCCACCTGACGCGCGTGGCCGATCCCACGGCCTACGGCCTCGTGCCCACCGGTGGCGATGGTCGCGTGCTGGCCTTCCGCGAGAAGCCGCAGACCCCGGAGGAGATCGTCACCGACCAGATCAACGCGGGCTGCTACGTCTTCACGCGATCCGTCATCGACGAGATCCCAACCGGTCGGCCCGTGTCGGTCGAGCGCGAGACGTTTCCCGACCTTCTCGAACGCGGGCTCTTGGTCCGCGGCGTCGTCGATGACGCGTACTGGCTCGACCTCGGTACGCCGTGGGACTTCGTCAGGGGCTCGGCCGACCTGGTGCGCGGCATCGCGCCCTGGGACGGGCATGAGGCAGCGGATGCGCTCGTGCTCGAGGGAGCCCAGGTCTCCGATCGCGCCGTGGTCGGCGAAGGCACGACCGTCGGCCCTGGCGTGCAGGTGCGCGGCGACGCCCTCGTCGAAGGGTCCGTGCTGCTCGAGGGCTGTGTGATCGAGGCGGGAGCTCGCGTCGTCGACTCGGTCATCGGCCAGCGTGCTCGCATCGGGGCCGGGGCCACCGTCGTGGGCTCAGTGGTCGGCGATGACGCCGTGATCGGTGCGGGCAATGAATTGCGCCACGGTGCGCGCGTGTGGCCCGGTGTCGAACTACCGGCGACCGCCGTGCGCTTTTCGTCCGACGCCTAGCGGCGCTCGAGGAAGTCGGAGACGTTTCGCTCGGGTCGCGTGGGCGGATCGGCTGCCGGGTGGCCGACGGCGATGGCACCCAGGGGGGCCCAGGAGTCCGGCAGGTCAAGCACGTCGCGCACGACGTCGGCGCAGAACATCGTCGAGGAGATCCACGCACCACCCAGGCCGTGCGCCGCCAGTGACACCAGGAGGTTCTCGACGGCGGCACCGCCGGAGACCATGAACAGATCACGCTCGGCGGCGGAGCGCTCCGCATCGGGGTAGTCGTGAGCGCCGGCAGACAGGTCGAGGAAGGGCAGTACCAGCGCCGGGCAGCGACGCAGGATGTCGCCACGGGCCACGCGTCGCTCGATGGCCGCATCGTCGAAGCCATCCTTGGTGCGCAGGTCATGGATCCATCGTTCGCGCATCGCCTCGAGCAGGCGGCTCCGCAGCGTCGAGTCGTCGACCACGAGGAAGCGCCACGGCGTCGAGTGATGCGGGGCCGGCGCGGTTATCGCATCGGCGATGGCGACGTCGAGCAGTTCCGGATCGACAGGAGAGTCGGTGAAGTCGCGCACGGTACGTCGTTGCCGCACGGCGCTGCGCTGTCCCTGGGCGCGCGCCTCGGCCGTGCCCAGGGGAAACAGGTCTTCGGCGGCGGGGCGCACCATGGCCCGCGCACCCGGGCCGTCGTCCCGCGTGACGTAGTCGGCGAGTCCGCGCACCACGGCGACGGGCAGGCCGCGCGCCTTTCCCTTGACGAGGTCCGCCGCTGCCGCCACCTCGTCGGCGATCGAGATGACCGTGGTCTCCATCGGGCGACCCGAGGCATCGAGGCGTCCCCGGTGGTCGTCGAGCACGGTCAGTCCCGCGGCTCCGATCGCGCAATCGGTGAGGCCATCGCGCCAGGCGCGTCCGAGCGTGTCGGTGACGATGACCGCGACCGTGCAACCGATGAGCTCCTGCAGCCGAGCCCGCAGGGCACGAGCGGAGGCGTCCGGGTCCTGGGGGAGGAGCAGCACCGTGTCGTCGTCGGCATTGCTGGCGTCGATGCCCGCGGCAGCGAGCACGAGGCCGTGACGCGTGCGCACGATGCGGGTCTCGCCACGGGGGGTCAACTTCACCGCCACCACATCGACGGTCTCGGCCGCCAACGCCGCATCACGCTCGGTCGCGGGCACCGCGCGCCCCTCGGACTTGCTCACCACCTTGCTGGTGATGACCACGATGTCTCCATCGATCAGCCCGGTCGATCCGTCTGGCCATCGTGTCGCCGACGCATGCTCCGCAATGTGCGTCGCCAGGTCATCTCCCGCGCGGATCTCGGGTATGCCCGGGATGGCTGCGACCTGCAGGGGCTGGCTCATGGAGCGGCGGTACGCGCGGCGAGGTCGAGGGCGGCGGCGGCGATCGCGGTGGTCGTCGTGGGATCTGACATCAGCAGCGGACGCGCCTCGCACGCGATGCCCAGGCTCGCGACCTGCGGGACGTCACCTGCATCGGACTCGTCCACCAGCCAGCCGTCGAGAATGCCGGTCTCGTCGCGACGCGAGCCGTAGTGAGCCGCCACTGCTGCGGCCGTGGTGTCGACACCGATGGCCGACAGGCAGGCATCGGCCATGCCGCGCACGGGTCGCCCGCCGACGATGGGGGACACGCCCACCACCGGAGCCGGCGTACGGCGCAGCGATTCGCGAATGCCGGGCACCTGCAGGATCGTGCCGATGGACACCACGGGGTTGGACGGTGGGAGCACGACGACATCGGCTCCCTCGATCGCCTCGATGACACCGGGCGCTGGCTTGGCGTCGTCGGCACCCACGAGCACGATGGCGTGGGCGGTGAGCTGAGCCTGGTAGCGCACCCACCACTCCTGGAAGTGAATGGCGCGGCGGCCACCCTCGGGGTGATCGACCACCACATGCGTCTCCGCGCGCTCGTCGGTCATGGGAATGAGCCGCACGCCCGGCTGCCAGCGCGTGCACAGTGCCTCGGTCACCGCGGAGAGCGGGTATCCCGCGTTGAGCATCTGCGTGCGCACCAGGTGGGTGGCGATATCGCGATCGCCCAGACCGAACCACGACGGCTCCACGCCGTAGTCGGCCAGCTCGCTCTTGACAGTGAAGGTCTCGTCCTCTCGACCCCACCCGCGCTCTTCGCTGATGCCTCCGCCGAGCGTGTACATGACCGTGTCGAGGTCGGGGCACACGCGCAGGCCGTGGATCCAGATGTCATCCCCGGTGTTGCCGATGACCGTGATCTCGGCCTCGGGCGCGGCGGCGATGAGGCCGCGCAGGAAGCGGGCGCCGCCGATCCCGCCAGCGAGCGTGGTGATGCGCTGCGGAGCAGAGGCAGCGGGGTGCATGCGCATAGAGTGTCACGATGGAGCCGAGGGCAACCGAGGGAGAGGTCCGCCGCTCCCTCGCGCGCGCTCGACGGGGCGCCACGCTGACCCCTGACGAGGCCACCGCCCTGCTGTCGGCCCGAGGCTCTGCCCTCGATGACCTCATGGCGCTCGCGGCGTCCCTGCGCGACCGCGGACTGGCCGAGGAGGGGCGTCCGGGAGTCATCACCTACTCGCCGAAGGTCTTCATCCCGCTCACGCGCCTCTGCCGCGACCGTTGCCACTACTGCACCTTCGCGACCGTGCCGCATCGGTTGCCAGCCGCCTATCTGTCGCCCGACGAGGTCCTGGCCATCGCGCGCGCCGGCGCCGACGCGGGATGCGCCGAGGCGCTGTTCACACTCGGTGATCGACCCGAGGATCGCTGGCCCGCGGCACGCGCCTGGCTCGACGAGGCCGGCTACGACAGCACGCTGTCCTACGTGCGTGCCATGTCAGTCCTCGTCCTCGAAGAGACCGGTCTCCTGCCGCACCTGAATCCCGGTGTCATGTCATGGGACGAGATGCGTCGTCTGCGGCCGGTGGCACCGAGCATGGGCATGATGCTCGAGACCACATCCGAGCGCCTGTGGTCCGAGCCCGGATCGCCGCATTTCGGCAGCCCCGACAAGGAACCCGCCGTTCGGCTCGGGGTCTTGGAGGATGCCGGTCGCCTCGCGATCCCGTTCACCACCGGCATCCTCGTCGGCATCGGCGAGACCCCCGCCGAACGCGTCGATGCGCTCTTCGCGATCCGTGCGACACACCGACGCCATCGGCACGTGCAGGAGGTGATCGTCCAGAACTTCCGGGCCAAGGACGACACCGCGATGCGCGACGTACCCGATCTCGATCGCGACGACTACCTCGCGACGATCGCCACCGCTCGCGTGATCCTCGGCCCGGCCATGCGTGTGCAGGCACCGCCCAATCTCTCGGAGGGCGACGACCTCGCGGCGCTCCTCGCCGCCGGTGTCGACGACTGGGGTGGCGTGAGCCCGCTGACGCCCGACCACGTCAATCCCGAGCGACCCTGGCCCCACCTCGACGAGTTGCGCGCACGCACGGCCGATGCCGGGTTCACGCTCCGCGCCCGACTGACCGCTCATCCCTCCTACGTGCTGGCCGAGACCTGGATCGATCCGCGCCTGCGCGCGCACGTCGATGCCCTCGCCGACGACACGGGCTTGGTGGCCCCCGAACCCCGGGCGGTCGGTCGTGCCTGGCAGGAGCCGGACGATCCCCAGGACGCCTACGCCGCCTTCGCACGTCGACAGGCGGGCGGTCGGGTCGACCTGCACGAGGCGATCGACACCGAGGGGCGCCGATCCGACCGGCGCGCGGACTTCGAGGACGTCTACGGCGACTGGTCGGAGGTCCGCGAGCGCGTCGCGGCTGTCCGAGGGCCAGCCCGACAGGAGCGGCTCAGCCGCACTGCCGGGCCCGAGCGGCTCGATTCCGACGTACGCGCGGCCCTCGACCTCGCCCACCGTGACCCTGCGGCGCTCGCGCGCGACGACGCGCACGACGCAGCGGTTGCGCTCATGTCTGCCGATGGTGCAGCCCTCGACGCGGTCGTCGGCTTGGCCGACGAACTTCGCCGGCAGGTCGTGGGCGATGACGTGACCTACGTCGTCAACCGCAACATCAACTTCACCAACGTCTGCTATACCGGCTGCCGGTTCTGCGCCTTCGCCCAGCGTGCGCAGGACGTCGACGCCTACACGCTCTCCCTGGAGGAGGTGGCGACGCGCGTCCGCGAGGCGGCGGCCGCCGGGGCGACCGAGGTCTGCATGCAGGGCGGGATCCACCCCGACCTGCCCGGGACGGCGTACCTCGACCTGGCCCGCGCCGTGAAGGCGGCCGAGCCCGGGATCCACCTCCACGCCTTCAGTCCCATGGAGGTCGCCAACGGGGCCGCCCGCACGGGCCTGTCGCCCCGCGAGTGGCTCATCGCCGCACGCGAAGCGGGGCTCGACTCGATCCCGGGCACCGCCGCCGAGATCCTCGACGACGACATTCGCTGGATCCTCACCAAGGGCAAACTGCCCGCGTCTGCCTGGATCGACATCGTCACGACCGCGCACGAGGTAGGACTGCCGTCGAGTTCGACGATGATGTACGGCCACGTCGACAATCCCGCCCACTGGGTGGCGCACCTGCGCGTCTTGCGACGCATCCAGGAAAGCACCGGCGGGTTCACGGAATTCGTTGGCCTGCCGTTCGTCCACCACAATGCACCGCTCTACCTCGCGGGGGCCGCACGTCCGGGTCCCACGCCGCGCGACAACCTCGCGGTCCACGCCATGGCGCGCATCATGCTCTTCGGCGCCATCGACCATGTGCAGTGCTCGTGGGTCAAACTCGGCGACGAGGGCACGCGCGCGATGCTCGGGGCCGGGGTCGACGACGTCGGCGGCACCCTGATGGAGGAGACGATCAGCCGGATGGCGGGATCGGCTCACGGCTCCTCTCGCACCCCCGAGCAGATCCGTGACCTGATCGCCAGCGCGGGTCGCCCGGCCCGCCAGCGGACCACGACCTACGGCCCTGTGCCCCTCCCCGTGTGAGCAAACACCCCCTCGGGCTTGACGAGGGGCCCCTAGACCTATGTAATGACACCGTTGTCATTCGGGCGCCCTCGGGCGGCCCACCCCGCCGGGTCCCCTTCCCGGCGCGGGCCGCAAGGGAGGAGGACCGGCAGTGGGAGATCCCGTGCTGGTGCCGCTGACCACTGGCGCAGCTATGGAGTGGCAAGAACGAGCCCTCTGCGCGCAGACCGATCCGGAAGCCTTCTTCCCCGAGAAGGGTGGCAGCACGCGCGATGCCAAGCGTGTCTGCCTGTCGTGCGATGTTCGTGGCGAATGCCTCGAGTACGCGCTCGAAAACGATGAGCGCTTCGGCATCTGGGGCGGGCTGTCTGAGCGTGAACGCCGTCGCCTGAAGAAGCAGGCGGTCTGACGGCAGACCCCCGCACCTCGGGGCGCCATCGCGTCACGGCGGTAGTCGTTGCCCGCGACGGTGCGGTCTGGCTGCCCGCCGTGCTCACGGTCCTCGGCGGGCAGATCCGCCATCCCGACGCCGTTGTCGGCGTCGATGTTGCCTCCACCGATTCCTCCGGACGCATCCTCACCGAGTCACTCGGTGCCGATCGCGTCGTCACCCTGAGCGCCGACGAGCGACCCCCCGGCTTCGGTGATGCCATCCGGGCCGGCCTGGCCTCGGGGGTCCTGCGCTCGGACTCCGACGAGATGTTCGATGTCGAGGCGGTCGAGTGGATCTGGCTCCTCCACGACGACTCCGCACCCGCGCCCGACTGCCTCCAGCTCCTGCTCGAAGCAGCGGAAGAGCACCCTCGGGCCGCGATCCTCGGCCCGAAGGCCCTGGGCTGGCATGACCGTCGCCTCCTGCTCGAGGTCGGCTTCACCATCTCCGGCTCAGGTCGGCGTGTCACCGGGCTCGAGCGGCGCGAGCACGACCAGGGACAGCACGACGATCGCAGCGCCGTCCACGCGGTGGGCACCGCCGGCATGCTCATCCGACGCGACGTGTGGGAAGACCTCGGCGGCTTCGACCCGTCGCTTCCGCTCTATCGCGATGACCTCGACCTGTGCTGGCGCGCCTGGCGTGCCGGCTACGAAGTGCGCGTCGTTCCCGCAGCGGTCGTGCACCACCGCGAGGCGTCGTACCACGGACGACGTGAAGGCTCCTCGTCTGCGACGGGTGGCTATCAACTCGATCGACGCTCGGCCATGCACGTGCTCCTCGCCCAGACACCGTCGTGGCGACTGCCCTTCACAGCACTTCGCTTGGCCGTGGGGTCCCTGGTGCGATCCTTGCTTTACGTCCTCGGCAAGGACCTGCGTCGAGCCGGTGACGATGTTGCTGCCCTCGGCAGTCTCATCGCCCATCCCGGCCGTATCGCCGCATCGAGGCAGCGGGTCCGAGCCACCTCGACGATGAGCTCGCACGCCGCGGTGGGGGAATTCCGTCCCACCTCGCTGGCCCAGGCCCGTGCCGCCCTCGAGGCGCTGGGGGGCATCGTCACGTCGGGGCGCGGTGGCGCGAGCCCGGCGGTGGGTGCGCTGGAGAGCGGTCCGGTGTCCGACGACGCCGACCTGTTCGAAGACCCCACGGGCGGCTTGCTGCGCCGGGTGTTCGGTCGCGCGTCCGTCCTCATCGTGCTCGTGCTCGCCGTCCTGGCGCTCATCGCGGGACGCTCCCTGTGGTGGGGAGACGGCGTGCTCTTCGGTGGTGCCCTGCTGCCGGCTCCGGCAGGAGCATCCGACCTGTGGGGTGCCTATCTCGAGGTGTGGCACGACGTCGGCCCCGGGTCGACCGTCCCCGCCGCACCGCTCACCGCGCTCATCGCGGTGCTGTCCACCGTGCTGCTCGGCAAGGCATCCATGGCGGTCGCCGTCGCGCTGTTCGCTGCCGTTCCGCTCGCCGGGCTGTCCGCGTGGCGCAGCCTGTCCGGCGTCGTCGACAGTCGCGGAGTGCGCGCGTGGGCGTCGCTCACCTATGCCCTGATGCCCGCGCTCGCCGGCTCGCTCGCGGGTGGTCGTGTGGGCACACTCGTTGCGATCGTTCTCCTTCCCCTGGCCGCGCGAGCCACCGTGCGAGCTCTCGGCTGGGGTGGCACTGCCCTACCCGCGCCGAGCGGACGCACGGCGTGGGGTGCGGCATTGCTCCTCGCCATCGTCATCGCGGGTGCCCCGATCACCTGGGTCTTCGCCCTCCTCGCGGGCATCGCCACCATCGTTGCCACGGCCCGACGTCACGGCGGCATCGGAGACATGCAGGGCCCGGTGGCTGCGGTGGGCGTACGCGCCCTCGTGGTCGTCGTTGTCCCGCTCCTGCTCCTCCTGCCGTGGTCCCTCTACCTACTCACCCACCCCACGCTGTTCCTCGGCGACCTCGGCCTGCCCGATGCTGCCCTGTCGGAACCGGTCGCCACGCCCTACGGCGTCGCGCTACTCCATCCGGGTGGTCCGGGCATGGTCCCGCTGTGGGTCACCGTCGGTGTCGTCGCCGCCGCCCTCGCCGCGCCGCTGCGCCAGGCGCGTCGACCGGTCGTGCTGGCGGCCTGGGGGGTTGCCCTGGTCGCCCTGGTGCTCGGGGTCGCGACCACGCGCGTGCTCGTCACAGTGCCCGGTGCCTCGCAGCCGCAGCCGGTGTGGCCGGGCATGGCCACGGCCATCGCCGGAGCCGCGCTGATCCTCGCGGCCGCGATCGCCGGAGATGGCCTGCGTCGCACCGTGTCGTCCGAGGCCTTCGGCTGGCGCCAGCCCGTCGCCCTCGTCGCCATCGCGCTCGCCGTACTCACACCGATCGCTGCCGGCATCCTCTGGCTCCCGGGGGCCGGAGATCCGCTGCGTCGCGGCGACCCGAGCGTGCTTCCGCCGTTCGTGGTGGCGGAGGCGGTCGGGCCGCAGGCGCCGCGCACCCTCGTCATTCGCCAGGACGGCGATGTCACCTACGCGCTGATCAACGGCGCGGGCCCGCAACTCGGTGATGGCGAGGTCGTGCCGCCCGCAGAGGTGTGGGTTCCGCTAGACGAACTCGTCGGGGGACTGGTGTCCGGTCGTGGCGGAGACGAGGTTGTCGGCCTTGCCGATTACGCCGTGCGCTACGTCGTCTTCGATGGATCAACCAGCGAGGGACCCGGTGCTGCGCTGGTGCGCACGCTCGATGCCGCACCCGGCCTACGTCGCATCGCCGGTCAAGATGGCGAGGTGCTCTGGAAGGTCGACGGCGATACCGCCCGCGTCCAACTTGCCAATACCGACGGCGGCCTCGTCCCGGTTGCCGTCTCCGATATCGGCACCGCCCAGCCCCTGGTGTCCGACGCCCTGCCGGTGGCCGGACCCGGGCAACTGCGACTCGCGCAGAGCGCCGACTCCGTCTGGCAGGCGCGCATAGGAGACACGGCCCTACCCGTCACGTCCGACGCTGAGAGCTTGCAGCGCTTCGATGTCCCTGCCACGGCCGTGGCGGGAGATGCACTCGTCGTCGAGGTCAACGGCGGATCCCGTGCACTGTGGCTGTGGGTGCAGGTCATCGTCGTCATCGTCGTCATCGTGCTGGCGCTGCCCGGTCGTCGTCGGGTCGATGACGACGATGTCGCGGCCGACGACGATGCGGCACCCGCGCCTGAGCCCGAACTCGTCGGGGATCCGTCATGACCGAGCCGATGATGCCCGATCTGACCGACACGGCGGCCACACAGCGGCGTCGTCGACCGCGTCGACGTTCGCGCTCCGGCGGCGAGGAGTCGGCCACCGATCCGCGTGGTCCGCGCGCCTCGGCGGTGCTGCTGGTGTCATTGGTGGTGCTCGTGCTCGTCGGACTCCTGCTTCCCGCCCCGTCCACCCCCACCGGTGGCGTGGTCGCCAGCGAGCCGGTCGACTCCTCGACTGCCGTGTGCCCCGAGCCCGGCGCCATCGATGGCGCGCGGACGACGTCGGCCATGACCGTCGTACCCGATCTCCCGGGTCAGGACCGCGAGGGATCGGCCACCGTGTCCTACCTGCGCGGATCCGACGACCCCGACCTGGCGGATCCACAAGCCCCCGAGGTCGACGACCCCGGTGAGGCACTGGTCGACCCGGGTGATTCGGCGCAGGTCGTGGCCGAGTCGCAGCGCCTGCCGCCGTTGGAGATTCGCACCACAGGATCGTTGGGCCCCGGCCTGGTGGCTGCCCAGGTGACGCAGGACTCCTTCGACGAGCGCCGCGGACTTGCCAGCACGGCGTGCCTCGGCCCGGACACCACGTGGTGGTTCGTCGGCGGTGGTTCGATTGCCGGTCGCGAGAGTCAGCTCATCCTCGTCAATCCGGAGTCCACACCCGCCGAGATCGACGTCATCCTCAGCGGTGCCGAGGGCGAAATCACGACTCCGAGCCTGCGGGGCATCGTCGTCGAACCGCGCAGTCGAGTCGCCGTGCGCCTCACGCGCGTGGCACCCCGACTGCCCGCTGTCGTCTGGCATGTCGTGGCGCGCTCGGGACGCGTGGTCGCCGCTGTGTCCGACGTCGAGATCGAGGGCTTCGTCCCGCGTGGCGCCGACTGGATCCCACCTTCGGCTGATCCCGCCACGCGTGTGCTCATCCCCGGCGTCATCCCTGGCGAGGGCGGCCGCCAACTCCTCGTCCATGCCCCGGGGGATATCGACGCCACGGTCAAGGTGCGACTCATCACCGAGGGCGGTTCCTACGTCCCGGCCGCACTGTCGGAGGTCGATGTCCCCGCGGGCACCGTGACGGCGGTCGACCTCGACGGCGCGCTCGAGGGCCAGGCGGCCACCGTCGACCTCGTGTCGGACGTTCCCATCGTGGCTGGCATCCGGCAGCGACACCCTGGCATCGATGCGCGTCAGGGATTCCTCGAGGAGACGTCATTCACTGCGGGCGCCGTGGCGATCTCCGACGTCGCGGCAGCGGCAGCCTTGCCGGCCGAGAAGATCACGACGGTGACGATCTGGATCACGGCGCCCGGTGCCTTGCAGGAGATCGTGCCGCACAGCGATGGCATGACGATGGATGAACCGGCCGAGGTGGTCGACGACTCTCCCGTGACCGCCACCATCACCCTGCTGCCGTTCTCCCCCGAGGGGTCGGTGGCTCCTCCGGATCCCATCGTCGTCACCGTGCCGCGCGACCGGTTGGTTGCCGTCGAGGTGCCCCGACCGGCGGGCGCCGTGTGGTTCACCGCCGTCGTACGCCCGGTCGATGGCGTCATCGTCGTGGCTCACCGGTCCCTGCGCCGCAATCCCGATGGGGCCCTCATCACCGGATATCCCTGGCGGCCGCTGCGCACCACCGTCCAGGTGCCGCGGGCCTACCAGGACGCCGCCGACCTGCTGCCGCGCTAGGTCCGGGGGGCGTCGCTCCCGGCGTGCCTGCCCGTCAATGACCGGTCTGGACGGTAGCGTCGCGAGGCGTGGGATACCGACGCCGCTGTTCCCGCCCCTCGTGCGGACGCCAGGCTGTCTCTACCCTGACCTACGTGTACGCCGACTCCGTTGCCGTCCTCGGACCGCTGTCGTCGGTGCCCGAACCCCACGCCTACGACATGTGCCAGGTGCACGGCGATCGACTGTCTGCTCCCCGCGGCTGGGAGGTCGTGCGGATCGAGCCCGATCCCCTTCCCGCCGGACCGTCCGGAGATGACCTTGTCGCACTCGCCAACGCCGTGCGCGAGGCAGCGCAGGCGAGCGGCGCCGACACTCTCTTCGACGAGGAAGACGACCGTCTGCCCGGTGCCGTGGGCGCCGAGGGTATTCGTCGCGGTCATCTGTGGGCCCTGCCCGGTCGTGCCGCGCACGACATCGAAGGCTGATCCCCGTGGCCACGGGCCACGGCTCCGAGGCACGACCCCCGCGCAACCTCGACGCTGTCATCAAGGCCTACGACGTACGCGGCGTTGTCCCCGATCAATTCGACAGCGACCTTGCGCGTGACGTGGGAGCTGCCCTGGTCGAGGTCCTCGGGGTCCGTGCATCCGACGGCGGTCCGGGCGCTGTGGTCGTGGCCCAGGACATGCGTCCCAGTGGCGATGCTCTCGTCGAGGCGTTCGCCGAGGGCGTCACCTCGCGTGGATGCGACGTCGTACGCATCGGGCTCGCCAGCACGGATGGGTTGTACTTCGCCTCTGGCGTGCTCGAGCTGCCCGGGGCGATGTTCACCGCCAGTCACAACCCGGCCCGATACAACGGCATCAAGCTCTGCCGTGTCGGTGCAGCCCCCGTGGGCCAGGACACCGGCCTGCGCCAGATCCGCGACCTGGTCGAGAGCGGACTGCCTTCCTTCGATGGTGAGCCGGGTGTCGTCACCGAGTCCGACATGCTCGCCCGCTACGCCGGCTACCTGCGCGATCTCGTCGACCTGCGCCGGTCACGTCCGCTCACCGTGGTCGTCGATGCCGGCAATGGCATGGCCGGCCTGACCGTCCCCGCCGTGCTCGGCACAGCCGCCGGCCTGCCCGAGTTGCCCTTGCGGATCGTGCCGATGTATTTCGAGCTCGACGGCACGTTCCCCCACCACGAGGCCAACCCCATCGAGCCGGAGAACCTGCGCGACCTCCAGGCCGCGGTGATGGCGCAGGGCGCCGATCTGGGCCTGGCGTTCGACGGCGATGCCGACCGGTGCTTCGTCGTCGACGAACACGGGCACGCCGTGACCCCTTCGGCGGTGACGGCGCTCATCGCCCAGCGCGAGCTAGCGAAGCATCCGGGGGCGACGATCATCTACAACTGCATCTCCTCGCGCACCGTGCCCGAGGTCATCGCCGAAAACGGTGGTGTCGGCGAACGCACGCGTGTGGGTCACTCGTTCATCAAGGCGCGCATGGCCGAGACCGGGGCGATCTTCGGGGGCGAGCACTCGGGCCACTTCTACTTCACCGACTTCTGGCGTGCCGACTCCGGCATGCTCGCTGCCCTGCACGTGCTTGCGGCGCTCGGCGAGACGCCGGAAGGCACCACGCTGTCGCAGATGCTCGCCCCCTACGACCGCTACATCGTGAGCGGCGAGATCAACTCCGAGGTCGCCGATCCGGCGGCGGCCACAGCCCTCGTCGCCCGCACCTACGACGGTCGCACCGGCATCACCCAGGATCGACTCGACGGCCTGACCGTGGCAGCGCCCGAGTGGTGGTTCAACCTGCGTCCCAGCAATACCGAGCCCCTGCTGCGGCTCAATGTGGAGGCGCGAGATGCTGAGACCATGGAGGCCATCCGCGATGAGGTGCTGGCGCTCGTGAGGGGGACGTCCGCATGAGCGAGACCCTCGGCCTGGACCCCGTGCTGCTGGAGATCCTCGCCTGCCCGTCGCCCGATCACGCGCCCGTCCTGCCCGATCCTGAGCGAGGACTTCTCGTGTGCACCGTGTGCGGCCGTGGCTTCCCGGTGCGCGACGGCATCCCGGTGATGCTGCTCGATGAGGCGATTCCGCCAGACGGCGACTAGCAGCGTGCACGTCGTCCGAGGAGTGCTCAAGGACTACGCCTGGGGAGCCGTCGACGGTTTGGCCCGGTGGAGTGGCTCGGCCACGGGTGCACCGCAGGCCGAACTCTGGTTCGGCGCACATCCGGCGGGCGCATCGCCCGTCGTCGTCGGCCCGGATGCTGGGCGCACGCTCGCCGAGCTACCCGAGCACGCCGGAATGCCGCTGGTGAAACTCCTCGCAGCGTCGACCCCGCTGTCCTTGCAGGTGCATCCCGATGCCGAGCGTGCCGCCCATGGATGGGCCGCGCAGCAGGACCGGCCGCCCGAGACCTGGTTGTACGCCGACGACGCCGAGAAGAGGGAGATGCTCGTCGCCCTCACCGCCTTCGACGTCCATGTTGGTTGGCGCGATCCGGCCGCGGCTGCCGAGGTCTTCGCCCGCGCCGGCGCTCCCGAAGCATTGGTCGACACGGTGGCCACGGCTGACCGGCGTGATGCCGTGCGGGCGGTCCTGGCTCTCACTCCCGATGAGTGCGCGCGGATCGAACCGCGCCTGGTGGCCGCTGCCACCGCCGCTGGGTGGTCATCGTCGGCTGTCTCGGCGTTGGCCCGCGTGGCGGCCACGTATCCAGCCGATCCCGGCGTGCTGGTCGCGGTGCTGCTCGACCATTCGGTCCTGGCGCCCGGCGAGGGTGTCGCGGTTCCGGCCGGTGTCGTGCACTCCTACGTCGTGGGCCTCGCGGTCGAGGTCATGACGTCCTCCGACAACGTGCTCCGACTGGGGCTCACGCCCAAGGCGATTGCGGTCGATGAAGCACTGTCGGCCGTGCGCACCGATCGTCAACCGGTCTCCCTCGGCGGCTTTGTCGGCGAAGTCCTCGATCCTGAGGGGATGCCCTTCGACCTGGTCATCGCCGATCAGCCTGTTCGCGTGGGAGCGGGCACCCATCGCATCGTGCTCGCCCTGCATGGAGTCACGACCGTGCGCGTCGACGGCGCAGACGTCGTCACCTTGGGCGAAGGCCAGGCCGCTATCGCGGCACCCGCCGAGGGCGACCTACTGGTCGAGCCGGACGGCAGTGCCGTCGTGGTCACGGGAGACGTGTGAGCACTGAGGGTGGCATGCGGGCGGTCGTGGCTGCCCTGGTCGCCAACCTCGGCATTGCCCTTAGCAAGTTCGTCGCCTTCGCGTTCACGGGCTCGTCGTCGATGCTCTCCGAGGCCATCCACTCGGTGGCTGACTCAGCCAATCAGGTCCTGTTGCTCATCGGTCGCAAACGATCCCAGCGCCCCGCCGATGCCCGCCACCCCTTTGGCTACGGCCGGCGCCGCTATGTCTACGCCTTCGTCGTGTCCATCGTGCTCTTCCTCGTCGGTGGTCTGTTCTCGCTCTACGAGGGGCTGCATAAGTTCCAGCACCCGGAGGATCTCAGCGACGCCTGGATTGCGTTCGCGGTGCTGGGCATCGCGATCATCCTCGAGGCGTTCTCCTTCCGTACCGCACTGCGGGAGGCAAATCGTTCACGGGGACGACGGTCCGTCCTCGCCTACATACGAGACGCGAGGCAACCCGAACTGCCGGTCATCCTCCTCGAGGATCTCGGTGCGCTCTGCGGGCTCGTCTTCGCGTTGTTCGGCGTGAGTCTGGCGGTCATCACTGGTGACGGTCGATGGGATGGCATCGGGGCCATGGCAGTCGGCACGCTCCTGGTGGTCATCGCCATCTTCCTGGCCTTCGAGATGGCCGCCATGCTTGTGGGCGAGTCCGCGCTGCCCGAAGTGGAGGCCCTCATCAAAGATGCGCTGGAGAAGAGTCCGCTGGTGACACGCGTCATTCATGTCCGCACGCTGCACGTGGGTCCAGACTCACTCCTCGTCGGTGCCAAGATCGCCATCCGCGGCTCGCAGACCGGCTCCGATATCGCTGCCGGGATAGATGAAGCCGAACGCGCGATCCGGGCCGCAGTCCCTTCGGCCGAGTACGTGTTCTTGGAGCCAGACCTCGATCGTCAACTGCCGGGATACGCGGGGCTGCCGCCGATGCCCACCGATACCCATGGGCCACCGGCGTAGGAGTAGACCTGACCGTCAGTCGTGGCCGCGAGCGGGGGAAAGCCGGGTGCTCCCGCGATGCGTACCGCATTGGGAGGTGCGCCGAGCGATCGCAGGGCTCCCCGGGCGATGTCGATCTCGTAGACCTGGGCTGCACCCGCTCCCTCGGCGCCCAGGGCAAGGAGTCGATCGTCCTCAGCCCATGCCACGTCGGTCACCGACGTGAGTCGTCCATCGACACGTACCGGCGACTGGATGCGTGCGGCACCCTCGCGCAGGACGATCACGGCAAGCATGACGAACGTGCGTGGACCTCGACGAACGATCAGTGCGGCGCGCGTGCCATCACGGCTCACGGACACCGACTCCAGTCGTATCTTCGATGACAGGCCATCGATCGGGATGGTGAGCAC
>NBNH01000276.1 GCA_004379115.1 Actinomycetales bacterium mxb001
GTGTCAGGTTGTGTAACATCTTGCGTCTCCCGCTGAGCTTTTAGTTGAGCTAGTTGTCTCTCTACGTTTGCCTTGTGCTTAGGATGCTTAAAGTCCTCAGTAGCCAGTCTGTTCTCGACTTCAGCTATCTTGGCGTCTAGTTCACTTACTGGAGCTGGCGCTTGTTCACTTTCTTTAATCTTTGTAGCTAAGGCTGACAGTTCTTGGCCAGCAGTAGCTTCACCAGTCTGCTGCGCCGCAGCTTTTTCTTGGAGTAGTTCACTCATTTCTGTACGGGCTGTGTTGAGCTGGCCCATAACACGCTCATGAGTTTTAGTATCTAACTCCTCTTCCCCTTCAATAATTTTAACTAATTCATCAATTTTGGTAGAAACAGCGTCAATCTTAGTGTCGATCTCAGGAGTCGGCACGGTATTAAGCGTGCTTTGGACAGCCTGTTCAGCAACAGGAGTCGGTGCATCCTTCAGCGTCTCTTTAGCAACTTCTTCAGCCGGCTTGTCTTCGACCTTGGTGGTAGTATCTACGTCCTTCTCAACTACATCTTTGACTTCGTTCTTGGCTTGTTTGCCAGCTAAGTAAGTACGAGCACCACCGACACCGCCGGGAATGGCACCCATAACCATAGCTGCGCCAGCCGTATTGACGTACTCCGACATAGCCTCAGCATCAGCCAGACTTAGATTAGCCCCATAGCGCTCAGCCATAGTTTGAATCTCTTCCGGCACGACTTCTTTACCGCCGGTCTTGACCATGTGCGTGACTACGTCTCTGGCAAAACTCTCACTACTTGGCTTAGGCAGGCCTTTGATTGCGCCAAGCGTGATCTTAGAAACAATAAAATCAGCCAGTCCGTGTACAGCAGCTGCTGGAGCTAGTCGCTCCATATCAAGTTCATTTGCGTCAAACTGACGCCCTTCTGCTGCAGCGCGTTGCTCTTCCTCTTGGATTGCACGGCTAGTGGGTTCGCCTGCCCCATGCAGACCAGCCATACCAGCAAGACCTAAGCTACTACCATAAGCGAGCGCACCCTTTTTAGCTGCAGATTTAGCGCCTTCACCAGCCATATCAGCCAAGAGCTTTTTAGTCTCAGCCTCGATAAACGTCTTACCTGCCTCTTTAGCAGCCTCTTTGGCTTCTTTCTTAGTCAGCCCTTCAGCCAGCTGTTGCTTAAGTTCTTTCTGAATAACGTCTTCAGCAGCTTCTTTGATACCCTTTTTGACGAGCTGTTTGGACAGACCACCAGCAATAGCGCCCGGAACAGAGCCAACACCAGCGCCTGTAACTGCACCCACACCCGCGCCAATACCCATCATTGCGAGCGTTTCCATCAGACTACCGACACCAGCACCAGCCTGATACGGGAGCCAGTCAGTAAGCACAGTACCAATACCAGCTTCCCAAGCCTTGGTCAGCTCATCAGATTCTTTACTTACCTGCTTTTTCTGGCCAGCCTTCATGGTCTCTAGGCCAGCTTGCATCATCTCTTTGTC
>NBNH01000277.1 GCA_004379115.1 Actinomycetales bacterium mxb001
ACGTCGAGTGCGCCGTCGACGGCGCCATCCTGTGGGGCGTGGGTATCGACCCGTCGATCACGACCTCGTCGCTCAAGGCGATCGTGAGCGCGGTCAACCGCGCCCAGCGCGACGCCGGCTAATCGCGATTTCGCTCCGCGGAGAGCAGCTGCTGCCTACTGTGTGCCCGTGAGCCTGCCCGGTGTGACTTTTCGGCCGCCACGCAGTGCGCGGGCCGCGGTATCTGTCGCATACGGCGTGCAGGGCCTGAGCCTGGCGATCCTCGTGACGAGGATCCCGACCGTGCGCGACCGGCTAGGCCTGTCCGAGATCGGGCTGGGCCTGCTACTTGTCCTCGTGCCCGTCATGGCGGGAGTGGGCAGCGTGCTCGCAGGGTTCCTGACCTCGCGCGTGCACAGCAAGCCTGTGCTGCGCATCGCCGGACCGCTCGTGCCGCTCTCCGTCGTGGCCGTGGGACTCGCCCCTGCCCTGCCATCCGCAGTACTGGCGCTATCGGTCTTCGGTGTGGCCATCGGCGTGGTCGATGCCACGATGAACATGCAGGCAGTGTCGTTGCAAGCCGCCTACGGCAGGCCGGTCATCTCGTCCTGCTACGCCTGGTTCAGTCTCGTCAGTATTGCCGGCGCGCTGCTAGCCGCGGCGGCGGCTGCGACCGCGATGCCCCTGTGGCTGTTCTTCACGTGCTGCGCCGTCATTGCCGTGCCCGTGCAGTTGGCGGTGGGCAGGTTCTTGCTTCCCGACGCCGTCGTCGGAGCCGTTGAGGGCCAACGCACCGTGCCGTGGCGACCCATCATCGTCATCGGTATCGCCCTCATGTGCGCTTACGTGCTCGACAGCGCCACGCAGAACTGGAGCGCGGTCTACCTCACCGATGCCCTCGGCACAGAGGAGTCCGTCGCGGCGCTCGGCTACGCGGCGTACTCCCTGCTGCTCCTCGTCGGCCGACTCGGTGTCGACAGGATCGACATGAGGGCCGGCCCCGTGCGCCTTGTGCGAGCAGGTGCGGCACTCGGGCTCATCGCCGTGCTGCTCGTCGCCATCGCCCCGAACTCGACAGTGGCACTCATCGGATTCGGACTGCTGGGACTGGCGGTCGCCCCCATGATCCCGCTCGCATTCATCGCCGCCGCATCTCACGATCCTGACGCGACCGGCCGAGCCGTCGCGCGCGTCAACATCTTCAACTACGTCGGTGTCCTCCTCGGCGCACCGCTTGTGGGGATCATCGCCGAGGCCACATCGCTGCGTGTCGCGTTCGCTGCCCTCGGCATCGCCAGTGTCGCGGTGTTCGTCCTCGCTCGCGCCTACCTGCCTGCGCGCGACGCGGGTTAGGAGATCAGAGCGCGAGGTCGACGGCCCGCGCCGTCTGGGCGCTGACCTCCTTGACGATCGCGTCCATGGCGGCGGCGGGCACGGCGTGATCGACCGTGAGCACGCTGAGCGCGTCTCCCCCGGCAACGTCGCGACTGACCTGCATGCCGCCGATGTTGACCTGGTTGTCGCCGAGGATGCGACCAAGGGTTGCCACCACGCCGGGGCGGTCGTTGTAGCGCAGGAAGACCATGTGCTCGCTGATCGGCAGGTCGACGTCGAACTCGTCCACCTCGACGATCTTGGCCGTGTCGCGCTTGCCCGTGACGGTGCCAGCGACGGATACCACTGAGCCGTCGCTGCGGGTGAGCCGCACACGCACGAGGTTGCGATGGTCACCGCCGTCGAGATCGGTCGTGAGGGCGACCTCGACGCCGCGCTGCTGGGCGAGCACGGGGGCATTGACATAGGACACCGGATCGTGGACGAGGCCCTGCATGACGCCCTTGAGCGCCGCGAGTTCGAGCACGCGCACGTCGAGCTCGGCGATCTCGCCGCGTGCCTCGACGTCGACTCGCTGCAGTGCGCCATCGACGAGCCCGGCCGCGATGGCACCCACCTTCTCGGCCACGGACACGAGCGGACGCACGTCTTCGGCGATGATGCCGCCCTGCACGTTGACCGCATCGGGCACGAGCTCGCCCGCGAGCGCCTGGCGCACGGACTTCGCGACCGCGATGCCGGCCTTCTCCTGGGCCTCATCGGTCGAGGCACCCAGGTGCGGCGTTGCGACCACGGACTCCAGGGCGAACAGCGGCGAGTCGGTGCACGGCTCCTTGGTGTAGACGTCGAGACCGGCACCGGCCACGCGACCCTCGGAGATGGCGTTGAACAGTGCCTGCTCGTCGACGATCCCGCCACGCGCAGCGTTGATGACGTAGACGCTCGGCTTGACCAGGCGCAGCTGCTCCTCGCCGATGAGGCCAGCGGTCTCAGAGGTCTTGGGCAGATGGACGGTGATGAAGTCGGACTCGCGCAGCAGGTCGTCGAGGGGCACCATGCGCACGCCGTATTGCGCAGCGCGAGCGGGCTGGACGTAGGGGTCGTAGGCGATGAGCTTGACGCCGAAGGCGGCCAGGCGCTGGGCGACGAGCACGCCGATGCGGCCCAGGCCGACGATGCCCACGGTCTTCTCCGACAGTTCGACGCCGTTGTACTTCGAGCGCTTCCACTCGCCGTTCTTCAGCGCCATGTTGGCGGGGACGACGTTGCGGGCGACCGACAGGAGGAGGGCGACGGCGAGCTCGGCGGCGCTGACGATGTTGGAGGTGGGCGCGTTGACCACCATGACGCCAGCCTGGGTGGCGGCCTTGACGTCGACGTTGTCCAGGCCTACGCCCGCGCGGGCGACGACCTTCAGGCTCTTGCCGGCGGCGATGGCCTCGGCGTCGACCTGGGTGGCCGAGCGCACCAGCAGCGCATCGGCGTCACCAATGGCGGCGAGCAACTCGTCGCGGTTAGCACCATCGCAGTGGCGGATCTCGAAGTCCGGGCCCAGGGCCTCGACAGTTGCGGGCGAGAGTTCCTCAGCGATGAGGACGACGGGCTTGGACACGGGAGCCACCTTGGTTCGAAGCGGCCCACGGATCGAGCCGTCACCGTGAGTCTAACGAGGGGCGATCACACGCGCGCGCGGCGTCGCCACGCCGTGAACGACGTCACAGGACCGTCGTGGGGTGGCACCAGCCACGGCCATGGATGCACGCGCGCCAACCGCAGTCGCTCCGCACGGCGCCGCCAGCCCGGCACAGGCGCGAATGTCGTGGCGATGGCCACGTCACCGAGCTCCTCCACAGGGTCGCCGATGCGCACCTGCAGTGTGCGGCGCGTCGCGAGGTCGGCCAGGCACTCGGCGAGGAAGAGCAGGCGCACCGGCGACAGGCGCAGGCGCTGCAGGAGAGGCCGATCCCAGACGAAGACGACGGGCAGATCAGGGTGGGCGACGAGCGCCGGATCGTCATCGCCGAGGGACTCAGCGGTCAACCACACGACATCAGGGCTCGCATCGGAGGACATCGCCACGAGATCGGTGCCCGTCGTGAGCGCCACATCGGGATCGCGGCGCACGCGCGGATCGACGTAGGGGCGAGCAGTGCGCTCCTCCTCTGGCGGCCACTGCTGGATCGGGCAGGCGCGCGCGAAGCTGCACGTGTCGCACAGTCCGGGTGCGCGCTTCTCCACCTGCCAGCGCGAGAAGCCGTAGGGCTTGCCGGTGAGCGCACCGACGGTCCACTGCCAGCCGATGCGGTTGGCCGCGCGCGACCCATCGAGCAGGTGCCGGAAGAACGCGTCCTCGCCATCGCGCCAGCCCCAGCCATCACGCACGGTCCACTGGCTCGCCAGCCACATGCGCTGCTGATTGGTGAGCCACCCCGCCTCGAGCTCACCGACGGAGAAGTCGATGCAGGCCATCCCCTCGGGCCATGACGGTGAACCCTCACTGCGCTCGGGCACCTGGTAGCGCAGGCTGCGCCGCGTCGCCTCCCCCAGCCGCGCATACAGGTGCCGGGCGTACTCCTGCCACAGCAGCTCATCGCGAAACGACGTCACGTCTTTGCTCGGGCCACCCTCGACGTGATCCCACACGCGGGGCAGGGTGAGCAGCCCGTGGCGGATGTACGGCGAGAGCCGCGAGGCACCGCGCCGATCCGTCGGCCACACCTCATTGCGACGACCGGAGTATCCGCGGACGTGGAACGCCTCGAGCGCAGCGTCGGCGCGTGACTGCCCGCCGTGCATCGCCGGCTCGCCGACGGGCTCGCGCACGAGGTCGGGCAGATGCTCCTGGAGCCAGGTGGCCTCATTGCCGACCTCAGGCGGCGTGAGGTCAGCCACGGCGTACGCGCCGAATGCGGATGGGGCCCTTGGCGTGACTGGGGTCGACGACGTGGCCGCCCTGGGTGATCTCGACCTCGTCACGAGCAACAAGTCGACGCGCCGCCTGCCTCGCTGGCTCCATGAGATCGCGCCATCCCTCGGGATCGACCGCGCGGGCGGCCTCGCTCGGACAGATGGTCGCGCTCTCGGCGCGCGCATCGAGCAGGTCGAGGATGGAGGCTTCGAGCGCCTCGTCAGTCGCGGTGAGCTTGTGGCGCCGGCAG
>NBNH01000038.1 GCA_004379115.1 Actinomycetales bacterium mxb001
GAGTCAAAGTATATTTTTTTTATAAAGTCAGGGGTAGAGTCAAAGTTTAATTCAGAGATATAATCAGTGCCTATATCTTCAAATTTAGCTCGAGCTATAGACATACTATGCGTTACGCCGAAGTAAAAAGCTAAAGAGTAAGCTGTAGTAGACATAGCGGAGCTAAGAGTAGACAAAGTATTTTCAAAGAAGCCTCTTCTGTTATCCTTACGATAAGCTGACTTATGATAATCTTTCATTGTTCCGTATATAAGGCCATCTCTTAAGTCCTTATAATACATGTTAGTGTAGTGTCCAGTTATAGTATCTAAAAAGCGACCTACACCTTTAGTAATAGTAGTAATTAAACCCTCATTAGGCTTATAGAGGTTAGGGAATACAGAATTAATATAAGAGCCAAGGCCTTTAGTTAAAGGGTGTTGGAGAGCGAAATCAGCATAGAAAGCGGAGAATTGTTCAATAGGGGATTGTTTATCAAGACCATAGCGGAGGTGTTGATAGATATTAGGTTTAGCACTAAAACCGTGTCTAGAGTAGTAATCAGTTGGGATAGAGGTAGGAAGAAAGACAGCGCCTGAGTTTAAGTTATTATCTAGAACCCCACCTATAGAAAGTAAGTCAGGAGTAAGAAACTCAACTAAATCATTTTTATTAGATATTCTTGTTTGAGTTTCCTTTAAGTTACTAGAACCATATAAAGCTTTATACAAGCGCAGTGTGAAGTAATCCTTAGAAGATAGAGCCCTGTTTAATACTTCATTATGTGTTTGTTTATTTAAAGCGATAGCGCCCGTGGTGTATATATCACGTTTTATAGCTTGTATAACAGGGGTACCAATATTAGAAGAACGGAACTGCAGACTAGCTTCAATAACGTGCTGAGAGGAGTTAGGAGTAAAGTTATGGCTACCAAGATGAACAGTATCTTTAGAAGCAATAACTTTAGCGTGAGGGAGGTAAGTAGAATCTTCTGGGAGTATTTGAAGAGTAACGCCCCCTTCAAATAGGATTCTAGCAAAGTTAGAGCTATGTACTTGACTGCCGCCTGCTTTTACACCTAAAGGGTTTTGAATAAATACAGTTACGTTATTACCCTCTTTTTGTGCCCTAACAAAAGCATTAGCTATTTCTACATCGGAGGCGTAAGGCATAACACCGTAGATTTCGCCTTTAGATTGGCGTATAAGGTCAATAATTTGTTGGTCTGAGTTACTACCTAAACCACCGATAGAAACTTTATTAGAGGTAAGTTGATTAGTAAGAGGAATAAGATTATCAGAAGTGTTAGCAGTAGCTACAAATTTAGCTACAGTTCTAAGATCTTTAGCTATTTGGGGGTCTTTACCGTAGATAGCATAGTTAAGTTGTTTACGAGAGCCTCTTGAGGTTTGGACTACAGTTTCTAAGTTACCTGTAGAGACGAAATAGCGGTCTGAATTACCTTCTTCTTCTACAAAAAACTTAGAGTGCAGGATGTAATTGTATGTTTCATTTTTCTTTGAAGGGTCGTATTTGTAGCCTACAGCAAACGGTGTAGTCTTGTTAGTTACGTCTATACCCCCTAGTAAGGTGGTTCTACTAAACATAGCTAACATATGGTCTATAAAATTACCTGTAAAATAGTTTTTAGTATTAGCCCCATTTTTCCCAATAGTTAAACC
>NBNH01000278.1 GCA_004379115.1 Actinomycetales bacterium mxb001
GGCTACTGCCGGGGCAGCCACGAATGCGGAGGCGACGAGTGCCCCCGCGGCCACGGCAGCGAGAGCAATTCGGACAGGCGACGACGTGAGTGCGCGCATGGCGTGACGCTACCCAAGAGGGCCGACGGCCGACGAGGTTTTGTGACAGCGACCCCTACTTCTTCTCGTGCGCGAGGTGGCTGCCCACTAGGACCACTGAGACCAGCGCGGGCACGAAGATCGACGTGCACACGCGGGCCATCCGCCACACCGACCAGCTACTCCAGCGACTCACGTCGGCAGCATAAGCGCTCAGGAACTACTCGAAGGCTCCTTGCCAGTCGGCGTAAGGGACCTGGCCATTGGGGCTGTTGGCGATGGCCTCGGCGACGTCGTTCGGGATCGGGGCCCAGTAGGCGGGCAGTTTGGCGGCGAGGTCGGGGCTCAGCATGTACATCAGGGCGAAGTTGGTGATCCAGATTGACGGGGCCATCGGCATGCCAACCCGCGAGTCACCGGAGCTGGCCTCATGGGTGACCAACTGCGCGGTGCCGCCTTCCTTCTGCGCCAGGACGCTGTACGCCGCCTCCCTTGTGAAGGGCGAGGCGTAGAGCGCGACGAGCGCGCTATCGAGGCCGTTGTCCGAGCACCACTGCGTGAGATAGCCGTCGGGCTTGAGGACCTCGTTGACCTGGCGAGTAGGCGCTGCAGCATTTGCGGCACTCATCAGGTTGCCCTGCGGGTCGACGTAGAGGCCATAACTGCCGAGCACCACCGATGAGCGTTCGCCGTCGATCGTCACATCGAGCGGTGAGCCGGTCGTGTTGGACAAGATCGCGACCGCCTGCTTGACGAGGTCTACTGGCTGCTGCTGCCCGCCGACGCCACCGGCCGACATGAAGAGTTGGTACTGCTCAGGCGTGAAGGCCTTGGCGACGTCCATGCCGATGGCCGCAGCGATGGAGTCGGCGGCCTCGCGTCCCAGAGGCCGGTTGATCTGCGCTGCCTCGGTCGCCTGCTTCGGCGCGAGCTCGGCGTAGCGCGGGGTGCCGAGGTAGGGCTGCGCAAATCCCGTCTCCCGCTCGGCCAAGTAGGTCGTGCCGCAACCAGCGAGGAGCGCAGTGCATACGACCAGGGTGAAGGCGCGTAGCCGCATCGAGGGCACACGGCACTGTAGGGCAGTAGGCGGCGTCCAGAGGCCACCGTCATCAGCCCATTTGCCCTAAATGGGCTATGCCCCTAGTGTGGACAGTGACCGAAAGGACTCGTCCATGACCCCCAAGATCCTCACGACAGATGCCCGGGGCCGACTCTCGCTAGGGCGCCCGGACCAGCACTTCATCGTCCGCGAAGAGGAGGACGGCACCGTGATCTTGGAGCCCGCCATCGTCATGACCGAGCTCGAGCACCGCTATCTCGCCAACGGGGCACTCCAGGCGGAGATCGAATACGCCCGCTCTCACCCCGAGCAGCGGCAGCCTCGCAAGAAGCGTTCGTGGTCGTTCAGCTCGATCCCCTGACTGCGGGGGTCCGCTTTATCGGCCAGTCCGACTCCATCTGACCGAAGTCCGGGGCGAAATCGCTATCGCCGGGATCCATCGACCTGGACCCTTGACCGCTGCCACTCGGACACCGATGCCGACTGCGCCGGATACCCAGCCGTTGCGCACAGGGTCAATCCTTCGTTCCGAGGGCATCACGCAGGAAATCCGATCTATCATCCGGCTGTGATCCGTCGGCCGCTCGCCCTCACCGTTGCGCTCACCCTCGCGCTCGGAGTCTTCGCCAGCCTGGGCGTCGCTCAGGCCAAGAAGCCCGCTCCGGCGCCGAAGTTCCAGGTGTCGGTGCTGCCCATCGACGTCACGAAGGATCCGTGGGCCTGGGTGTCGCCGACGGATTGGCCAGCGCGGGCCTACCCGCCCATCCACGTCTTCGGCCACACCTACATCGACGGCAAGACCGAGGCGGCCCTCACCATCTCCATGCTCAAGGTCGGCACACCGGTGGTCGCTGCCTACGGCGGCGTCGTGACGCGGATCCTGCAGCAGCCCGAGTCGTGCGATGCGGAGGTGTACGTCGATCTGCCCAAGGGCGGCACCCTGCACGGCTCCTACGACCACATCACCCCGTCGGTCAAGGTGGGGCAGAAGGTGGTGGCCGGTCAGGTCATCGGCACCGTGCCGGCATGGCAGTGCGACCAGCCCTACGGCGGCATGGAGTTGATGGTGATCGAGAGCACCAGCAGCGGCATTCAGGCGCGCTGCCCGCTCTCGATCGTCGATCCCAAGAAGAAGGCCCTGCTCGCCGGACAGATCCGCAGCGTGATGGACAAGTGGAACGCCTACGTCGGTGATGCGACGTCAAGCGCGGGGAGCTCCGCCTACACGGCTGATGACCTAGCTCGCGGTATCTGCGAGACCACCTACGCTCCAGCCGGCTGATTAGACGCGCATTGATGCCGCTAAGTCGGACAACCCCTCTATCCACAGCCCACTG
>NBNH01000279.1 GCA_004379115.1 Actinomycetales bacterium mxb001
CCAGCAAGAGGTGTCGGAGTTCTCTCGGTCGCTCAAGTTGCTCGCCAAGGAACTCGACGTGCCTGTCATCGCCGTCAGCCAGCTCAACCGTGGTCCGGAGCAGCGCACCGACAAGCGTCCTCTCCTCGCCGACCTTCGCGAAAGCGGCAGTTTGGAGCAGGATGCGGACATGGTCATCCTGCTGCACCGCGAGGATGCCTATGAGCGTGAGTCACCGCGCGCGGGCGAAGCCGACTTCATCGTGGCCAAGCATCGCAACGGCCCGACCTCGACCATCACGGTCGCGTTCCAGGGGCATTACTCGCGGTTCGTCGACATGGCGCAGTAAGGATCCAATTCGTCTTTCCCGAGACACAGGCCGGTAATCCTCCTAGCCTCTCCCCATGGCGACACCTCGACGTGGTGCGGGTGGCATTCTTGCGGTTACCGCACTCCTTGCGTCCCTGATCGGAGCAGTCGCACCGGTGTCTGCCGCCGACCCGTTGACAACCAGTGAAGTCAGCGATGCCAAGTGGCAGCAAGTGTGGGCCGATGTGGGCCATCCAGGTACCGAAGACAGGTGGCAGTGCTACGGCAGGCCGCGTCAGTTCGATCGCGATCCCTCGTGGGTGATCCTCTGGTACGCCCCGCGATCTGATGCTGAATGCGGGGGACTTCCCGGCGATCCATACCCGTGGCTGGTGCACAAGAGCGGCGGCTCATGGAGTGATGTCGAGATGCTCGGGCCCGTGCAGTGCGGCACTGTCGGCCCCGCGGTGCTTGCCGGGGGTGGGTCGTGGGTTGTGGTGAAAGACCTCATGAAGGATCAGTGGTGCGAGACATCCATGATGTGGCGCGCCTATATGGATCGCTTCCTTGATACGGGCAAATGCGACGAGGCGCTCACGCCCAGGCCCAACAAGTCCGTCGTCGGATACATCGGTCGTATCGAGCAATCCATGAAAGTGATCGACGGCGCGGTGGCGTGGACGTGTGCGCGCGGATCTGGCGGAGCTCAAGAGCAGTTCCTGTCAGTTTTCCTCGCCGGGCCGGTCCCGGTTCAACTCATCACTGCGCTCGACATGGACCAATTCGAGTCCCTCAAGATCCGAGGAAGCCGCATCCATGTCACCGGTGCGGCGTATTCGGGTGACGGGCCAAAGTGCTGCCCCGACCTGCGGGTGACCGTCCAATACAAGATGCGGGACGGAGAATTGGTGGAGGTCGACAAGGCCGTCACGCCTATCGCGTAAAGCGCGACTCAGTACTTCGTCGAGTCCTGCACGTAGGTCTCTGAGCCCGCGGTCCACTGGTCCCACGGCACACTCCATACGCCACCGAGGCCATCGCCGAAGGTCGCCGATCCGGCTGCGCCGCCGGTGAAGTCCACGACGTCGCCCCATCGGGTGTGGTTG
>NBNH01000280.1 GCA_004379115.1 Actinomycetales bacterium mxb001
CCAGCAAGAGGTGTCGGAGTTCTCTCGGTCGCTCAAGTTGCTCGCCAAGGAACTCGACGTGCCTGTCATCGCCGTCAGCCAGCTCAACCGTGGTCCGGAGCAGCGCACCGACAAGCGCCCGTTGCTCGCCGACCTACGTGAGTCGGGCTGCCTCACCGCATCCACGAAGGTCCTGCGGGCTGACATCGGATCCGAGGTCACGCTCGGCGAACTCTTCGAGCGCGGCGAGCGAGATGTCCCTGTGTGGTCACTCGATGACTCCCTGCGCTACGTCGTCCGCCCACTCACCCACGTCTTCCCCACCGGGCATCGCGAGGCGTTCCGCCTCACGACCGCGAGCGGACGGGTGATCGAGGCCACGGCCAACCACCCGTTCCTGACCTACAACGGTTGGACCGCCCTGGGCGAACTCGGGCCCGGCGCGCGCATCGCGGCACCTCGGCACGTGCCGGCGCCTGAGGTTGAGTTCGACCTGTGGACCGACGACATGATCGTCGTCCTCGCGCACCTCATCGGCGATGGATCGATGCTCCCGCGCCAGCCCCTGCGCTACGCGACCAAGGATCCGGCCAACCTTGATGCCCTGCGCACGGCGGCCACACGAGCGTTCGATGTACGCGCCACGGTCGACGACTACCCCGCCGCGCGGTGCCTCACCCTGCGCCTGGCCAGCAACCGTCCGGTCACACACGGCGTCCGCAACCCCATCAACGCCTGGCTCGACGACATCGGGCTCTTCGGCAAGCGCAGCCACGAGAAGTTCGTCCCCGCGGAGGTATTCTGCCTGCCCAAGCAGCAGATCGCCCTGTTCCTCCGCCATCTGTGGGCGACGGATGGGTCCATCCAGGTGCACGCCACTGGTCGCGGTGGACGCATCTACTACTCCAGCACGAGCCGTCGACTAGCTGATGACGTGGCCCGCCTGCTGCTCAGATTCGGCATTCAGGCGCGTATACGCACGTCGCAGAAGCCTGGCTACCGGCCGTCCTATGCCGTCGATGTCTCCGGAGCTGCTGACCAGAAGGTCTTCCTGCGCCGCATCAATGCCCACGGCGAACGCGGAGAGATCGGCCACCGGCTCCTCGCGATCCTGGAGGGCATCGAGCCCAATACCAACCGCGACACCATCCCGCGCGAGGTCTGGAACGACGTTCGCACCGTCATCAGCGATCGGGGCATGACCCACCGCGAGTTCTCCGCCGCGATCGGCACGCAGTTCTGCGGCAGCACGCTCTGGAAGTCAGCACCCAGTCGCGAGCGCCTGGGCAGGGTGGCCGCCGTGCTCGACTCGGCCGATCTCGAGCTCATGGCGACCAACGACGTCTTCTGGGACGAGATCGTCTCAATCGAGTCCATCGGCGAGGTCGATGTCTTCGACGCCACCGTCCTCGGTACCCACAACTTCATTGCCAACGGCATCGCGGTGCACAACAGCCTGGAGCAGGATGCGGACATGGTCATCCTGTTGCACCGCGAAGATGCTTACGAGCGTGAGTCACCGCGCGCGGGCGAGGCCGACTTCATCGTGGCCAAGCACCGCAATGGCCCTACGTCGACCATCACGGTGGCGTTCCAGGGCCACTACTCGCGCTTCGTCGATATGGCGCAGTAGCTCAGTACTTCGTCGAGTCCTGCACGTAGGTCTCTGAACCCGCGGTCCACTGGTCCCACGGCACACTCCATACGCCACCGAGGCCATCGCCGAAGGTCGCCGATCCGGCTGCGCCGCCGGTGAAGTCCACGACGTCGCCCCATCGGGTGTGGTTG
>NBNH01000281.1 GCA_004379115.1 Actinomycetales bacterium mxb001
CGCTTGTCGGTGCGCTGCTCCGGACCACGGTTGAGCTGGCTGACGGCGATGACAGGCACGTCGAGTTCCTTGGCGAGCAACTTGAGCGACCGAGAGAACTCCGACACCTCTTGCTGGCGGCTCTCGACGCGCTTGCCGCTGTTCATGAGCTGCAGGTAGTCGACGACAACGAGTCGCAGGTCGTGACGCTGCTTGAGTCGTCGACACTTAGCGCGAATCTCCATCATGGTCAGGTTGGGCGAATCATCGATGAAGAGCGGTGCTTCGCTCACCGTGCCCATCTTGCCCGCAAGCTTGGTCCAGTCGTTGTCGCTCATGTTGCCGCTGCGCATATGGTGGAGAGCAACCTGCGCCTCGGCAGACAGCAGGCGCATGAGGATCTCGTTGCGCCCCATCTCGAGCGAGAAGATGACACTCGTCAATCCGTGCCGAATACTCGCTGACCGCGCGACGTCTAGAGCGAGGGTCGAATTGTGCGTGGGAATCATCGATCGCCCAGCGAGGTAGAGGTGGGAGTCATTGCTCACCTGGATACACATGACAGGCACGCTCGCGACACGTTCGACCCGAGTGATGAAACGTGAGCGTAGACGTTGACTCACCTTGCCCTGACGTCGTTCCTTGTGGAGCAGCGCCTTGCGGGGTAGGCGGAAGACCTCATCGTCGGTCGTGAAGTTGAGGTTGTAGGCGATGGATGTTGCCTCGGTGCGGCCCTTGACCCGCTTCCCACTGATCGAGCAGCGATATCCGAGGCTGACCACGAGTTCGTAAACGCCATCGACGAGTACCCGCGAAGTGGACGTGAATTGAATATTGCCGGTGGCGGTCACGGTGCCATCGGTGTCGAGTAAGCCGGCCAGCAGTGCACGGCGCTGATCTTCAGAGGCGCGCAGGTAACTCTGAGGGATGTGCTTGTCGCCGAGGACCCCGAGCCGCCGCAATAGGGCCTGCACGGATCCGTGGCCGACATAGGGGGCATCGATGCCCTCTGCTTCAACGAACATCGCGATCTCGGGATCGGCCGAGGTGAAGTGCGCCGCGGCTGATGTGCCATCGCCCAACCACACGCCGAGGGTGTAGGGAGGGACGAGGAGGTCGGCCTCCGGCAGCGACAGTGCCTGCGCGTTGACAACGCTGTGGTTGAGGCGCGCGTCCTTGGTGGCACAGCGAAGGGTACGAGCGATCTCGCCCGTAGTTCGGACCTCGGCAAAGGTGCGCTGATTGCGTGTGCGGTTGTAGCCGACCGCTGCTGCCTGAGCGCTCTTGCGTGAGGCACGAGTCTCCGTCAGCCACTCGTGCTCCTCGTCAGCGACGATCGTGCTGCCATCGGAGAACGTGATGCGGTAACACGGCCGGTCGTGCCACGTGGGGCTGACGGCCACGACGGTGGTGGGGTTGCCCTCCTCATCGAACACGCTCTGTCCGGGCCGGATGTCGCCCATGGTCGTCCATCCCGTTGGCGTGGGAATGGGCGTATCGAGTGCCAGCGCCTTGCCGAGCGCCGGCCTGGCCGCGAGGATCACGAGCTGTCCGGGGTGCAACCCATTGGTGAGCGCATCGAGATCGGTGAACCCCGTGGGTACGCCGACCATCTCGCCGCCGCGGTTGGCGATCGCTTCGATCTCGGTGAGAGCGCCGTCCATCAACTCGCGCAGCGGCAGGTAGTCCTCCGCGGTACGACGTTCGGTGACCTCGTAGACCTCCGCCTGTGCGCGGTCGACGACGTCATCGACGTCGCCCTCGCCGGTGTAGCCCAACTGCACGATGCGCGTGCCTGCCTCGACGAGGCGCCGCAGGATCGCGCGCTCCTTAACAATGCGCGCGTAGTAGCCCGCATTGGCGGCGGTGGGCACAAGCGAGACAAGGGTGTGGAGGTACGACGCCCCGCCGATGCGCGCCAGCTCGCCGGTGCGCGTGAGTTCGGCAGAGACGGTGACCGCATCGGCTGGCTCGCCGCGGCCGTAGATCTCGATGATCGCGTCGTAGATGGTGGCGTGCGCGGGTCGGTAGAAGTCGGCGATGCGCAGGTCTTCGACGACGTCGGCGATGGCGTCCTTGCTCAGCATCATCGCGCCGAGAACGGACTGCTCCGCCGCAACGTCCTGCGGTGGCATCCGATCGCTGGGCGGGCCCTCGTCGTAGGGGACGGGGAGCTCGGAGACGCTCACGCCACCTCCTGTCTTGGGCTCACCCGACTTGAATACCAGGGGGGTCCGACGGAGCCTGGATCCTGACTCCGCCGCGACCTCCGCCGAGGAACCTAGGGGCCTCGAGGACCCCTGTCGACGACCCCTGTGGACAGGCCTGTGGATGGGCGGGGGGAAACGCCGACCGACCCGTTCACAGCCTGGGGACAGACTGGGGAGGGACCAAGTTTCTTCCCGCACAAACCCCCGCTGACGTGGGTCAACGCTGTCCCAGGCCTGTGGATGAAAAGTTCTTGGGCCTAGTGGGCCTTGCCCCGCAGGTCGGCGACGAGGGTCTGCCCGAGGGTGTTC
>NBNH01000282.1 GCA_004379115.1 Actinomycetales bacterium mxb001
GGTCACCAGCCTCGATGCCGATGTCACCAAGGTGGCTGAGCGTGAATGGGCAGAGTGCCTGCGCATCGGTGAGCAGAACGGCTGGCGCAACGCGCAGGCGTCGGTGCTGGCTCCCACGGGCACCATCGGCTTCATGATGGACTGCGACACCACGGGCGTGGAGCCGGACTTCTCGCTGGTGAAGTTCAAGAAGCTCGTCGGCGGCGGCTCGATGCAGATCGTCAACCAGACGATCCCGCTGGCGCTCAAGCGCCTGGGCTACACCGACGAGACGATCGAGGCGATCGTCGAATACATCTCCGAGAACGGCCACGTCGTCGACGCCCCCGGCCTCAAGCCCGAGCACTACGCCGTGTTCGACACGGCCATGGGCCAGCGCGCCATCACCCCGATGGGGCACGTGCGCATGATGGCCGCGGTGCAGCCGTTCCTGTCGGGTGCGATCTCCAAGACGGTCAACATGCCCGAGACCGCCACGATCGAAGAAGTTGAGGAGATCTACTTCCAGGGCTGGAAGACCGGCCTCAAGGCTCTCGCGATCTACCGCGACAACTGCAAGGTGGGGCAGCCCCTGTCCGATGCCAAGGCCAAGAGCTCCGAGGCCGACGCCAGCGAGGCTGTCATCGTCGAGCATCGGCCGGTGCGCAAGCGCCTACCCAAGGCGCGTCCGTCGCGCACGACGTCGTTCAGCGTCGGTGGGGCCGAGGGCTACATGACGGCTGGGTCCTACCCCGACGATGGCCTTGGAGAGGTGTTCCTCAAGCTCGGCAAGCAGGGCTCCACGCTCGCCGGCGTCATGGACGCCTTCTCGATCGCCATCTCGATCGCACTGCAGTACGGCGTGCCGCTGGAGGCGTTCGTCTCGAAGTTCGTCAACATGAAGTTCGAGCCGGCCGGTCTGACCGACGATCCCGACATTCGCATGTCGCAGTCGATGATGGACTACATCTTCCGTCGTCTGGCTCTCGATTACCTGCCCGCCGAGAAGCGCGCCGAGCTCGGGATCTTCACCGCCGAGGAGCGTGCTGCCACGGTCGCCGCGACCTACGGTGCGCCCGCACCGGCCACGGTCGTCGAGGACGAGGTCGTCGCCGATGCGGTGGTCGAGGAGGCCGCGCCCGGTGTCACGGCAGCCCCGGTCGAGGTGCACTCCTCGGCTGAGTTGCTGGAGGCGCTCACCGGCACCGCGTCCGATGCGCCGCTGTGCATGACCTGCGGCGTCAAGATGCGCCCCGCTGGGTCGTGCTACGTCTGCGAGGGCTGCGGGAGCACCTCCGGCTGCAGCTGATGTTGAGTGACACTCCATTGTCAGTGGAAATGACACGCAATGTCAGTGGAGTGACATCGCATTGTCAGTGCAGTGACATGCACTGTCAGTAGTTGTGCGAACGTGAAGATGCGGCAAGACGCCGAAAGCCCCCACCCGCAGAGGGTGGGGGCTCTCGCGTAAGGGGTGTCAGGGGAGGCCGAGGGTTGTCATCGTTCACTCCGTTGATGACCGACGGCCTCCGTGGATTGGCCTGGAGTGAAGTGCCATTCGCGACGCTTCGGACGCTGAACTGGCTAGAGCCTGGGCGCTCTGAAGGCTCGGGCTAGAGCCAGAATGACGATCGGGCCGGCCACGATGAGGGCGAACCCCATGCGCATGGACGACGCCTCCGCAATCAGTCCGATAGAAGGGGCGCCTAGGAGGAGGCCTACGTAGTAGAAGACGTTGATCCGGGCAATTGCACGACCGGATCTGTCCGGATCGTGTGAAGCGCCGGCCGTGTAGGCGAGCGGGAGCATTGGTGACACGGAGAGCCCGAGCAAGGCGAATCCGAAGAGGGCCGCGTCTTGCGTGGGGGCGATGGCAATGACCAGGACGGCAGCGATCCCGAGGGCCGCTCCCGTCCTGACGAGCGCCACCGGGCCGAACCGCGCATCCAATCGGTCAACGAACACCTGACCGAGAAGCAGGGCGAAGGAATAGACCGCAAATCCAAGAGCAGCGATTGCTTCACTTGCGCCCATGTCGTTCACCATGAACGCCGCGCTCCAGTTTGTGGCAGCGCTATCGACAGCACTAGCGCACATGAGTCCGAGACCAATCAGGATGACGGGGCCCCAAGGGACTGTCGCGGGCTCTTCGCGCATCTCGGTCGCGACGTCCGTTGTGAGGTAACGACCTACGAAGACCTGGACCGGGACCACCACGGCTGCACACGAAAGGAAGAATGCGCCGAGTGGAACCTCGAGTACAGCTTCACCAGAAGACAAGAGGGCACCGAGGATGCTGGCCAGCGTCAACCAGGCGTAGCAGGACGAGATGATCGGCCGGCCGTATCCGTGCTGGACGGATGTTGCCTGCATGTTCATGGCGGCATCGGAGACGCCGAGAGCCACGCCGAACACCACCAGGGCGAACACCGTGAGCCCGATGTCCGACGAGAATCCCACGACGACGACGCTGAGCGGGACGATGGGGCCAAAGAAGCGCAAGACTGTCTTGCTGCCAAGCCGCGGAGCAAGCAGGCCGGCGATGACGCTGCCGCCAGCCGCGACCACGGGGACGAGAACGAGCAGGAGAGCGAGCTCACCGTCGGACAGATCAAGTTGCCTCATGATGGCTGGCGTGTGCGTGACCAGGATGGCCAGACTGAAGCCTTGAACGACATAAGCGATGGTCGTTGCGAAGCGAGCCCGTACAAGCATGGGCGCGGTCTGGGACGAGATCACAGGGGAATCTCTGCTGCTAAGGACTCCAGCGTGGCCCGATCCACCTTGCCAGCCGCCAGCAGTGGCGGCTCGTCGAGTTGGATGAAGCGCTTAGGGATCTTGTAACTGGCGAGGCTTCCCTTGAGGGCAGTTCTCAATGCCTCTTCATCAAACGGAGCACCGGGGATGGGCGTCACGAAGGCGATGCCGACCTCGCCCAGGACGTCATGCTTCCTGGCGACGACGCTTGCCATGATGACACCGGGCAGCGCCTCGATGGCTTCTTCCACCTGGCGTGGGAAGACGTTGTATCCCCCGGTCTTGAAGACCTGTCGCAGCCGGCCCGCCAAGCTGATGGAGCCGTCCGCATTGCTCACGCCCAGGTCGGCAGTCTTCAGGTACCCGTCTACGGTGAAGGCGTCCGCGGTGGCCTGAGGGTCACCCAGGTAGGAGTGAAGGACGCCCGGCCCGCGGACCTGGATCTCCCCGACGGTGCCCACGGCCAACTCGGTGCCGGACTCAGGGTCTGCGATGCGTACCTGCCAGTCGGGATCGGGGATCCCGACTGTCCCAACGACCTGGTCGACTCCGGCATCGGGCGGTGTGTAGGTGACGCTACCCGTCGTCTCGGTCATCCCGTAGAAGTTGTGAAGTGGCTTTCCGAGGCTGGCGAGCACCTCGGCGCCCGTGCGCGGCATGGCACCGCCCGACCACAGGATCCGCTGCACGGACGACAGGTCAGCGTTCCAGAAACCAGGATCCGTCATGAGGTAGAGCAGCATCGCGGGGACTCCGCCCAGCAGCGTCGCGTTCGCTTCCTCAATCGCGCGTATGTACGTTCCTGGGGAGAACTCCTCAAGAAACACCTGTGTGGCGCCTACGACCAGAGACGTCAGCCCGATGTCGACGATGCAGCCCACGTGGTTGATGGGGAGGGGGTTGAGTACGACGCCGCCCCACTGGCCGTAGTGATGCGCTTGGATTCGAGCGCACGCAACGAGACCCGCCTGTGCGAGCAACACGCCTTTGGGCTGGCCTGTCGATCCAGACGTGAAGACCAGGAGACCGGGTTCGCGGGGGTCCGGGGAGTCGGGCGGATCGTCCGCATCTGTTCCGGAGCCGAGAGGCACTCGTTCGACACCGAACTCCCCGGTGAGGGAGTCAATGTCGGCTCGATAGTCCCGTTCGCCAATTTGGTCGCGGGCGAATAGCACGCGCGGAGCCGCCACCTGAAGGACACTGCGCCACTCATCGAGTCGGTATCGAGGATTGAGGCCAAGCCAGATGGCTCCCATGTCGACGGTGGCCAGGAAGGTGAGCCAGTGATCCAGGCTCGGAGGAGCCAGAGTGGCCACGACGTCTCCGGGGCGGACGCCGTGCTGTCGCAGCGTCCCGCGGATGCGTCGGACGGCCGAAGGCAATGCACCGTAAGTGATGCTGTCGCCTCCGAAGTCTGTGACAGCCACCCGCGAGGGGGCAGACGCAGCCCAATGGTCGACGTACGCCATGACCGTGTCGAACACCGGGATGTCTTGGCGAGGGATCGGGCTCCATGTGGGCGCGCTCACGGCAGCACCAGGACGAGCCAGTCTGCGGCAAGGACTTCGACGTCGGGATCGCGGCGAACCCTTACTCCGAAGCCGAGTATTGCCCCGTCACCTCGAGGGCGCACGGAGTTGAGAATGAACTCACCCCGAATCTGGGAACCCACGGGTACGGGAGCGAGGAAGCGCACTCGATCGAAGCCGTAGTTGACGTTCTGGGTGAAACCCAGCTCCGCCGACACCTCGTAGAGGAAGTGCGTGAGCAGCGAGAGCACCATGAAGCCGTGTGCGACCGCCTCACCGAAGGGGCCATGAGCGGCTTGCTGAGGGTCGATGTGGTGGGGGTCGAAGTCCAGTGTGAGGCCGCCGAAGGCGGTAATGCGGTCCTGAGTGATGGGCAGCCACTCGGACACGCCGATCGGGTCGCCCACCCGTTGCTCTGCCTGTCGGATCGCCTCGTTGAAGTCGACCACCTGTCCTCCGTTCGTCCCCGGCTCGAGGAGCCTCCTGGGGGGCGAGAGTAGTAATCCGGATTCAGGTTCGTAAAGTGGTTCCCGTGAATCGTCCGTTCTGGGTGGCAGGAGCCGCGGCCCTAGCGACGGGAGTCGCCGCCGTGGCCCTCGAGTTTGGGGCCCCCGCGCGCTGGCGTGGAACACCCGACTCGCTCGCCGATCTCATCACCGGATGGGCACGGCTGCGCCGTGTGCCAGGTGTGGTCCTTCGGATCGAGCGCGGCGGATCCCTGGCCTTCGCGGGCGCCTCCGGGTATACGACCCGCCGACCGCGAAGGCCCTTGCAGGCGGGTGACCGCTTCCACACCGCCAGTGTCGGGAAACTCTTCACGGCGACAGCGGCCCTGCGGCTCTGGGAGCGCGGCCTGCTCGATCTTGACGCCTCCGCCGTCGACTACCTAGGGGACGACCTGCTGAGTGGTCTCGTCGTCAGAGACGGAGTGGACTTCGGGCGTCACATCACGATTCGCCAATTGTTGAATCACACGTCCGGGCTGTCGAACAGCGACGACGACCTGTGCTTCCAACTTGTCATTCTTCTGCGCCCGGGGGAGAGCAGGACGCCTGAAGTTCTTCTTGCGCGCGCCCGCCGCATGTCGAGCGTGGCCTCTCCAGGCACGACGCAGAACTACGCATCACCCGGCTACTTCATCCTGGGCCGCGTGCTTGAGGCCGCAGGCGGTATGCCCTATCACGAGCTCATTCGGCGGGAGATCCTCGTCCCACTCGGAATGCACGCCACCGACGAGGCGAACTACGAGTGGGAGCGCGGGCAAGACGAGCTCCACCACTACGTGGGCCCGATTGATCTCTCCAGGCTGGATCCAAGCTTCGAGTTCGCCGATGGGGGCTTTGTCACCACGGCAGCGGATCTCACACGCTTCGGAACGGCTCTGATGAGCGGTGCCGTGTTTGATGATCCGGCCACATTGGACGTCATGTGCCAGAAGCCGCTGACGAAGGTGCCGGTGGGCGGTGCCGACTACATGGGGCTGGGCATTGGCGTCGCCCTTGACGCC
>NBNH01000283.1 GCA_004379115.1 Actinomycetales bacterium mxb001
GTGGGAGCCAGCACCGACGCCTGCGCGTTGCGCCAGCCGTTCTGCTCACCGATGCGCAGGCACTCTGCCCATTCACGCTCAGCCACCTTGGTGACATCGGCATCGAGGCTGGTGACCGTCCGCAGCGCATCGGTGGCCGCCGCATGCTTGCGCATGACCCGCTTGTGGGCATCGGCGTTGCGGGCATAGCCCTCGTAGGGGCCGACGATGCCGGCGAGCTCGGCCGAGCGGCGGTACGACGTACCGGTCATCACCGACGTGATGGCCGCAGCCAGCGCGCGGCCGCCCTCGGAGTCGTAGGGCAGGCCCACGGCCATCAGGAGCGCGCCGAGGTTGGCGTAGCCGATGCCCAGCTGGCGGTAGTCGCGCGTGGTGCGCCCGATCGCCTCGGTCGGGAAATCGGCGAAGCAGATCGAGATGTCCATGGCCGTGATGACGAATTCCACCGCGCGGCGGAAGCCCTCGGCATCGAACGTGCCGTCCTCCTTGAGGAACTTCAGCAGGTTGAGCGAGGCGAGGTTGCAGGACGAGTTGTCGAGGCTCATGTATTCGGAGCACGGGTTGGACGCGGTGATGCGGCCAGTCTCGGGGTTGGTGTGCCAGTCGTTGATCGTGTCGTCGTACTGGATGCCCGGATCGGCGCACGCCCACGCCGCTTCGCTCATCTTGCGGAACAGCGACTTGGCGTCAACTGTCTCGATGACCTCGCCGGTCTTGCGACCGCGCAGGCCGAACTCGGTGCCCTCCTCAACGGCGCGCATGAACTCATCGGAGACGCGCACGGAGTTATTGGCGTTCTGGTATTGCACGGAGGCAATGTCAGCACCGCCCAGATCCATGTCGAAGCCGGCGTCGCGCAGGGCGCGGATCTTGTCTTCCTCGCGCACCTTGGTCTCGATGAACTCCTCGATGTCGGGGTGGTCGACATCGAGCACGACCATCTTGGCCGCGCGGCGGGTGGCGCCACCGGACTTGATGGTGCCTGCGGACGCATCGGCGCCACGCATGAACGACACCGGACCGGAGGCCGTGCCGCCGGAGGACAGCAACTCCTTGGACGAGCGGATGCGCGAGAGGTTGAGGCCAGCGCCGGAACCACCCTTGAAGATCAGGCCCTCCTCGCGGTACCAGTTGAGGATCGAATCCATAGTGTCGTCGACGGCGAGGATGAAGCAGGCCGAGACCTGCTGCGGAGCCGGCGTGCCGACGTTGAACCACACGGGCGAGTTGAAGCTGAACACCTGGTGCAGCAGCATGTAGGTCAGCTCGTGCTCGAAGATCTCCGCGTCCTGAGGTGTCGCGAAGTAGCCGTATTCACGGCCAGCCTGTGTGTAGGTGAGCACCACCCGGTCGATGAGCTGGCGAAGACTCGACTCCCGCGTGTCGCTGCCCACGGCGCCACGGAAGTACTTGGTCGTCACGATCGTCGACGCGTTGATGCTCCAGAAGTCGGGGAACTCGACCCCCCGCTGCTCGAACACCGACTCGCCGGTCTTCCAGTTGGTCTGGACGACGTCGCGACGTTCCCACGTGACCTCGTCATACGGATGAACGCCGGGCGTGGTGTAGAGGCGCTCCAAGGTGAGGCCGGTGCCCGTGCCGGTGGACACGGGACGGTTGGTGATCTCGGTCATGCGGGTGTCTCCTCAGGATGGTGTGGGCAGGGTGGTGCTGACCGAGACCGCGTCAGCGGACTCGGGAGAGGTTGCGGCAAGCGCAGCCTCGGAGCGAAGCAGGGTGATCTCAGCCTCGAAGTCCTCGAGGTTGTCGTAGTTGCGGTAGACGGACGCGAAGCGCAGGTAGGCAACCTCATCGAGCTCGCGCAGCGGCCCGAGGATTGCGACGCCCACTTCAGCTGATGGCACCTCGGCGGCACCGGCCGCGCGTACGGCGTCTTCGACGCGCTGGGCGAGAAGGGCGAGGTCGTCGTCACTCACAGGGCGCCCCTGACAGGCCTTGCGCACCCCGGAGATGACCTTGGCGCGGCTGAAGGACTCGGTCGCTCCCGACCGCTTGACCACCGAGAGGACGGCGGTCTCGGCCGTGGTGAAGCGCTTGCCGCACTCCTGGCACTCGCGCCGGCGGCGGATGGCGGCGCCGTCGTCGGCGGTGCGGGAGTCCAGCACCCGGGAGTCGGTGCCGCGGCAGTATGGACAGCGCACGAACCCTCCCTTCCCCTAGCGACAGCGGGGCCGCCCCGTGGACGACCCTGTGGACCACCTGGGGACACCCTGTGGGCTCTTGACCACAATCTGTGGAGGAACTACACCGGTGTGACCACTAGATGTAGCGGGGACCATAGTCCCTTGCGCGCCTGCGCGCAAGATCTCGAACGGGCGTGTCGCGTTTACCACGCCTGTCACAGGGATCCCAGGGGACACAGCCCCCACGGTGCCCGACCGAGAGGGGAATCGCCCGGGCAGCGGCACCGTCAGCCCGGGGAGGCCACCGGGACGACGAGCCGCTGACCGGGCTGGAGGGTGGAGGTCGACAGGTCGTTGACCGCCCGGATCTCCGCGATAACCGGACGGGGGTCGGCACCCGGAGCTGCCTCTTGGGCGTACTCCCACAGGGTGTCGCCGGGAGCGACAGTGACCGCCGTCCAGCCCTCGGGGGCGGTGCCCGCCGGGGTGCTGGCGATGGCGCGCCAGGGGGCGAGGGCCAGCAGGGCCACGGCGGCGAGGAGCACGATGGCGAGGCGTCCGCGGCGGGTCAGGACGAGGCCGGAGCGGGGAGCCCGGGTGGCCCGACAGTGGCGGGCGGACAGGGCGGGGGCAGGGGCGTAGGCGAGGGCCATGGGCTCCTCCTCTCGGCGGGCCCTCCCAAGCGGGAGAGCGATCGAACGGGTGTTCGTTCGAACACCTGTACCATTGGTACCACACGTCACGCGACACGTCCAGGATTGATCGAACAGGTGTTTGAATTCATGAGGGCGTGTCGCTACCGTCGTGGTCACGGGATCCAGACTCCCCCGGGGGTCTGACATTCCGGCCCGCCCGACCAGCCCGCCCCTAGCTCAGGAGGACCCATGGCCCGCCGCCCCACCCCCGACCCCAGCAGTGGGAGCGAGCTCGAGGCTGACTTCAGCGAGGGGCTCACCCCCCGCCAGCGCGACATCCTCGAGGTCATCCGCCGCACCGTCGATGAGCGCGGCTATCCCCCGAGCGTGCGCGAGATCGGCGAGGCCGTCGGGCTCACGTCGCCGTCGAGCGTGTCCCACCAGTTGGGAGTCCTGCAGAAGAAGGGCATGCTGCGGCGCGACCCGCACACCCCGCGCGCCCTGGTCGTCGCCGACACGGAGACGGTCGATCCCACGGGCAGCGGCGACGCGCAACCCACCGCCGCCTACGTTCCCGTCCTCGGTCGCATCGCCGCTGGCGGGCCGATCCTCGCGGAGGAAGCCGTCGAGACCGTCTTCCCGCTGCCGCGCGAGATCGTCGGCGACGGCGAGCTGTTCCTCCTCAAGGTCGTGGGCGACTCCATGGTGGAGGCAGCGATCTGCGACGGCGACTACGTCGTCGTTCGTCGTCAGCCGACCGCCGACAACGGCGAGATCGTCGCGGCGCTACTCGACGACGAGGCCACGGTCAAGACGCTGCAGCGTCGCGATGGCCACACCTGGCTGTTGCCCCACAATGCGGCCTACTCCCCCATCGACGGCGACCACGCGACCATCCTCGGCCGTGTCGTGGCGGTCATGCGTCGGGTGTAGTTCCCTCGCGCAATCGGGCCAGAGCACCCAGCACAGCCTCGCGATCAGTGGTGAACCACAGCGGAGGCATCGACGCGCGCAGGGCACGCGCGTAATTGGCGGTCGCGAGGCGCGGATCCAGGACGGCGACCACGCCACGGTCCTGCGTGTCTCGGATCAGCCGACCTGATCCCTGCGCGAGCAGCAGACCGGCGCGTGGCACCGACACCTGCGCGAAGCCCGAGCCTCCGGCGGCATCGACGGCGTCCTGGCGTGCCGCCGTGAGCGGATCATCGGGACGCGGGAAGGGGATGCGATCGATGACCACGAGTGAGCACGTGTCACCGGGCACATCGACGCCCTGCCACAGCGACAGCGTTCCCACGAGGGTTGTGCCCTGCTCTCGTGCGAAACGCTCGACCAGGGGCGACACGGTGTCTCCACGACGCTGAACGAGCACCTCGCCCTTGGTGCGTACCCGCAGATAGTCACCCACGCGCTCGACGGCCCGCCAGGACGAGCACAGCACCAGCGTGCGCCCTCCAGCGGCCTCGACCAAGTCGCCCACCTCGTCGAGGGCTTCCTCGGGGATGCCATCACGTCCCGGGGGCGGTAAATGCCGGGCGACGTAGAGGATGCCCTGCTTGGCGTAGTCGAAGGGGCTGCCGACGTCGAGGGTCTCGACTACCGCGTCCGTCAGCCCGAGCGCGGCCGTGATCGCCTCGAAGCCGCCGCCGACGGTGAGCGTGGCACTGGTGAGAACGACGGGCCGCTCGGTGAACACTCCGTTGGCCAACAGGCCCGCCACGTGAAGTGGCGCGAGGTGTGCCTCACCGTCGGCGATCCACACGACGTCCGATGACGTCGCGGTGAGGAAGCGGCCGGCAGCATCGAAGGCCTCGTCGAGGGCCCCTTTGGCTCGCTGGCGGGCCGCGACCGTGTCGATGTCGTCATCACCGGTGATCTGCGAGACGGCTGTGCGCGCGGTGTCGCGCACGCGTGTGAGAGCCAGGGTGAGATCGCGGCCCATCGTCGTGATCCGGCCGTTGACACCCTCGAGGGCGAGGCCGAGCCCCTCGGCCGCCTCCGTGAGCTCGTCGTGCATCTCCGGAGTGATGAAGCCGCGTGCCCGCTGTGCCGCGACCTCGATCGAGCGGGCTGATAGGTCGAGGGTGAGCGCCTGGGTAACGCGATCGGCAAGTTCATGCGCCTCGTCCACGACCAGCACGTCGTGCTCAGGAAGGACCGGGATGCCCTCGACGAAGTGAATGGCGAGCATCGCGTGGTTGGTCACGACGATGTCGGCCTGCATCGCAATCTCGCGTCGTCGCGCGGTGAAGCACTCCGCCCCGAAGGAGCAGCGGCTCTCCCCCACGCATTCACGACGCGACACCGACAGACCACGCCAGACTCGTGCATCGATGGGCTCACCGAACTCGTCACGATCGCCGGTCTCGGTCTCGAGCGCCCAGGCCCGTACGCGCGTGGCCTGCCGGCCAAGCTCGGTGCGCGGCGCGGCGAAGATGGCCTGGTCGTCGTCGGGCTCATCCGCCTCCGTGCGATGCAGCCGCTCGAGGCATACATAGTTGTGTCGGCCCTTGAGGACGGCGAAGGTCAGCGGCCGGCCGACCAGCGGTTCGAGAGCGCGCGACACCACGGGCAGGTCGCGCTCGACGAGTTGGCGCTGCAGGGCCAAGGTCGCCGTGGCGATGACCACCGACCCCCCGGTGCTCGTCGCGTGCAGTGCCGCTGGAGTCAGATAGGCCAGAGACTTGCCCGTGCCGGTGCCGGCCTGCACGAGCAGGTGCTGGGGCGGGCCTTCGCCCCCGCGTGCGGCCCCACCCGTGGCCATGGCCTCCGCGACTGCCCGAGCCATGTCGAGCTGCCCGGCGCGCGGCTCGCCACCGAGTTCGGTCGCAGCCGCCGCCAGGGCCTCCTCGACCGTTGTCATCGTGCGGCGGCCTGCAGGCGCGCCGCCAGCTCTGGGGAGACGCGCGCCTTCAAGCGGGTGCCCTCTGCCAGGTGCTCCTCAGCGATGACCTCACCGCGCTCGTGGGCCTGGGCGACCAGGTCGCCGCGCTCATAGGGCACGACGATGTCGACGTCGATCTCAGGGTGCGGCAGTCGGGCATCGAGTGCGGCAAGGAGTTCGGGGATCCCCTCGCCCGTGCGAGCCGACACGACGATGGCATCGGGCTCGACTCGACGCAGGCGCGCGATATCGAGCGGATCGGCCATGTCGCACTTGTTGATCACGATGAGTTCGGGCAGATTGCCCGCACCGATCTCGGAGAGGACCTCGCGCACCGCCGACATCTGCTCCTCGGGCTCGGCATCGGAGCCGTCGACGACATGGAGCACCAGATCCGCCTCGGTGACCTCCTCCAGCGTCGACCGGAAGGCCTCCACCAGGTGGTGCGGCAGATGGCGCACGAAGCCGACCGTGTCGGCCACGGTGCAGGCACGACCACTAGGAAGCTCGAGTCGGCGCACCGTCGGATCGAGAGTGGCAAAGAGCTCGTCCTCGACCAGCACGCCCGCACCCGTCAGTCGGTTGAGCAGGCTCGACTTGCCCGCATTGGTGTAGCCGGCGATGGCGACAGCGGGCGTGCCCGAGCGTCGGCGCCCACTGCGCTGGGTGCGGCGTACGCGCTCCATCTCCTTGAGTTGCTTGCGCAGCACCGTCATCTGGTCACGGATGCGGCGTCGGTCGGTCTCGATCTTGGTCTCGCCCGGTCCGCGCGTACCCACGCCACCGGTGGCTCCACCTGCTCGGCCGCCCGCCTGTCGGCTGAGCGACTCACCCCAGCCACGAAGTCGCGGCAGCAGGTATTCCATCTGGGCGAGAGACACCTGAGCGCGGCCGGCCTTGCTGCGCGCATGCTGGGCGAAGATGTCGAGGATCAGCCAGGTGCGATCGACCACCTTGACCTTGACGACGTCTTCGAGGTGGCGAAGTTGGCCCGGGGTGAGTTCGCCGTCGCAGATCACGGTGTCGGCCCCGGTGGCCACCACGATGCGACGCAGTTCCTGGGCTTTGCCCGAGCCAATGTAGGTCGCGGGGTCGGGTCGGTCACGGCGCTGGATGAGCCCCTCGAGCACCTGCGC
>NBNH01000284.1 GCA_004379115.1 Actinomycetales bacterium mxb001
CAGGCCTCGCACCGTCTGCAGGATGCGCGGCTGCGAGGGATCCTCTTCGATCTTGGCGCGCAGGCGCTTGACGTGGACGTCGAGCGTCTTGGTGTCACCGACATAGTCGGATCCCCAGACCCGATCGATCAGTTGGCTGCGCGTCAGGACACGTCCGGCGTTGCGCATCAGCATCTCGAGAAGGTCGAACTCCTTCAGCGGCATCGCGACCGTGACGCCACGCACGACAACGACGTGACGGTCGACGTCGACCCGGATGGGCCCCACCTCAAGGACGCTGGGCAGGAGGTCTTCGGGCTCGCCCTTGCGGCGCAGGACAGCTCGGATGCGCGCCACCAACTCGCGCGAGGAGAAGGGCTTGGTTACGTAGTCATCCGCACCGAGTTCGAGGCCCACGACCTTGTCGACCTCACCATCCTTCGCGGTCACCATGATGATCGGCACCGTCGAACGCTGACGCAGGGTGCGGCAAACCTCCGTGCCGGAGATCCCGGGGAGCATGAGGTCGAGAAGCACGAGATCGGCACCGTGGCGGTCGAACTCGGCCAGCGCCTCGGTGCCATCTGTCGCAATGCCCACTTCATAGCCCTCGCGACGCAACATGAAGGAGAGGGCGTCCGAGAACGACTCCTCGTCTTCGACCACGAGCACGCGTGTCACGGAACCAACTCCTCCTCGTCAGCGGGGACGGCGGCAAGCGGAGCGGCCGCGGCAGATCGCGGCAGGCGCAGGGTGAACGTCGACCCGACGCCGAGTTCGGACCAGACCGCCACCTCACCGCCGTGGTTCTCGCACACATGCTTGACGATGGCCAGCCCCAGGCCGGTGCCTCCGGTCACGCGGGAGCGCGCGGGATCCACCCGGTAGAAGCGCTCAAAGACCCGGTCCAGGTCGTGGGCCGGGATACCGATGCCCTGGTCCTTGATGGCGATCTCGACGACGTGGTCATCTGCCTGGGCGGTCACGGCCACGCGAGTCTGGGGCTCGGAGTAGGTGACCGCGTTGGTCAGCAGGTTGCGCAACGCCATCAGTATCTGGCTGCGATCACCGAGGATCGCCACTCCCGGGACTCCTGTCGTGATGATGTCGATGTCCTTGGCCGCTGCTGCCGTGCGCACCGCGTCGGTGGCCTGAGCAATGAGCGGGTCGACCTCGAACACCTCGGCGTGGGTGAGCGGGTCGTCTCCCTGGAGTCGAGACAGGTCGATGATGTCGTTGATGAGGGATGACAAGCGCCCGGACTCGATCAGCATGCGCTCAGCGAAGCGGCGCACCGACTCCTCGTCGTCCGATGCACTGAGGATCGCCTCCGCCAGCAGGGCCATCGCGCCGACCGGAGTCTTCAACTCGTGGCTGACGTTGGCCACGAAGTCGCGGCGTACAGCCGTCACGCGACGTTCGTCGGAGAGATCCTCCACAAGGATGGCGAATGC
>NBNH01000285.1 GCA_004379115.1 Actinomycetales bacterium mxb001
TGGGGATCCGACTATGTCGGTGACACCAAGACGCTCGACGTCCACGTCAAGCGCCTGCGCGCCAAGATCGAAGAGGATCCCTCGCAGCCGCGCATCCTGCAGACGGTGCGAGGCCTGGGCTACAAGATCGAGGCCTAGCTCACGAGCCGGCGACCGGCAGGAGCCCCTCGTAGTAGCCGACAGGCGGCACGGTCAGCACCGAGATATCGAGTTGCCCCGCGCGCTCGAAGATGAGGGTCACGGGCACGTAGCTGCTGGCCTCGACGTCAAGGCCGGTCACGAGGGCGATGTTGGTGGCCGGCTGGCCCTCCACGCCGTAGCCGAAGGCCTGGAACGTGCCCGGCGCAATAACCGTTGGTGCGACGGACGCGGGAATGCCGTTGACGGTGACCGAGGTGAGGGTGTCGGGCTCGGCCCCCTGGTTGAAGACCGACATGATGAGCGAGCCCGTGCCATCGTCTCCGCGGACGACGGTCGCGTTCTCCACGCGCATCGCACCGAGCGTCGCCTGCGTGCCATTGCCGGAGTTCATGGATGCCTGCATCGTGGTGCTCGCTCCCTGTCCTTGCCAGCAACCCGCGAGTGCGGGAACGGCAACGAAGGCAGCAGCGATGATGGCGAGTCGACGATGGAATCGGGACGAGGTCACGCGGTCTCCTGCAGTGCGGTCGTAGGGCACATCGTTCCGGCTCTGCCAGCGTATCTGGTCTCCCCGGGCCTGGTTGGGGCCCCTGATACCCGTGATATCCTGATGGACCTGGAAAGGGGTCCTTCTCTATGACGTTCAAGGTTGGCGATACGGTCGTCTACCCCCATCACGGGGCCGCTCTCATCGAGGCCGTCGAGATCCGGGTCATCAAGGGCGCCGAGAAGGAATACCTGGTCCTGCGGGTCGCTCAGGGCGATCTCACGGTGCGGGTTCCCGCCGACAATGTCGACCTCGTGGGTGTCCGCGACGTCGTCAACGCCGAGGGCCTCGACCGGGTCTTCGAGGTGCTGCGCCAGCCCTACACCGAAGAGCCCACCAACTGGTCGCGCCGCTACAAGGCCAACCTCGAGAAACTCGCCTCCGGCGATGTCATCAAGGTGGCCGAGGTCGTTCGCGACCTGTGGCGCCGTGAGCGCGAGCGCGGCCTGTCGGCCGGCGAGAAGCGCATGCTGGCCAAGGCTCGCCAGATCCTCGTCAGCGAGCTCGCATTGGCAGAGAAGACCAACGAGGACAAGGCCGAGGCCATCCTCGACGAGGTCCTCGCCTCCTAGCCTGCACCTCCTTCGTTCGGAGGTACCGTGCCCGACACCTCGCCCTCGCGCACTGCCGCGATCGTTCCTGCCGCGGGCCGCGGTGAGCGTCTAGGCCCGGGAGCTCCCAAGGCCCTGCGTACTCTCGCGGGATTGCCGATCCTCGTCCACGCCGTGCGCGCGCTCGCGTCCGCGCGCTCGATCGATCTCGTGGTCATCGCCGCGCCGGAGGATGGGGTCGACGAGACCCGCAGCGTCCTGGCCGGTATCGACACCGAGGCCGAGATCGTCATCGTGGCCGGTGGCGACACCCGGCAGGGTTCGGTGGCGCGTGCCTTGCTCGCACTTCCCTCCGACGTCGACGTCGTCCTTGTCCACGACGCGGCGCGGCCTTTGGTGCCGCCGGATGTGATCGACCGCGTGGCCTCGGCGGTGCGTGCGGGTCATGAGGCCGTCATTCCTACTCTCGGAGTCGTCGACACGATCAAGGAAGTCGACGCCGATGGCATCGTCGAGCGCACCCTCGACCGCTCGCGCCTGCACGCGGTGCAGACGCCGCAGGGGTTCACCCGCGCCGTGCTCCAGTCGGCGCACGCCCTGAGCGATGCATCCGATGCCACGGATGATGCGGGCCTCGTCGAGCGGATGGGCGTGGCGGTGCACGTCGTGCCGGGCGATGAGGAGGCCTTCAAGATCACGCGGCCGCTCGACCTGGTGCTGGCCGAAGCGATCCTCGTGCGTCGAAGGGCCGCCGGTGGAGTCGTCTAGTTCCGCTGTCGGGATCGGCATTGATGTCCATGCCTTCGCGGCCGGACGTCCGCTGTGGGTTGCCGGACTTCTCTGGGACGGCGACGGACTCGAAGGCCATTCCGATGGTGACGTCGCCGCGCACGCGGCCTGCGATGCGCTGCTGTCGGCTGCGGGTCTCGGTGACCTCGGCAGCCAGTTCGGCACCGACGATCCGGCGTGGTCGGGTGCGGCGGGGATCGCCCTGCTGACAGAGACGGCTTCGCGCGTACGCGCGGCCGGCTGGTCGATCGGCAACGTTGCCGTGCAGGTCATCGGAGTCAGGCCGCGCGTGGGCACCCGACGAGCAGAAGCGGAGAGTGTGCTCTCGCAGGCCGTCGGCGCACGCGTGAGCGTGTCCGCCACGACGACCGACGGGCTCGGGCTGACCGGGCGAGGCGAGGGCCTGGCCGCGGTCGCGACCGCCCTGCTGCACAGAGCGCGGTAGCGTGCGCCCATGACCGCAACGATTCCGCCCGACGCCTACCCCATGCTGGATGGCCCGGAGTTCGCCACCATCGCGACCACCAACCCCAACGGCTACCCCCACCTGTCCGTGGTGTGGGTGGAGCGCGACGGCAACGACCTGCTCGTGTCCACGATCCGGGGGCGCCGCAAGTTCCTCAACATGGAACGTGACCCGCGCGTGACCGTGCTGGTCTACCCGAAGGACGACCCCTACTCCTATGTCGAGGTGCGCGGCACTGTGTCGATGACCGAGGAGGGCGGACGCGAGCTGATCGACCGCCTCAACGAGGCCTACACCGGCACCGGTCGCTACAAGGGAGATGACGGCACAGACAACGTGCGCGTCGTCTGTCGCATCACACCGGAGAAGGTCGTCACGCGCGTGCCCCACTAGTCTGTGGGGGTGACCCTGCGGCTCTACGACACCGCCGAGCGCGGCGTGCGCGATTTCGTGCCGCTCGAGCCCGGCCGGGTGTCGATGTACCTGTGTGGGGCCACTGTTCAGGCCCCGCCTCACGTGGGTCACATCCGATCAGGCCTGGCCTTCGACATCCTGCGCCGCTGGCTGGAGGCTTC
>NBNH01000286.1 GCA_004379115.1 Actinomycetales bacterium mxb001
GCCGCGCCGACCTGCGACAACATCGTGCCGTTCTCCACCTGGATTGTCGTCACAGCGACGATGATGGGTAGTGCGGTCGCGACATAGAGCGAGAACTGCGCCCGCTGACCTGCCTGGGGGATCGCCCGACGATAGATGAAGAACTGCGGGATGCCCCTCACGACCAAGAGCAGCACCGTGAAGACGATGAGCAGCTGCGGGTTCTCGATGATCGACTGGATGTCGAGCTTTGCTCCCGACACGATGAAGAAGAGCGGGATGAAGACCCCGAAGGCCACGCCGATGAGCTTTGTCTCCAGCAGGGCTCCCTCGCCCTCGGACGCGAAGAGCTTGAGGATGACGCCCGCGACGAACGCTCCCAGGGCAACGTCGAGGCCGAAGACCTCCGCGGTGGCCACGAGGCCGAGCAGCAGCAGCACCGTCAGGCGGATGGCCGTCTGCGAGCTCGTGCCGTGTCCGCGGTCGATGACCGCGACGACGCGTTCGGACTTCAGCCAGCCGGGCACCTTCGCGAAGGCGAGGGCCACCACGGCGAACAGCGCGACGGCGACGATTCCCATGGCCGGGTTGGCGGTCGTGAGGAGGATGGAGATGGCGAGGATGGGTCCGAATTCGCCGATGGCCCCGGCACCCATGAAGTAGGTGCCGAAGGGGGTCTTGAGCAGGCCCTTGTCGCGCAGGATCGGCAGCAGGGTGCCGAGCGCGGTGCTCGTCAGCGCGATCGCGACACCGAGGAAGTCGCGGATGATGCCGAGGTACTCCAAGACGCCGGCGGCGATGCAAGCGAGCGCGACGGTGGCGAGCCACCCGATGAGCGCAAGTTTTCCGGACCGGCCCCTGATCGCGTGCTTCTCCAGCTCCAGGCCCGCGGCAAAGAAGAGGAACGCGAGGCCGATCTCGGAGAACAGCAGGATCGCCTCGTCGAGCTGGATCCAGCCCAGCCCCGACGGGCCGAAGATCACGCCGCCCGCCAGCAGGAGCACGACCTCCGCGATCGGCAGCCGCAGGAGTCCGACGATGAGAGGCACGGCCGCGGCAATAGCGGCGATCACCAGCAGGGAGTAGATCCCCTGGGAGATGTCCACGCGCGCAGCCTAGTCGCCGGGGCCTGATACGGATGTCTGATCCGCGTAGGCTCCGAGCGTGACGACGACAGGCGCTAACCGCTGGGCGGTACTGGCCGTACTCGCGGGTGCGCTGGCCGTCATCTCGCTCGACAACACGATCGTCAACGTCGCCCTGCCCGTGCTCCAGCAGGAACTCGATGCGACCACGTCGCAACTTCAGTGGGTGGTCGATGCCTACTCGGTGATGTTCGCCGGCACTCTGCTGCTGGCCGGTGCGCTGGGCGATCGATTCGGGCGTCGACGCGCACTGCTCATCGGCCTGGTCATCTTTGGTAGTGCCTCGCTGGCCGCCGGCTTTGCCAATCACGCGCTGACCCTCGCGGTGTTCCGGGCGCTCATGGGCATCGGCGGGGCCTTCATCATGCCGTCCACGCTGTCGATCCTCACCCAGGTCTTCACGGATCGGCGCGAGCGCGCACAGGCCATCGGTATCTGGGCGGCCACGGCCGGGGCGGCGGTCGCCGTCGGGCCGATCGTCGGTGGGCTGCTGGTCGAGTACGTCTCGTGGCACGCGATCTTCTGGGTCAATCCGCCGCTTGTCGTCATCGGCATCCTGGCCACCTTGCGCTACGTGCCGGAGTCGCTCGACCCGAGCAAGCCGCGCCTGGATCCGCTGGGCGCCATACTCTCGACCGTCGGCCTGGTCGCTCTCGTCGTCACGGTCATCGAGATCCCCGACTCCGGTATCAACCCGCTGACGATCACGTCGTCGATCGCCACGGTGGTCTTCCTCTCCGCCTTCGTCTGGTGGGAGTTGCGTGCCCCTCGACCGATGCTGCCCATGAGCCTGTTCCGCAGCCGGCTCTTCACGGTCTCGGTGATCTGCGTCGCCTTGGTCTATGCCGCTCTCATGGGCATGATGTTCTTCCTGCCGCAGTTCTTGCAGCTCGTCCAGGGCAATACCCCTGTCGAGTCGGGACTCTCGATGCTCCCGGGCGCTGGCGGCATGCTCATCGCGTCCCTGTTCAGCCCCCGTGTGGCCGAGCGCATCGGCACGCGCACGACGGTTCTCATCGGGTTCCTTCTCGTGACCGTCGGCTTCGGTGTCGCGGCCTTCATGGATGCCGGATCGCCCTACGTGCTCGTCGGAGGAAGCCTCGGCATCATCGGCTTCGGCCTCGGCATGGTGCTACCCCAGGCGACCAACGGCGTGCTCGCGGCGACGCCGCCAGAGCGCGCGGGCATCGGCGCGGCCGTTAACGACGGGATGTCTGAGCTTGGCGGCTCGCTCGGCGTCGCGATCCTGGGCTCCCTGCTCGCCCTCGGCTACCGCAATGAGATCGAAGCCCGCATCGCCGCGGCGGGGGACGCGATCAACACCATTCCTGCCAGCGTCGTGGAATCTGTGCGCGAGTCGCTGGCCGCGGGCAGCATCGCGGTGCAGCAGTTGGCTCCCGACCTGGCGACGCCGATCCGCGAGGCCGCCGGCCAGGCCTTCGTGTCCGGCATGACGGCGGCCCTGCTCGTTGGGGGAGGCCTCACCCTGCTCGGCCTGGTCCTGGCCTGGTGGCTGTTCCCGGCCAAGGTGGAGCGGGTCGAGGAGTAGCACGAAAGCGGTTGGCTCCTCTGGCGACGAAGCCGAAGGTGCCCCCGGCAGGATTCGAACCTGCGCACAAGGTTTAGGAAACCTCTGCTCTATCCCCTGAGCTACGGGGGCTGGCGCGGGTCGACCGCTGCAGCCCGACCCCACAGGGGCCTCACGCAGCCTAATGGGTAGCCGCCTCGTTGGCAGGGGTGCGCAGGAGTAGTCCTGCTGTCCCTTACTTCACGAGGATGCCGGCGGGCGTTCCCTTATCGACGACGGAGAAGGGCTCTCCTCGGGTCTGCGTCAGGTAGACACCCGGGCCAACACAGTCGAGCGCGCGCTCGCCGTAGGTCACGTAGTCCCACTCGAACATCGCGTGCCTGTTCTCGACCGTGCGGCGGAACGTGTCGAGGAACTGGACATTCCACACACCGTAGGGCGGCTCTCCCTTCAGGGTATGCACGGATCCGCAGCCGTAGCCGCCGATCTCCCTCCGGTAGAGGCGCCCCCAGGTGGCCTTGACGGGCAAGATCTGCATCGGCGCCCACCGCATCTTCATGAGATTGCCGTACTTGTCCTTCGTGCCCACGGCGTCGGGATGGCCGATCTCGAACGTCTGCTCCCGAACGCCGGGATCGGAGGATGCGGGGCATCCGAATCCGCCGACGCCAGCACAAATGGCGTACTTGCCGTACGAGTACTCCTTGTAGGTGCGGTGCTTGACCTTCTCCCACACTCCGAAACGGCCGCCATGCGGCAGGAGGGATGGGTTCTTCGCCATGACGTCAGAGTTGTAGCCGTAGGACGCGAGGCTATCGCCCAGATCCATGACGACGGGGGCGGTGAGCGGTGAACCCTTGCCTTCGCCCTTGACCACCTTGTAGAGCTTCTTGTCCTTGCCGACGAAGGCAATGGTTCCTGCCGGCACATCGGGGATCCGGTAGAAGTTGAAGGCGCCTGCGACGGTCCAGCGGCTTGCTGCCCCGAAGATGCGCTGATCGGCGAGAGCAGCTTCCGACCGCGCCTGGGATGACTTGCCCTTGAGCTCGACTGAAGCGGGGCGCAGCGCTCCGTAGAGGTACATCATGTCGCGGTAGTAGGTCATCACCGGCAGGAATGTCGTGGATAGCTGGCTAGTCACCACGACGGGCTGCAGGGGCAGTTGCCCGGGGCTCGATGCTCCCGAGTCTCGATCCTGCTGACGCTTGGCGACCTTCCACAGGTTATGCAGCAGGCCAACGGAGGGCTGGCCGTCGATCCCCGCGAAGTACTCGGTGGACTGCTCGATCGTCAGGGAAATCTTCTCCATCTGACCGAGGAAGAACTCCTTCGACTCGGAAAGGCCCTCGGCCACCGGCACGCCCGAGAGAGTGACACCGGCGTACCCATTGCACGTGGCCCCAACCGACACCGCCTTGTCGGTGCAGTCCGACATCGCCTCCCAGGCCTTGCCAGCCTCGCCGATGTGCGCCCGCACTGGCGCGAGGTCCTTGAGGGCCTTCGTCAGATCCTGGGCGTCGATAGCGCTCTGCAGTGAGTCGAGCGCTCGCATCGTCTGAGCCTGGTGCTGGGCAATCTGCGCCTCGATCTGATTGAGCTTGTTCATGACGTCTTTGATGGTCGGCTTCTTCTCGCACTTCATGCCGTCCTTCGTGAAGGCATCGCAGGCGTAAATGGCCATTGCGGCTCCGACCGCGGACTTCGCCAGTCCCGCATAGTCCACGCGGGGCACGGGGGCAGTCGCAGCAGTCGGGCGCGCGGTGGCACCTGCGCTGGGGGCCTGCGTCGGGGCGGGTGCGGCTGCAGCGACCGGCCCGACGAGCAGGCCAGCGGCGAGCGCCAGCGCGGACGCGAGGACAACGGGAACGGCAAAGCGGCGCATGCGGAACCTCTCGACGGGGAGTGAGCCTCTGGCAACCTAGGGGCCCCGAGAGGAAATGTCAACGCACGTGACAAATCAGAGCGCGTCGAGAAGAGCGTCCAGACCCCATGTGAAGGCGGCCTCATTCGTCGCGTCGATCCGTGCCGTCGATGAGGCGGTGCGCATCAGCGATTGATCGCCTGACGCGGCATGGCGCCGTCGCCTCATCTCAAGGTGATGGGGTGCACCTGAGAAATCAAAGAGCGTTGAGCCGACGACGTAGGACTCCAGTGCCTGGTAGACGGTGGCCAGGTCCTTCTCGTCTACCGACATATCGCGCAGTGCCTGGAGAATGACGCGCTCCAAGGCCGAGGACGACGTCCATTCTTCGCCCACCGTCACAAACATCGCGGCCGCCCCGGGATGACGATGGAACATCCGCCGCATCTCGAGGGCGATTGCCGAGATCCGGCCTCGAGGGTCTTGCGGGAGCGTCATCTGCTCGTACATCTGACTGAAGAGGTACTCCATCGCCCCAGCCAGCAGTTCGTCCCTGCTGGCGAAGTGACGGTAGACCGCAGTGCGGTGCAATCCAAGACGCTCTCCGATGCCTTGCAGGGTCAGGCCATCCGGCCCCTCCTCGTCGAGGATGTCGATGGCTGTCTCGACCATGGCCAGGCGTGTGCGCTCACCCTTCGTGAGGCGTGCCGGCGTATCCGTTGTTGCTGCCCGGCTCATGGGTGGGAACGTAGCATCGCCGACTCCTGCGATGGCACGAGCGATCCCGTGGGTAGCGGGAACCAGCGCAGTGAGTCGAATTCGGCGTTGAGTTTGGCATCGGCGGTGAGCGCTGGCAGATCGCGCAGGATCTCGCGTGCTTGTCGGAGGTGATCGTCGAGTGCCTCGAGCGGCAGCCGATCGTCATGTCGCGGGTAGGTCAGCGTGCCCGCGGCGTCGTAGGACACATCGGTCATGCGCAGGGGCGGCTCGACGGGGCCGAGGTGGTGGCGCCACAGACCCGTGGCTGGCTCAAATCGGTAGAGCGGAAGCAGCCGCTCGCCGGAGTCGGCGACGAGACGCACCGACTCGATGACGTAGTCGGCCACCTCGTCCTCGATGAAGTAGTTGAAGTTGACCCGGACCCAGCCCGGCTTGATGCCCTCGCAGCCGATGCGGATCTGGCTTTCGAAAGCGTGCGACTGCTCGAGGTCGATGCCGAGCAGGCGGTGGCCGTAGGGCCCGGCGCAGGAGCAGCCGCCGCGCGCCTGGATTCCGAAGAGATCGTTGAGGATGGCGACGACGGCGTTGTGATGGAGATAGCCACCCTCTGTGGCGCGGATGGTGAAGGACACGATCGATAGGCGGTCGACATCGCGATTGCCCAGGATGTCGATGCGCGGGTGCTCGCCCCAGGACCGGAACGCGCGATTGAGAAGCTCGTCTTCGCGTTGCTTGATGAGGTCGATGCCCACGGCCTGCTTGAGGTGAAACACCAGGCCGGCACGAATCGACTCGACGATCGCGGGCGTGCCCGCTTCCTCGCGGTGAATCGGGTCGTCGAGGTAGACGTGCTCCTCGGGGTTGACGTAGGCGACGGTGCCGCCACCGACCACGACCGGCACGGTGTTGGTGAGCAGCTCGCGTCGCATGATGAGCACGCCCGGGGTGCCAGGGCCGCCGACGAACTTGTGCGGAGACAGCACGACCGCATCCTTGGCGATGGCGCGGTTGCTCGGATGCATGTCGATGTCGACATAGGGCGCGGCAGCGGCGTAGTCCCATACGGCGAGCGCGCCGTACTGGTGGAGTAGTTCGGTGACGGCGTCGGTGTCGGTGAGGATTCCCGTGACATTGCTGGCCGCGCTGAAGGCCCCGATGATCAGGGGGCGCTCGCGATGCTCGATGAGCGCGGCCTCGAGGGCATCGAGGTCGATGTGGCCGTCGCGGTCCTCGGGGATCGTGACGAGGTCGGCGATGGATTCACGCCAGGGCAGTTCATTGCTGTGGTGCTCGAAGGGACCGACAAGCACGACAGGTCGCTCATCCGCGGGGATAGCGTCGCTGAGTCGGTAGCGGGCGTCGAGGTCGGCGGGAATGCGCATGTTGAGGATGCCGATGAGCCGATCGATGGCCCCGGTGCAGCCGTTGCCCGCAAAGATCACGCAGGTGGAGTCGTCGCCGTGCACAGCGTCTCGGATGATGCGACGGGCATCCTCGCGGAGCCGGGTCGTCTGCAGGCCGGTGCCGCTGGCCTCGGTGTGGGTATTGGCGTAGCGGGGGAGCACCTCGTCGCGGATGAAGTCCTCGATGAAGGTCAGGGCCCGCCCACTGGCGGTGTAGTCGGCGTAGGTCACCCGTCGCGGGCCGAAGGGGCCGTGCATGACGCTGTCTTCACCGATGATCGAACAGCGGATCTGCTGCAGGATCGGCTCATCGCCACTCACGGCCCTACCGTACGCCGCGGACTAGGGGGAGCGGGACTCCCGAGGTGCTGATGTCGAATCACCCGCCACGGGCTGGTCGAAGTCGGCGATCGCCACCTGGGCCGGGCGTCGAATGATCCAGGTGAACACGGCGACGATGGCGACGCCGCCGGCCAGCACTTCGGCCGCATTCAGCAGGCTGTCGTTGGCGTAGTCGAGGACGGCGTACCCGATCTGCTGGCTGAGGATGAAGACGGCCATGACCAGTACGAAGTAGCCGAACGCCTTGCGGAGCTTGTCGGGGTGGATCTTCGCCACCAGGGCACTCCCGATGAGCGCTCCGACGATCGCCGCTGCCGTGACGATGAGCGTGACGGGCCAATTGAAGGTAGTCGCCGGGTTGAGCGAGATAAGAGAGTCTCCCCCGATGGTGAAGACATAGCCGGCCAGTCCCGCGAACGACTTCATCGCGACGACGAGCAGCGAGGTGGCGACCGCACGGGGCATGGCGAGCCCAGCGAGCAGCGCGAGCGCGGGAACCACGAGGAATCCGCCCCCTGCGCCGACCAGTCCGGTGACGAAGCCCACGACGAGGCCATCCAGCAGGATGCGAAAGAGCGGCAGTCCCTTGTGGGCCCCGCCAGGCACCTGCTGGCGTCCGCGAATCATGGCCACCGCGGTGATGCCCATCATGACGGCGAAGGCAGCGAGCAGGAGAGCGCTGGGTAGGCGCGCTCCGATCTGGCCGCCGATGAAGGCACCCACCATCCCGGCGCCACCGAACAGCAGGCCGATGCGCCAGACGACTCGGCCGGCGCGAGCATGGCCGATCAGGCCGAAGATCGACGTGACACCGACGACGAAGAGGCTGGCCGCGATCGCCTGCTTGGGGTCGAATCCGAGCACGTAGATGAGCAGCGGCGTGGTGAGGATCGAGCCACCGCCACCGAGGAGCCCGACGGCCATCCCGATGAACACGGCGAGGATCGCGGCGATCGCGATCACGGGGAAGCTCCAGTGCTCGCGGTGACGTAGGCCGAGCGCTGATCCCACGACGACTCGAGGACGAAGCGATCCCCGCGCACGAAGGTCTCGCGCCATTCCGACGCTCGCCCGCCAGATGCGGCCCGTCGTTCGATGGAGAAGACGGGCGAACCTGCGGGCACGGACAGGTGCTCGGCGATGTGCCGCGGGGCGGCCAACGCGGTGACCCGCTCCGTTGCGGCATCGATGACGATGCCGGCGCGCTTGAGTTCGGCGTAGAGGCCGCTGTGCGTGAAGTCGCGCTGCAGCAGGGGAGCGGCTAGGTCGGCCGGCATCCACGAGGTGTCCAGCGCGAAGGGTTCGCCGTCGGCGAGGCGCACGCGCTCGAGCACGACAAGGTCGGCGTCGGCGGGAAGTTCGAGATAGGCGGCGACCGTGGCATTGGTCGTGGTGGACAGTCGCAGCACGATGCTGTCCTGCACGATGCCCTGCGCTTCGAGGCTGTCGAAGAGCGAGTAGAGACTGTCGAGTCGCTGACGCACTCGCGGTGCGGCGACGATGCTGGTGCGTCCACGCCCGCTGACCACCAGGCCCTCGGCCCGCAGCACGCGCAATGCCTCGCGAATCGTGTGGCGGCTGACCTCGTATTCCTCCGTGAGCGTCAACTCGCCGGGGAAGCCGGGGGCGAACTCGCCGGCCCGAATGCGCCGGCGCAGGTCATCGCCGACCTGGCTCCACAGGGGCACGGGGCTGGAGCGGTCCGGCGTCAGCGGCCCGACAAGTCCCGTGGGAACGGTCACGGGTCAAATGTACGGACATTAAGACACCTGTCAAGGGGCGGGTCCCTGTCCGGATGGTCTGTCGCTAGAGGGCCAGGACGTCGCGAAGGCAGCTTTCGACGGCTTCGAGTTCCCCAGGAGCCAGTCGGCCACGACGACGGCGGAGCCGGTTCACCGGAACCGCGTGCAGGTCGGTGGCGTTGACCCAGGACACCGAGTACTTGGTCACGCCGGCGGCAGGCTCAAGAGCCACGTGTGTCGATGGTGGTCCGGGGGTGCCGGTGATCACGGCTGCGGTGACCGCCTGGAGGCGGGGAATGAGTGCATTGCTTGTGAGGATGACGATGGGATGAAGGCCGATGGGTGGTGGAAAGTGCGCATCCCACACATCGCCGCGGAGTGGAACGTTGTCGTTCTTGCGGGTTCGGCGTGTCACGTCGATGAGTCCCACAGCGCCGCTGTCACGTCGCTGAGGGGTGCCGGCTCGCCACCGTAGAAGTCGTCGTATGAACGGGCCAGTCGTACCTGAGCGGCTTTGCGATGGAGGAGTTCGATGCCCTCGCGCAGTGCGGCCGAGGTGTTGTCCAACCCCAGGGTCGACGCATCGGCGGAGAGCTGCTGGAGGACCTGGTCATTCACGCGGGCCTGCACGATGTGAGTCGTCATGCGTCATACGATACGTCATACGCACGTTCGGTTCAGCCTAGTTCGAGGGCGGTGACCAGCCAGCGCTCGCGGACCACCTCGAGCCGCAGCGCCACGGCCCGGGCACGCACGCCGCCGAGCACGACGGCGCTGGCCTCGATCACACCGGGAGCGGGCTCGGTGATGCGCACCGAGCGCACACGTCGGCACTGGGGAGCGCGCCCCTTGCCCGCGGGATGGCGCAGCGCAGCGGCGCCCCTCCTGGCCAGGGTCTCGCGGATCTCCCCGCTGACCCAGCGGGTGAGCTGCGACGCGGGTCGTTCGCCGGCCACCACCTCGATGATGGCCGGCGCGAGTCGGGCCACCCACGGCGCTGGCGCTGGAAGCTTTGGGCTCTCCGGCGACTGCGCCACCTGCGCCTGCGATCCGGGGACAAGGCGCAGGTGGCGCGCCGGCGGCGGCACCGCGGGCAGGCCGCTCGGCAGTGCCCACTCCAGGGGGAGAGCGGGCTCGGTCGTGCCGCCGATGTCGGCGGCCTCGATGACGGCCTGGGACGTGCGGGACATGGGGCCTCCTCGTGCGATGCCGGCGGATGCTGGCGTTTGCGTGCGTTTGCCTGCTGTGGCTTTGCATTCCAAGCCGCGCGAGCAGCGGAGTCAACCGCCTACGCTGCGACTGTGGACGAACCGCGCAACGGTGATGAGCGCTCCCCCGATGGGGTGGAGGCGCTGCTCGCTGGACTCGAGGATCAGGCCGATGCCATCGAGGGCGTGTACGACGACGCCGCGGCCGAGGACTTGGCGCGGGCGGCGCGTGCGGAGATCCCGTTGCTCGATCGAGTCCGCGCCGCGTCGGTGGTCGTCATCGACATCGTCGACCACGGCCCGGTCGGGGGAGACGTGGTCTCGGTCGGGAGTGACGTCGTCGTGCTCGAGTCCCCCGATGGCACCTGGGCGGTGCCGATCGCGGGGATCACCGCCGTCGTCGGCGCACCGGATGCGGCGGAGGCGCCGTCGGGAGTGGCCGGCCGCCTTGGTCTCGCCGCCGTGGTGCGCTCATGGGCCCGCGAACGCAGCGTCGTGCGTGTCATGCGCCGGGGTGCTGCCCCTCTCGACGGCACGATCGACCGCGTCGGGGCCGACCACTTCGACCTCGCCGAGCATGACCCGGGTATGCCGCGCCTGGGCGCGGAGGTCCGGCGCACGGTGTCGGTGCCGTTGGGGGCGATTACCGCGCTACGACGTCGTCCCTGATGTCGTCAGCACCGAAGGGGTGCGCCTGGACGAACGCTGCGGTCTCGGCGTACTGGCGCTGGATGTAGGCCTCGAGCTCGGTCTCTTCGATGCGCCACTGGCCGCGGCCGCCCACCTTGATGGCGCGCAGGTCACCCGATCGCACGAGCGCATAGGCCTGCGCGGCCGAGACGCTGAGGACCTCAGCGACATCGGCCAGGGTGAGGAAGCGGGACACTCGCGCATGGTGGCACCACGAACGCCGTCATCGCATCTGGTGATGCGCACCTGTGGATGAATCATGCACGAACGCGCACGCGCGGTGCGCAGAGCGACTCCGGCCTGGCGTCCTGGTGGGCGCTGATTCGATCCTGGATGTCCGATCCAGGAGGAACCATGTCGATCACCCTGCTCTCGCGATCCTCGCGCTCCGATGCGTCCACCCCGCCGGCCTCGCCACTCGCTGCCCGCGCCCCCCGCGCGTGGTGGCGTGACGGGCGAGTGATCGGCGGAGTGCTCATCATCGTCGTCTCTGCCTTCATCGGCGCTCGCCTGATGGCGTCGGGCGACGACACGGTGCCGGTGTGGCAGGTGACGCGCGACGTCGCGGCCGGTGCCGTCGTGAACTCGGACGATGTCGTCGCCGTCAGCGTGCCAGCGTCAGCCGCCGCCGCCTACGCCGCAGCTGATGGGCTCCCAACTGCACGCCTCTCCCGCGATTTACGCGCTGGTGAACTCGTGCCCGTATCGATCGACACCGCCGTGCCTGACGTGCGGTGGGTGACCGTGCCGGTGGAGCCCCTCCATGCGCCCGCCGACCTGCTGCCCGGGGAGCGGGTCGATGTGTGGGCGACACAGGCCGACGACCTAGCCGCCGCGACACCGCCACGGCTCGTGCTCCCGGCCGCACTCGTCGCGTCCATCGATAGCGAGGCGGTCGGCTTCGGTGGCGAGTACGGCGTCGTCATCGAAGTGGCACCGGAGGTCGCGGGCGAGCTTCTCGAGGCGGTGCGCACCGGTGCCATCGATCTCGTGCGCGTTCCGGTCGTCGGCGATGCATCGGGGGTGGCGTCGTGAGATCGGTGCCCATCCTGCTGGGTGCGCCGGGAATGGATGGCGAGCCCGAACTCGTCAGCGCGCTGACGCGACCGGGCACGCCGGTCACCGTGGTGCGTCGGTGCGTCGACGCGGTCGACCTGCTCGGTGCGGCTGCCAGTGGCCGTGCTCGGGTTGCCGTCATCGGACCGGGCCTGCCCCGCCTTGCACGTGAGACGGTCGCGCGATTGGGCTCGGAAAACGTCCGAGTTCTGGGAGTTGCCGCAGTCGGCGATGAGACGGGTCGCCGTCACCTGCGCGATCTCGAGGTCCCCGTGATCACGCTGTCGATGGATGATCTCGATACCGCTGTCGTGTCGCTGGCACAGGCACTCGACGATCCGCAAGCCGTCGGTCTCGAGCCGCCACCGCTCGACGTCGAGTCCCCGTCAACAGCTGCTGGCAGCATGGTCGCCGTATGGGGACCGACCGGCGCACCGGGACGCACGACGGTCGCACTCTCGCTCGCTGATGAGATCGCACGTGCGGGAACACCGTCGCTCGTGGTCGACGCCGACACGTTCGGCGGGTCGATCGGGACGCGACTCGGGCTGCTCGATGATGCGAGTGGCGTCGTGGCTGCCTGTCGACAGGCCGATGCCGGCACCCTCGATGCTGCGGGGCTCGCCGCAGCCGCACGCACCGTCACGCCGATGTTCCGGGTGCTCACCGGCATTCCCCGTGCTGATCGTTGGGCCGAACTGCGACCCGCAGCCCTCGTTCGGCTGTGGGAAGCGTGCCGTTCGACCCCGGGTGTCACCGTGGTCGACGTCGGCTTCTCGATCGAGGCCGCTGAGGACTATCTCGCTGACACGCGCACACCTCGTCGCAATGCGGCGACGCTGTCCGCCCTCGCGGCCGCCGACGCCATCGTGGCCGTGGGTTCAGCCGACCCTGTCGGCATGGAACGCCTCGTGACGAGCCTGCCCGATGTGCAGCGCATCGCCGATGGGCGTCCGGTCGCGGTACTCGTCAATCGACTCCGCCCGGGCTCCCTCGGTCGCGATGCACGCGGCCAGGTGATGGAGGCACTGATGCGACACGCTCATGTGCGCGATGTCACCTTCGTTCCTGACGACGGTGATGCCCTCGACACCTGCCTGCGCCAGGGCCGCACGCTCGCTGAGTGCGCTCCGCGCTCATCGGCACGCACTGTTCTCGCAGAGTTTGCCCGGGGCTACGCCGCGGTGGCGGCGCGCAACTGAGTCCTCCGTAGGATCAGGGCGTGCTACGCGGACTGATCGTCGACTGGGGCGGCGTCCTCACCTCCGATATCCGCGGCTCAGTCGGTCGATGGGCTGATCGCCACGGCGTCGATCTCAAGGCCTATGGCCAGGTGATCGGACAGTGGCTCGGACCCGATGGCGAGCTCGAGGCGATGCTCAACCCCATCCACGCACTCGAGCGAGGCGAGATCGAGGTGCCGCACTTCGAGGAGATCCTCGCCGCGGAACTCACCAAGCGAACGGGTGCCCATCACGATCCGCATGAGTTGCTTCAGGGCATGTTCGAGGAGTTCGAGCATGCGCATGACATGAATGCGCTCGTACGGCGTGCCCGGCAGAAAGGCATCCGCACGGCCCTCCTGTCGAACTCGTGGGGAGACTTCTATCCCCGCGACCTGTGGGACGGCATGTTCGACGTCGTGGTCATCAGCGGCGAAGTGGGCATGCGCAAGCCGGAGCCGGGAATCTTCGCCCTCACCCTCGATCAGTTGGATCTGCCGGCGACTGAGTGCGTCTTCGTCGACGATCTTGCCCACAACATCACTGCCGGGGCTGAACTCGGCCTCGTCGGCGTACTGCATGAGAGCTATGACCAGACCCTGGGCGAACTTCAGGCCCTCTTCGGCATCGACCTGACGTAGTCACGGGCGCCATGCCGCCCGTCAGGGGCCGCGCCATGGCACGATGACCACGTGGCCGACCGGCTGTCCGCGCTCGATTCCTCGTTCCTCTATCTCGAGGGTCCGACTACGCCCATGCACGTGGGCAGCCTCACGCTCTTCCAGGAGGGTGACGGCACCATCGATCACGAGCGGCTGGTCAAGTTGATTCGCGATCGGATCGCTTATGTGCCGCGCTACCGCCAGCGTCTGCGCGAGGTCCCCGGACGCCTCGCTAATCCGGTCTGGGTCGACGATGAGCGCTTCGACGTGAGTTATCACGTACGCCGCTCCGCGTTGCCCGCTCCCGGAACGCTGCGCCAGCTCAACGACCTCGTGGCACGCATCGTCAGTCGTCCCCTGGATCGGCGTCACCCGCTGTGGGAGGTCTACCTCGTCGAGGGCATCGAGGGTGATCGATTCGCTCTCCTCACCAAGACGCATCAGGCGATGGTCGACGGCGTCACGGCCGTCGATATCGGCGAGGTGATCTTGGAGGAGACCGCCGACGTGCGCACGGCGCCCGCGACCACGTGGCGCCCGGCTCCCGGTCCGAGCACCGTCGAGTTGGTGGCTGGTGCCGTGGGAGATGCGGTGACCCATCCCACCTCGATCCTGGGGGCTGTGCGCGGGGGCATCGGCACGGCGCGTCAAGCGCTTGGCGACGTCGCGGCGACCGTGGCCTCCGCGGTGCGCGGCAAGGAGGAGACCCCACTGTCCGCCGAGGTCGGCCAGCAGCGGCGCTTCGCCACCCTCGATCTGCGCCTCGACGACCTGCGCGAGGTGCGTCGTCAGCGAGGCGGGACGGTCAACGATGTCGCTCTCGCCGTGATTGCCGGCGGCTTGCGAGCCTGGCTCCTGGCGCGCGCAGAGTCGGTCACGCACGACACCGTCGTGCGCGCTCTCGTGCCGATGAGCGTCACGGTCGGCGATGAGCGCGAGGCCGCCAGCCTCGTCGAGGCCTTCCTGCTCGATCTCCCGGTGGGCGAGCCCGACCCCGTCATCCGCCTCCAGCGCATTGGCTTCGACACCGCACGCTACGAGGAGACCGCGCGACCTGTCGGCGCCCAGGCGATGGCCGGCCTCGTCGGATTCGCGCCCCCGACGCTGCACACACTGGGCGCGCGCGTGGGTGCATCCCTCTCCCAGCGCGCCTACAGCCTGTCGATCACGAATGTGCCCGGACCGCAGACACCGCTCTACGCGGGCGGGGCGCGCATGCTTGCCGCCTACCCGATCATCCCGCTGACGCAGCGACACGCCCTCAGCATCGGCTTGACGTCCTACGATGGGAGCGTGTTCCTCGGACTCAACGCTGATCGTGACGCCCTTCCCGATCTCGATGTCCTCGTGCAGTCCCTGCGCGATGCCCTCGCCGAGTTGCTCGATGCCGTTCGTCCACGCGGCGCGCGGCTCGCTGTCGCCGGGGATGTGACGGACTAGTCCCATGCCTAGCGTTCGACGGGGATTGGTCCTCGGTGGCGGGGGAGTGCTGGGCGCTGCCTGGGCGGTGGGAGCGCTTCAGTCGATTCAGGACGTGCGCGGCATCGACCCGCGCGAGTTCGACGTCATCGTGGGCACCTCCGCCGGATCGGTCCTCGGCGCGCTCGTGGCTGCTGGCGTGAGCGTCGATGCCTTGCGCGACCACCAGTTCGGCATCCCGATCACCGAGGGGCCGCTCGCGGGCTACTCCTGGGACTACGAGAGTGCCACCGGTGGTCCCCGTCCGAGCATGCCTCGGCTCCGCGGCCCCGGATCGGTCAAGTTGATGGCGTCGTCGCTTCGCCATGGACTTCGCATGCCCCCGACCGCGGTGCTCTCGGCCTTCATGCCGCTGGGCAGCGGTTCTCTCGAACGTGTGGGCCACCTCATTGATGCCATCACGCCGATGGATGAATGGTCGCCGCATCCCCATCTATGGATCGTCGCCCTCGACTACGAGTCGGGTCGTCGCGTGGTCTTTGGTCGCGAAGATGCACCACGCGTCGGACTCTCCGAGGCCGTCATGGCGTCCTGCGCTATCCCCGGGTGGTTCGAGCCAGTGACGATCGACGATCGCACCTATGTCGATGGTGGAGCGTGGTCAGCGACCTCGGCAGACGTGGCGGCCGCCGCCGACCTCGACGAGGTCTACGTCGTTGCTCCGATGGTGTCCTTCGAGGCCGACGAGCCCGACAGCCTGCTCAGCAGGCTCGAGCGTCGATGGCGCAGCAGTGTGACGCGTCGATGCCTGGGTGAGGTGGCCGAACTCGAGTCGAAGGGCACCCAGGTGACGGTCCTGGGTCCGGGTCCGGACGACTTGGAGGCCATGGGGGGCAATGCGATGGACGGGCGCCGACGCCTGCGGGTGTTGGAGACGTCATTGATCACGACCAAGGCCGCCCTGGAGCGCGGGGGATCTGGCAGGCTTGCCGACGCGGGCTGAACGCCCTGCGGAGGAGGCGACCATGGCGAGGGGGCGTCCCCAGGGTGCCGCCGCATCGGGGGAGTCCGTGCCCGAGGCCCTCGGGGCCGTCCGGGTGCTCGCCGAGGGCAATCCGCTCGTCGAGGAACTCGACCCCTATTACTACTACCGGCACGTGCCCGACGAGGACATCGCCGGGCGCACCCCCGATGACCTCATGGGCGCGATGGTGTCGCACATCTCCCTCGCCAGTGAGCGGTCACCGGGCCTGGCTCGAGTGCGGGTGTTCACCCCGACCATGGAGAGCGATGGGTGGTCGTGTGGGCGGACCGTGGTCGAGATCGTTACCGATGACATGCCGTTCCTTGTCGACTCCGTGTCGAGTGAACTCGCGCGGCTGGGTCGCGGCATCCACCTGGTCATCCACCCTGTCGTCGACGTCGTACGCGATGAGAGCGGCCAACTCCTCACGATCGGCGAGGCCGGTACTGCCGGCCTGCGCGAGTCCTGGATCCACGTCGAGATCGATCGCGGCCCGACGGACCCTGCGCAGATCGAATCATCTCTGCGACGAGTGCTCGGCGACGTACGCGCGGCCGTCGAGGACTGGCCCCGCATGCGAGAGACCGTGCTGGGCGTGTCGACGGATCTCGTCTCGGACCCTCCCACCTCGGTTCCCCGGGCTGAATCCGACGAAGCCGCGGCCCTTCTTGCGTGGCTTGCCGATGACAACTTCACCTTCCTCGGCTACCGCTGCTACGACCTAGTCGATGACGACAAGGGCGACCGACTGCGCGCGGTGCCCGGCTCAGGCCTGGGCATCCTTCGCTCCGCCGCCGACCCGGATGACTCACCGCGCTACCTGACGCCCGAGGTTGCGGCGCGCGCACGTGAACCTCGCGTTCTCGTCCTCACCACGGCCAACAGCAGGTCGACGATCCATCGGCCCGCCTACCTCGACTACGTCGGCGTTAAGCGCTTCGATGCCTCGGGCGCCGTCGTAGGCGAGCACCGTTTCCTTGGACTCTTCGCGGGCACGGCCTACTCGCACTCGGTGCGGGACATCCCGGTGCTGCGCAGTACTGCCGATTCAGTGCTCGATGTCCTGGGCTTCGACGCCCGGAGCCACAGCGGCAAGGACGTCCTGCAGTTCCTCGAGAGCTATCCGCGCGATGAGCTGTTTCAGCTCGACGTCGAGCCTCTCGCGCGCGTGGCGCTCGCCGTCCATCAGCTGGCCGAACGGCGCCAGACGCGACTGTTCGTCCACCGTGATCCCTACGACCGTTTCGTGTCGTGCCTGGTCTACCTGCCCCGTGATCGCTACACCACCGCTGTCCGCCTAGAGATCCAGGACATCCTGCGTCAGGCTTACGGCGGCACCACCGTCGACTACACCGCGCGCGTGAGCGAATCCGTTCTCGCCCGACTGCACGTGGTGGTGCGAGCCGCGCCGGGCCACCACATCGGGACCGCCGACACGGTGGCGGTGCAGGATCGGATCACCCAGGCGGTACGCAGCTGGGAGGACTCCTTTCAAGATCTGCTGCGGGACCGCGTCGGTGACGACCGCGCGGAGCATCTCCAGGCTCTGTACGCCGGTGGATTCCCCGTGGCCTATCAGCAGGACGTACCGGCTGAATCCGCCGTCCGCGATGTGCTGCTCGCCGATTCGATGGAGACGCCTGGCGACGTGCGACTGCGCCTGTATGCGCCGCAGGGTCGCGACTCTCGCGATCGTCGACTGAAGGTGCTGCGCGAGGGTGAGTCCATCTCCCTCTCGCGTGTCCTACCGGTGCTCAGCAGCCTCGGGGTGCTCATCGAGGACGAGCACCCCTACGAACTCAGTCGCCGTGATCGGCCGCCTCTCTACGTCTATGACCTCGGTTTCCGCCTCCCGGAGGGTGCGATCAGCGATCACGATCGCCTGCGGGAGCTGTTCGAGGCGACCTTCCTCGCCCTGTGGGAGGGCCGGTGCGAGCCTGATGCGCTCAACGCCCTCGTCGTGACGGCAGGTCTCGACTGGCGTCAAGTCGTCGTCCTGCGTGCCTATGTGCGCTACCTCCAGCAGTCGGGCAACAGCCTGGGGCAGGAGTTCGTCGAGGGAGCCCTCATCGCTCACCACGGCATCGCGCGACTGTTGGTCGACTTCTTCGAGGCTCGTTTCGACCCGAAGCGCGAAGACGGTCGGCGTAGCGCTGAGGAGCAGATAGCCGCGCGGATCCTGGAAGCGCTCGACGAGGTGGCCAGCCTCGATCAGGACCGCGTCCTGCGATCGCTGTTCGGCATGATGCGCGCGACCCTGCGGACGAACGCCTACCGTCGGGACGCGTCCGGTCATCACCTGGACCGGCTGTCGATCAAGGTCAATGCACGAGACATTCCCGAACTACCGCTGCCGCGTCCCTACGCCGAGATTTGGGTGTACTCGCCGCGAGTGGAAGGCGTACACCTTCGTTTCGGCCCGGTGGCGCGCGGTGGACTGCGGTGGAGCGACCGGCGCGCGGACTTCCGCACGGAGGTCCTGGGCCTGGTCAAGGCCCAGGAGGTCAAGAACGCCGTGATCGTGCCCGTCGGGGCCAAGGGCGGCTTCCTGCCCAAGGCACTGCCGGATCCGGCGGTGGATCGAGATGCCTGGATGGCCGAGGGTCGCTCGGCCTATGCCACGTTCATCCGCGGCCTGCTCGACATCACCGACAATCGCGCCGATGGCGAGGTCCTCTCACCGCCCGACGTCGTTCGTCACGACGGCGACGACCCCTATCTCGTGGTGGCCGCCGACAAAGGCACCGCCACCTTCTCCGATCTAGCCAACTCGGTGGCGGCGGAATACGCCTTCTGGCTCGGTGATGCCTTTGCCTCAGGGGGGTCCGCCGGATACGACCACAAGGCGATGGGCATCACGGCGCGCGGCGCGTGGATCTCGGTACAGCGTCACTTCCGCGAGTTGGGGGTTGACACACAATCGCAAGACTTCACCGTCGTCGGCGTCGGTGACATGAGTGGCGACGTCTTCGGCAATGGCATGCTGCTGTCCGACCACATCCGGCTCCTCGCCGCCTTCGACCACCGCCACATCTTCTTGGATCCCGATCCCGATCCAGCCGTGTCCTTTGCGGAGCGCAAGCGCTTGTTCGACCTCCCACGGTCGTCCTGGGAGGACTACGACTCAGGGAAGATCTCAGCCGGTGGCGGTGTCTATGCCCGATCCGCCAAGTCGATCCCGCTCACGCCCCAGGTACGCGCGGCCTTGGCTATCGACGACGACGTCGAGTCGATGACACCCGCCGATCTCATCTCACGCATCCTCACGGCCCCGGCCGACCTGCTGTGGAACGGCGGCATCGGTACCTACGTCAAGGCGCAGACGGAGACCAACGCGGCGGTCGGCGACAAGGCCAACGACGCCGTGCGTGTCGATGGTCATGCCCTGCGCTGCCGGGTCGTGGGCGAGGGTGGCAATCTCGGATTGACGCAGCTTGGCCGAGTGGAGGCGGCGCGCCATGGCGTGAAACTCAACACCGACGCCATCGACAATTCGGCCGGCGTCGATACCTCCGACCACGAGGTCAACATCAAGATCCTCCTGGACAGCGCCGTCCGTGAAGGTGACCTTTCTGAGGATGATCGCGATGCGTTGCTGGCATCGATGACCGATGAGGTGGCAGGGCTCGTTCTGCGCGACAACTACGACCAAAACGTCCTGCTGGGCATCGCGCGAGCGGGCGCTCCAGCCCTGATATCGGTGCACCAGCGGATGATCGACGACCTCGAGGCCAGGGGCGTCCTCAACCGGGCTCTCGAGTACCTCCCTGACGAGGAAGAACTCCTGACGCGCGCGGTTGCCGGACAGGGGCTGAGTTCGCCGGAGTTGGCGGTGCTCGCGGCCTACTCCAAGATCGCGCTGACCGCCGACCTCTCGGGCGCCGACCTCGCCAGCGATCCCTGGTTCGCGCAGCAGCTCTTCGCGTACTTCCCCGGCCCCTTGCGGGAGCGCTTCGCCGCGCGCATCGCCCAGCACCCGCTGCGCGACGCCATCGTGACGACGGCCGTGGTCAATCAACTCATCAACGACGGCGGGATCACCGTCGTGTTTCGCGCCTGCGAGGAAACGGGCACCACGCCGCTGGAGGCCGTGCGGGCCGCCGCTGCCGTCACCGCGATCTTCGACCTGCCGAGTTTCTGGAACCGGGTCGATGCCCTCGACAACGTGGTGCCGACCGCGGCCCAGGATGCGCTGTTCCTCGAGTCACGACGCCTCCTCGACCGTGCCATGCGGTGGTTCCTCCAGACGCGTGGCGCTGGCATCGATGTCACGACCGAGGTCGAACGCTTCCGTCCGTCGGTGGAGCAACTCGCCCCGCTCGTGCCCGACGCGCTGATCGGGATCGAACGCGAGCGCATGGACTCCCTGGCCGCATCCTTGATGAGCCGGGGAGCCCCTCAGGACCTCGCCGTCCAGGCGGCCGCCATGCTCGACGTGTTCGCCCTGCTCGACATCGTGCAGATCGCCGAGCGCACCGGTCAGCCGGCCGCTGAGATCATGCCCCTGTACTTCGCTCTCTCCGAGCGCTACGACGTTGACCAGTTGCTCAACCGCATCACTGCTCTGCCGCGTGGAGATCGCTGGACGGCCCTCGCGCGACAGGCGCTGCGTACCGACCTCTACGCCGCCCTGGCAGGTCTCACGCGCACCATCGCCGAGTCGACGCCGCAGGGGGCCGAGCCCCGCGAGCGGATGAGTTCGTGGGAGTCCCGCTACAGCCAGGGACTTGCCCGCGCACAGTCAACACTCGATCAGATCGCCGCGCACGAGACCGGGGACCTCGCCACGCTGTCGGTCGCCCTGCGCGTGCTGCGCAACCTCGTGGCCCAGGGACAATCGGGCGGCGGGTAGATTCACGGCATGACGGCCCTGGACGAGGAGACGATCCGGCGGCTACCCAAGGTCCTCCTGCACGACCACCTTGACGGTGGGCTGCGGCCGGCCACGGTGGCCGAACTCGCCGAGGAGACCGGATACGCCGATTTGCCCGTGGAGGACCCGGGCGAACTCGCCACCTGGTTTCGCGAGGCGGGCAACTCCGGTTCGCTCGAGCGCTACCTGGAGCCCTTTCAGCACACCGTGGGGGTCATGCAGACCGCGGACTCCCTCGCTCGCGTCGCCTCCGAGTGCGCCCAGGATCTCGCCGCCGACGGCGTGGTCTATGCGGAGGTCCGTTTCGCACCCGAATTGCATGTCGAGCGGGGCCTGACTCGTCCCGAGGTGGTCGACGCGGTACTTGCGGGATTTCGCGATGGCGAGCGTGCTTCGGGAGGGCGCATCCGCGTCGGCACATTGCTCACGGCCATGCGCACGTCGGCGCAAGGTCGCCAGATCGCTGACCTTGTGGTCGAGTATCGCGACCGGGGTGTCGTCGGTTTCGACATCGCCGGGCGCGAGGCGGGGTATCCGCCGACTCGCCACCTTGATGCCTTCGAGTTCCTGCGTCGCGAGAATGCGCACTTCACCATTCATGCCGGTGAGGCGTTCGGGCTACCGAGCATCTGGGAGGCGATCCAGTGGTGCGGAGCCGATCGCCTCGGCCACGGCGTACGCATCGTCGATGACATCGAGCGCCACGACGATGGGACCGTGACCCTCGGCCCCCTCGCCGCATACGTCCGCGACCGGCGGATCCCCCTGGAACTGTGCCCCACGTCCAACGTCATGACCGGGGCTGCTCCCAGCATCGCGGAGCACCCGATCGGCCTCCTGTCCGACCTGAGGTTCCGGGTCACGCTCAACACCGACAACCGTCTCGTGAGCGACACCTCCATGACCCGGGAGATGGTGCAGGTCTGCGACGCCTTCGGATGGGGAGTCAATGACCTGCGATGGCTCACGGTCAACGCCATGAAGAGCGCCTTCATCCCGTTTGATGAACGCTTAGCCCTCATCGAGGGGACCATCAAGCCGGCCTACGCGGCCGCCGCCGCGTGACCGAGGAGGAGTGACATGAGCCTGGTGGAGGAATTGACGGCGTCGTCGGTGCGAGTGGAGGAGTTGCGCGAGGGGCTGGGCCGCGTGCGCGACGTTGTCGAGCAGGCTGACTCGGTGCTGCTCGTCGCTGACGAGGTGCTGGGCAAGGCTGATGACATGATCCTGCAAGCGACCGATGCGCTGGAGCAGTCCAAGCGTTGGGCGCCTCGTGTCGCTCTCGTTGTGGGCGTCATGGCGGTCGCGGCGATCGGCGCCGTCGTCGTACTGCGCCTGCGCAGGCGGGAGCGAGAGGACTAGTCGGCCAGCCGCAATCGCCATGCGGTGGTCTCGCGCGTGAACCCGACGCGCTCGTAGGCGCGCAGAGCGGCATCGTTGCCCACGGTGACCACGAGTCCGAGGGTGTCGTAGCCATCAAGGCGCGACGCGGCCCAGCGCAGCAAGCGCACGCCGGTTCCGGCGTAGTCGGGTGCCGGGTCGCGCCACACATCGCACACCCAGGGCCCCTCTCCCGGACGATCCACGATGAGAAGCCCGCCGTAGGCATGGCCATCGCGGACGGCAATGGCACTGGCCCGACAGATCAGCGGTCCAAGCGCGGCGCCGCGCGTATAGGGAATGAGGTAGCTGTCGATCAGGGCCGGGCCGGCGGCATCGTGGTCAGGATGATCCGGGGGATAGGCGGCGAGGAAGCCCGGCAGCACGTCGTCCCAGGGAAGCGGTGGGTCGGCGTCGGCTGTGAACGGCAGGAACTCCGGTTCGTCGTACGCCGAATTCTGGGGCACGCGTAGTCGCATCACGTGGGCGTGGCGCTGCAGTACTGCGCCGCCCGCGATCAGTGCCTGCGCCTCCTCGGCGTCGAAGACACTGACGACGCGTGGATCGTCAAGCACCGATCGGATGCCACACGGTGGTGGTCTCGACGAACTGACGGATGCGACCCATGCCGGGATCGGCCGACCAATCCGGCTCGCGGCGCGGGGGAGCCAGGACCCGCTTGACGTTGACGGCGGCAGAGACCTGCATCTCGGTCGCCAACGCGTCGTCCTCGACGCCGGTCAAGTCGAGTGCTTGCACGTCGAGGTGCGAGGCCAGCCAAGGGCCGATCTCGGCGGGGCGTCCGGTGAGGATATTGACCACGCCACCGGGCAGGTCGGAGGTCGCGAGCACCTCGGCGAGGCTGATGGACGGCAGCGGTCGGTCCTGTGATGCGACGACGACGCAGGCATTGCCGCCCACAATGATCGGCGCGATCACACTAACCAGGCCGAGCAGTGACGAGCGCTGCGGCGCGATCGCCGCGACGACGCCGGTGGGCTCGGGGATGGAGAAGTTGAAGTAGGGGCCGGCGACCGGATTGCTCGAACCCAGGACCTGCGCGATCTTGTCGGACCAGCCGGCGTACCAGACCCAGCGATCGATCGAGGCATCGACGATCGCTTCGGCCTTGCGTCCGGATAGTCCTTCGGCCTTGCCCACCTCGTCTTCGAACTGGGCGCGACGTCCCTCGAGCATCTCGGCGATGCGGTAGAGCACCTGGCCGCGGTTGTAGGCCGTCGCCTTCCACCAGGCAGCCTGGCCCGCGCGAGCCGCCAGCACCGCATCGCGCGCATCCTTGCGCGAGGCGAGTGATGCGTTGGCGAGGAACCGGCCCTTCGCGTCCGACACGGGATAGATGCGACCGCTCTCGCTGCGCGGGAAGGCCCCATTGATGTAGAGCTTGTAGGTCTTGCGGACATCCACGCGGCCGTCCATCAGATCACCTCCGACTTCAGGTAGGCGCTCAGTCCCTGGCGTCCGCCTTCGCGTCCGAAGCCGGACTCTTTGTAGCCGCCGAACGGCGATGCCGGATCGAACTTGTTGAAGGTGTTGGCCCACACCGTGCCGGCGCGCAGGCGCGAGGACATCCACAGGATGCGCGAGCCCTTCTCGGTCCAGACGCCCGCCGAGAGTCCGTAGGGGGTGTTGTTGGCCTTCTCGATGGCCTCGTCGGGCGTGCGGAAGGTGAGTACCGACAGGACGGGCCCGAAGATCTCCTCGCGGGCGATGCGATGGGCCTGGGTAACGCCCGTGAAGATCGTGGGCGGGTACCACCAACCGCGCTCCGGGATGCTGCAGGGCGCTGACCATCGCTCGGCACCCTCCTCATCACCCGAGCGCACGAACTCGTCGATGCGAGCGAACTGCTCGGCCGAGTTGATGGCCCCGATATCAGTGTTCTTATCGAGAGGGTCACCCAGACGCAGTGACCCTAGGCGGTGCTTGAGGCGGTCGAGCACGTCGTCGCGTATCGACTCCTGCAGGAGGAGCCGTGAGCCGGCGCAGCAGACGTGGCCCTGGTTGAAGAAGATGCCGTTGACGATGCCCTCGACGGCTTCGTCGATGGGCGCGTCATCGAAGACGATGTTGGCCGCTTTGCCGCCCAGTTCCAGGGTGAGGCCCTTGCGGGTGCCCGCGATGGCTCGCTGGATCGCCTTGCCCACCTCAGTCGATCCCGTGAAGGCGATCTTGTCGACATCGGGATGTTCCACCAGGAGTCGCCCGGTCTGGCCTGCCCCGGTGACGATGTTGACCACGCCCGGCGGGAGTTCGGCCTGCTGGCAGATGTCCGCGAAAGCCAGCGCCGTCAGCGGTGTCGTCTCGGCGGGCTTGAGCACGACCGTGTTGCCGGTGGCCAGTGCCGGGGCGATCTTCCAGGCGAGCATGAGCAGCGGGAAGTTCCAGGGAATGATCTGGCCGGCCACGCCGTAGGGACGCGGGTGAGACCCGAGGCCTGCGTGCTCAAGCTTGTCGGCCCAGCCAGCGTGGTAGAAGAAGTGCGCCGCGGCGAGTGGCACGTCGACGTCGCGGGATTCGCGGATCGGCTTGCCGTTATCGAGGGTCTCGAGCACCGCGAGCTCGCGTGAGCGTTCCTGGATGATGCGCGCGATTCGATAGAGGTACTTCGCGCGCTCGGCTCCCGGCATGCGTGACCAGGTCGTCTTGTAGGCCGTGCGGGCGGCGCGTACGGCCCGATCCACATCGGCGGCACCGCCCTCGCTGATATC
>NBNH01000287.1 GCA_004379115.1 Actinomycetales bacterium mxb001
GCGCGCGCAGTGCGACGCGCTGGCTCTACGGGCAGGGCAACGAGTCGTGGGCGCATTCGCGTTCGGTGATCGAGCGCGGGTCATTATCGACGGCATTTCCTTGCATGGCGCAGGCCTGGCGTGATGGAGAGGTATCCGCCCAGCACATCGATGCCCTGGGTCGCATCTTGCGACGCTATCTCACGCTGCGCGCTGGGCTCCTGGCCGTTGACGAGGCCATCACGGAGATCGCGCGGCGCTGCGAGCCCGTGGAGTTCTTCCAGCAATTGCGCGCACTGTGCCATCGCGTCGATCCCGAGGCGGTCGATCAGCGAGATCGCGACCGGGGCACGGGCTTGCACGTGTCGGTGCTGCTCGACGGGTTCGTGCGCGTCGACGGCACGCTCGATCCCGTGCTGGGAGCCCGCTTCGCGGCGGCCCTGGAGTCCGCCCGACGAGCGGTGCAGCCGCCGGACGTGGCTGATGGTGCTCCCGCTGAAGGGGTGACCGGCCCCGATCCCTGGTCGGCGCACGCACTCGGCGAGTCCACCGTCCGCGGCCGCGACCCCCGTCCGCTCTCCCAGCGCAACCTCGACGCCCTCAGTCGCGTTCTCGATGCCGCCGGAGCTGCCACCGACGACCTTGCGCTCCCCCTCGTGTCAGGCGAGCGCCCCACGGTCAACGTCACCGTGCCCCTCGACGCGCTCATCGACGAGTCATCGGTCGAGGCGGGCTGGCTCGAGCGCTTCGGCGTGCCGACGACCATGATCACCGGGGCCGCGGCGCGGGCGCTGGCCTGCGATGCATCACTGCGGCCGCTGGTGGTCGACCGTCAGGGTCAGCTGGTCGCCATGCTGCCCAAGGTGCGGGCCATCCACCCGGCGTTGCGCCGCGCGGTGTTCATGCGCGATCACCACTGCCGGTTCCCCGGGTGCCGATCCCGCATCGACGAGGTCCATCACATCGTCTACCACTCCCGCGGCGGCCCCACGGTGCTCGCCAACCTCATCGGACTGTGCTGGTACCACCATCACGTCGTGCACGACGCCGGATGGCTTCTCGAGGGTGACCCCGGCGGACGCATGACCTTCCGATCACGCTACGGGCGTGAATCAACGAGCGACCCGCCCACCTAGACGAGCCAGTTGGCCTCGTAGTTGGGGTCAGTGATGCCCGGACGATCCAGGGTGAACACCGGATCGATATCGCCACCGAGCGCGACGTCAACCAGCATGTCTCCGAAGGCGGGTGCGAACTTGAACCCGTGCGCTGCTCCGAGCCCCACCGTGACGCGCTCGTGGCCGGGTACCGTGGAGAGAACGAAGTCACGATCAGCAGTCAGCGTGTAGAGGCAACGCTTCGATCGCAGCACGTCACCGATGCCGGAGAAGTTGGTGCGCAGGAAGCCCTCTAGGCGCGCAAGCATCTGCGGGTCGAGGACTCCCGATCGGTTGTCGCCGGTGACCTCGGGGCCGCCGCAATCCTCGGCGGCCTTCATCGTGGGCTCGCCGTAGCAGGGGAATCCGTAGAAGCTCGGGTCGTCCATCCAGATCCACAGCGGGATACGCGCGTAGGCCGCGGGATCGTGCAGCGAAACGTAGGTGATCTGCTCCTCGGTGACCGTGAGCGGGATATCCCAGCCCAGCGGACGGATGAGATCAGCGGTCCACGCGTCGGCCGTGACGATCACGCGCTCAGCCGTGTACGTGCCCGCCGACGTGACGATCGTGACCGAGTCGGTTCCGGGAATGATCGCCTCGACCTTGGTGCGATCGAGTAATTCGGCGCCGCGCTCGCGGGCCAGCCGCTGCATCGTGGCGGTGCCGAGTGCGGCAGGAACGATCGACGAACGTGCCTGGTAGAGGCTGACGGTGCCCTCGGGCGGGGTGAAGACCGGCCAGCGCTCGCGCACCTGGTCGACATCCAAGACGTCGTAGGTGATGCCGTGCACGTCCATGCTCGAGGTGTACGTCGACATGTCGATGGCGGCGTCAGGCGGGAAGAAGTCGATGCCACCGGTCTGGGTGACGAGCGAGATGCCGGAGTCGGCCTCGAGTTCGGCCCACGCGTCGTAGGCAGCAAAGGTGAGTCCGACGTAGTGCGGCGTGTGGTAGCTGTGCCGCAGGATTCGCGACGTGTCGTGGGAGGCACCGCGCTCGTGGCCGAGTTCGAATTGCTCGAAGCCGACCACGGAGAGCCCGCGCTTGGTCGCCGTCCATGCGGCAGCACTGCCCATCGAGCCGAGTCCGACGATGGCGAGGTCGGTCATCCGAGCCTGCTCAGCAGCCAGCGGCGAATGTCGAGGGAGTCGTCCTCCATGGGGGCGTACCAGCCGCCCTGGAAGTAGCGCGACGACATGCCCCGCTGCACCGATTCGCAGATGGCCCAGTCCTGCCGATTGACCAGGTCCCACAGGTCGCCGGCGTCGCTCGGGTCGAACGTGGCCTTGGCGGTCTCGGTGGGATGAAACAGCAGGTCGCACACGATGTGCGTGCGATCGATGGCCAAGGGTGTCAGCGTGTAGGCCGCCACGTGCTCGGCCGACAGGCTCAGCATGAGGTTGGGGTAGACGAGTTCGCCCTTGTGCTTGACGCGCTCATGCTCGTCGAGGTCAGGGAAGGGTGCGCGGTCGGTGGTGCCGCTCATGGTGAACGTCCAGGCACCCTCGCGGTGCGGGACGCCGTCCTCCCAGGGGATGTCCTTGCCCCCGCTGGCGAAGGCGGGCACCAGGCGGCTGAGCTCGGGATGCACGGGGCCGCAGTGGTAGCACTCGTTGTAGTTCTCCGCGATGACCTTCCAGTTGGCCTGCACGTCGTACTCGAAGCGCAGGCCCAGCCGCAGATCGGCGAGCGGATAACGCCTGATGCGTTCGGGCACCGGACCGAGTTGCTCCAGCAACGTCGTGCGCGGCGACTCGGCGACCCACAGCCAGCCACCCCACGTGTCGGCAGCGAGTGACGTGAGGGCGAAGTCGGCGGGGTCGATGTCATCGGCATGCGGCGCGTGCATGAGCGAGCCGTCGAGCGCGTAGGTCCACGAGTGATACGGGCAGCGAATCGCCTTGGCTCCGCACGGCGGCGAGTCGGCCGGCATGAGTTGCGAGCCACGATGACGGCAGACGTTGCCGAGCGCGTGGAGGCCTGATGCGTCGCGCGTCACCAGGATCGACTCACTGTGGAAGTCGAGGACGGCGACGCGGTCGGGCCCGGTGAGGCCGAGTTCGTCGAGGCGACCCAGGCAGGTCCACTCGTGGCGGAGCATGTCGCGCTCGCGAGCGAACATCTGCGAGTCGACGTAGTGCTCGCGAGGAAGGGCCGCCTCCATGGGGGAAGTATGCCGGGCAGCGATGGGCCGCGTTCCGCGCGTGGGCAGGATCGGATTTCTACCCACGCACTGGGATATCGTGGGCAGATGACCGTGCCCCGCTGGAAGGTGCGCCTCGACGAGCGCCGCCGCCCCACCCTGCCCCCGGACCTCCTCGAAGCCGCGGGCATCCCGGCAGGCGCTGAACTCACCGTTCGGATCGTCGACGACGGCACGATCATGCTGTCGACGCATGATGCCGTGCGCGAGCGCATCCGCCGCAAGATGGCGCCATTGAAGACCGGGCGCAGCGAGGTCGACGACTTCTTGGCGGAACGTCGTGCAGCGGCCCTGCGCGAGAACTCGTGACAGTCGTCATCGACTCCTCGGCCCTCATTGCTTACCTCTGGGA
>NBNH01000288.1 GCA_004379115.1 Actinomycetales bacterium mxb001
CCCACATCCATCGCGGAGCACCGCCCAGGGTCAGGCGCGCCTGGATCACAGCACACGCCATCCCGAGGGCGAACCAGTCGATGAAGCCGGGGAGCCAGTAGGCACTCATGGTCGACGTACCGAGAGTGCCTGATACGCGCAGGACTGTGAAGATCCAGGCGGCCACGACGCAGATGGCCAAGACCGTCAGTTGCCAGCGCGCGCTCGCGGTCGCGTCGCCCCGGTGTCGTCGGCCCGCGATCCAGGCCAGCACGGGAAGCAGCGCGTAGAACGCGAGCTCGGTAGCGAGACTCCAGGTCTGGGTGAGTCCTTCGAGGGTGAAGCCCGGGATGTAGATGTGCAGCAGCCCCAGGTGGACGGGCCACGCCTGCCAGCGCACGGGCTGGATCTCGGGCAGGACGAGCAGGACGAACGCGACCATCACCCAGTAGGCGGGAAGGATGCGCACCGCTCGCCGTAGGGCGTAGGTGCCTAGGCGGGGCCCCGCGGTGCCCGTCATGGCCCCGAGGGCCCAGGGCCGGTAGAGCAGGAAGCCCGACAGGAGGAAGAAGAGCGTGACCCCGAAGTCCATGCGCCCGAGGAGGGGGCCCAGGACCGGCGTGAGGATTTCCCCGGTGTTGAAGGCCACGTGGGTCGACAGGACCATGAAGGCGGCGATGGCGCGATAGCCATTGAGGAGCGGGAAGGCCTCCGCCCCGGTGCCCTTGCCCCCCACGGCTCCTCCTGATCCGTCAGGCCCAAGATACGGGCGCGTTACCCCAGTATCCGGTACCGTTCAGCGAGCGGTCGCCTCGAAGCGGCCCCGGTGACCACGGAGGTCTCATGAAGCGCGGGATTGGCCTCGTCCTCGTCGGGCTCGGTGTCTTCCTCGTCGTGCTCGGCGCCCTGATGCGCTTCACGGTCGTTCCGGCGGTCGCCAAGGCACCCCTGTCACCCGGCGAATCCGATGGCGGCGTGACGCAGACAGACCAGGCCGGCGTGGCGGCGAAGTTGTTCGATCCCGCGACGTTGACGGAGCGCACTGACGTGCCCTTGACCGTCACGCGCTTCACCCGTGGCGATGTGCCGGCCAGCCAGACCGAAGAAGCCAAGGCTGGCGACCTCGCGATCTACGACACGTTCCAGCGTGTCGAAGACAACGCGGGCGTCGTCGTCCTTGCCAACACGGCTCGGTTTGCTTTCAACCGAGTGACATCAGAGATGTCCAACTGCTGCGGCGCCAATCTCGATGGCGAAAACGTCGAGATGTCCGGCATCGTGCCGCTGAAGTTCCCGATGTTCACCCAGCCGCAGAACTACCCCTATTTCGATACCTCGATCAACGACACCGTCGAGGCGGTCTACCAGGGCCAGGAAGATCTCGATGGTCTGCCGGTCTACAAGTACGTGGTCACGGTCGAGCCGACCCAGACCGGCACGATCGAGGTGCCCGGCGACCTCGTGGGGTCTCCGCTGCCCACCTTCGTAGCCCCCCGCTACTACAGCAACGTCCTGACGATGTTCGTCGAGCCCCAGACCGGGGCGATCGTCAAGGGCGAGAGCGTCCAGGTTCAGACCCTGCGCGGCCCTGACAACACCGACAAGGTGACGATCCTCGACGCCGTGATCGGCACCACACCCGAAGAGGCATCGGCCGGCGTTGAGTACGCCAAGACCCAGTCGGCGCTCATCACCTTGCTGAATAGCACGGTGCCCCTCGTCGCCGTGATCCTCGGGGCGATTCTGCTCATCGTCGGGGCGATCCTGGTGCTCACGTCCAAGCGTCGCCAGGGGGGCACTCACGCGGGAGCCCCGACCTCCTAGCCACGGGGGAGGGCCTTCACGGCCCTGCGCTATCCTTTCGGGGCGCGCCGAGCCCGCACGCGTTCCAGACGTAGCGGATTCGTGACGTTCTTCGAGGCCTGAGGGCACCGGTTGTTGCCGGGGCATCCCGTCCACGTTGATCACGGGCTAGACGCGTGTCCGACGACATCTATCCGACCGGAGTCTCCTTGACCTCCCAGACATTCGACGCGCCCGTGGTGGCCGTCAACGACATCGGCACTTCTGACGAGTTCCTTGCGGCCATCGATTCAACGATCAAGTACTTCAACGATGGTGACATCGTCGAGGGCACCATCGTCAAGGTCGATCGCGACGAAGTCCTTCTCGACATCGGCTACAAGACCGAGGGCGTTATCCCCTCGCGCGAGCTGTCCATCAAGCACGACATCGATCCCAATGAGGTCGTGTCCGTGGGTGATTCCGTCGAGGCGCTCGTTCTCCAGAAGGAGGACAAGGAAGGCCGACTGATTCTGTCCAAGAAGCGTGCACAGTACGAGCGCGCCTGGGGCACGATCGAGCGAATCAAGGAAGAAGACGGAGTCGTCGAGGGCTCGGTCATCGAGGTGGTCAAGGGCGGACTGATCATCGACATCGGACTGCGTGGCTTCCTCCCGGCATCGCTGGTGGAGATGCGCCGCGTTCGTGACCTTCAGCCCTACGTCGGCAAGACCCTCGAGGCGAAGATCATCGAGCTCGACAAGAACCGCAACAACGTCGTCCTGTCTCGCCGCGCCTGGCTCGAGCAGACGCAGAGCGAGGTGCGACAGACCTTCCTCAACCAGCTCCAGAAGGGTCAGATCCGATCCGGCGTGGTCTCCTCGATCGTCAACTTCGGCGCCTTCGTCGACCTTGGCGGTGTCGACGGTCTCGTTCACGTGTCCGAGTTGTCCTGGAAGCACATCGACCATCCTTCAGAGGTCGTGGAGGTGGGCCAGGAAGTCACCGTCGAGGTACTCGACGTCGACATGGACCGCGAGCGCGTCTCGCTGTCGCTCAAGGCCACGCAGGAGGACCCCTGGCAGCACTTCGCTCGCACGCATCAGATTGGCCAGGTGACCCCCGGTCGCGTGACCAAGCTCGTGCCCTTCGGTGCATTTGTCCGTGTCGAGGAGGGCATCGAGGGTCTGGTGCACATCTCCGAGCTGGCTGAGCGTCACGTCGAGATCCCTGAGCAGATCGTCCAGGTTGGTGACGAGATTTTCGTCAAGGTCATCGACATCGATCTCGAACGTCGACGGATCTCGCTGAGCCTCAAGCAGGCCAACGAGTCTGGCGACGGTGAGGTGGCTCTCGAGTTCGATCCCTACCTCTACGGCATGGCGCCCGCGTTTGATGATGCGGGCAACTACGTCGGGCCGGAGGGCTTCGATCCGGAGACGGGCGAGTGGAAGGTCGGCTTCGAAAACCAGCGGGCCGAGTGGGAGCGCGAATACGCCGAAGCCCACGCGCGCTGGGAAGCGCACCGCAAGCAGGCATCGGAGATGCGCTCGGCAGACGCGGAGGTGGCGGTAGCGGAGGGAACGGCGACGGAGTACTCCTCCGAGACCTCACCCTCCGACGAAGGCGCCCTCGCCTCCGATGAGTCGCTCCAGGCATTGCGCGACAAGCTCGTCGCCGAGGACTAGGGGAGAGCCGGCGGGTCCGTCGGAGCACCGAGGTGAGCGAGGAGTCGGGGCGCCCGACCGTGACCTGGCCCAGGGCGTTGCCTTGGGCTGTCGGGGCCGGGGGTGTGCTCCTGCACCTGTGGGCCATGTGGGGCGGGTTCTTCCACATGGACGACTTCTTCTACCTTGCTGACGCGAGTCGTCCGTTCACCGAATTCGTCTCCCAGGTCTACAACGGGCATCTGATGCCGCTGGGCTTTGCCGTCGTCTGGTTGAGCCAAGCGGTCGCACCGATGTCGTGGTCCCTAGCGGTGCTCGTGTGCACTGTGCTGTGGGTCGTGTTCCTGGCGGGTGCCGTCATGTGCATGAAGGCTGCCTTCGGAAACCGTCCGTGGACCACAGTCGTCGTCAGTCTCATTGCCCTGTCCCCCCTGCTGACGACGGTGAGCGCTTGGTACGCATCGGCCCTGCAGGTGCTGCCCTGGGGGGCTGCCCTGGTGTGGATGCTCTACTTCGCTATTCGCGACACCCAGTTGCCGCGGTGGGCGTTCACCTTGGGCGCGATCCTTTCCTACGTCATCGGTCTGCTGTTCTGGCAGACGACCCTGCTGGCGCTGCCGCTCGTCGTGTGGCTGCTGTGGCGCTACTGGCCGGGACGAGGCCGCTGGGGCCTTCCTCCGTGGGGACGCCGCTGGGCGTTTCCCCTTGCGGCAGTCATCATCAGCCTGCCCTTCACGGCCGTGTACTTCGCCGCTCAGCCTGAGCAGGTCCTGCGCTCGGACCCCACGCTGCAACAGTTCATCGACTCGATCCGCATCAGCCTGGGCGAGGTGTGGCTGCCCGCTTACCTCGGGGGTCCTTGGGCCGGATTCACGCCGGGCCTGTCGCCCGGCACCGCCGCGGCATGGTGGGCCGTTTTCCTGGTGTGGCAGGTCGTGGCCTTCCTCGTCGTTGTCTCCGTCCTGCGATGGCGATACGCGTGGAACGCCTGGGTGCTGATCGCGGGCTATGCGCTTCTGACCGTGGTTCTGTTCGCATTCGGGCGCATCAACGACTTCGGTTTGGTCCTCGCCTACGATCCGAGATACGTGGAGGATCTCTTCATCGTGGGCGCGATCGTCCTGCCCTTCGCCTTCGTCAAGCCAGCAGGTTCGCCTTTGCCGGAGCCTCGGCGCCTGTCATGGCTGCCCTCGCGAGCTCCGGTGCTGGTCTCCGCGGGTGCGCTCGTGGTGCTGGTGAACCTCCTGCTCATGCCCAGCATTGCGGTGGGTTCCTCATGGCACGACAGCCCCGCCAAGCGTTACGTCGCACAGGCTCGAGCATCTCTGGAGGCCAATCTCGATACACCCGTCCTCGACCGCAAGGTTCCGCCGGAGGTCATGGCACCGCTCTTCCTCGAGCGCGCCAATGCGTCGTACGTGTTGAGCGGCCTGCGGCTGCCCGTGCGGTGGAACGAGGCTGGGACGGTGGTCCTGGCACTCAAGGACGACGGAACCCTCGTGGAGCCTGTGTTGGCAACGAGCTCAACCTCGGTGCCGGGACTATCCGGCGAATGCGGTTGGGCGGTCACGGATGGACCAACCAATATCGAGATGGACACCACGGTGTTCGAATGGATTTGGGTCGCTCGGATGGAATACATCGCGTCGGGCGACGGATTGGCCACCGCGTCACTGCAGGGTCCACCCGTCGAGATTCCCCTGCGCGAGGGACTCGGCGAGATCACCTACGTTCTCAAGGGTGCGGGCGACACCGTGGTGATGACTCCACCGGAGGGCGTGGGGATCTGCGTGACCGGATTGACGCTGGCCCAAGTCGACTACGGTGCTCTGCCGTGAGGCTGGCGCTCACCGGCGGGATCGGCTCGGGCAAGAGCACGGTCGCTGGGCTGTTGGCCGATCGCGGCGCCGTGATCGTGGACGCCGATGCCATCGCACGCGAGATCGTCGAGCCCGGTCAGCCCGCCCTAGAAGAGATCGTCAAGGCGTTCGGTGCTGGAGTCCTGGCACCCGATGGTCACCTCGACCGGCCTGCATTGGCCAAGATCGTATTCGCCGACCCAGATGCCTTAGCAAGGCTCAATGGCATCACGCATCCGCGCATCGCCGCGGTGAGCGCTGAGAGGCTCGCCGCGACACCGCCGGGAGCCGTCGTCGTCTACGACATGCCCCTGCTCGTGGAGCAGGGACCGGCCGCGCTCGAGGGATGGGACGCCATCGTGGTCGTGGATGCACCGGAGGACATCCGGGTGGCCAGGCTCGTGCAGCGCGGTCTATCCGAGGATGACGCCCGGGCCCGGGTGAGTTCCCAGGCGTCCCGGGCTGATCGGCTCGCTGTTGCAGACCACGTGATCGACAACGGCGGGGCCCTGATCGATCTTCCGGCCCAGGTGGATGATCTGTGGACTCGCCTGATGGCTGACGGCGCCTAGGCTGGCGCGGTGAGACCTGTCACCGACCTCGTACGCCGTGTCGCGCCCTTCGAGGTCGTCTCGGACTTCAGCCCATCGGGAGACCAGCCCGCTGCGATCGAGGACCTTCAGGGAAGGGTCCAGGCGGGCGAACGCGACATCGTCCTCCTGGGAGCGACGGGCACGGGCAAGAGCGCGACGGCGGCCTGGCTCATCGAGCGCCTGCAGCGTCCCACGTTGGTGATGGCGCCCAACAAGACGCTGGCTGCCCAACTGGCGAATGAGTTCCGCGAACTCCTGCCCAACAATGCGGTCGAGTACTTCGTGTCCTACTACGACTACTACCAGCCCGAGGCCTATGTGCCTCAGACCGACACCTACATCGAGAAGGACTCCTCGATCAACGAGGAAGTCGAGCGCCTGCGCCACTCGGCTACTAACGCGCTTTTGACGCGGCGAGACGTCGTCGTGGTGGCAACGGTGTCGGCAATCTACGGCCTGGGCACTCCCCAGGAGTACGTCGACCGGATGCTCCGGCTTCGGGTGGGGGAGGAGCGCGACCGCGACCAGTTGCTTCGCCAGCTCGTCGACATCCAATACACGCGCAATGACGTTAGCTTCGAGCGGGGCACATTCCGCGTGCGCGGCGACACGCTGGAGATCTACCCCGTCTACGAGACGCATCCGGTGCGTATCGAGATGTTCGGAGACGAGATCGAGCGCCTGATGACGTTGCATCCCGTCACGGGAGAGATCCTGACCGACGATGAGGAGCTCTACATTTTTCCGGCCACTCACTACGTGGCGGGCCCGGAGCGCATGGCGAGGGCGATCGCCGATATCGAGGCCGAACTCGAGGTGCGGCTGGCTGAGCTCGAAGGTCAGGGCAAGCTGCTGGAGGCACAGCGACTGCGCATGCGTACGACATATGACATCGAGATGATGCGCAACGTCGGTTCATGCTCCGGCATCGAGAACTACTCGCGTCACATCGACGGTCGAGAGCCCGGATCGCCCCCGAACTGCCTCCTGGACTACTTCCCCGAGGATTTCCTGCTGATCATCGACGAGTCACACGTCACGGTGCCGCAGATTGGGGCGATGTACGAGGGTGACATGAGCCGTAAGCGAACCCTCGTCGATCACGGGTTCCGGCTGCCCAGCGCCATGGACAATCGTCCGCTGCGCTGGGAGGAGTTCCGGGAGCGCATCGGTCAGACCGTCTACCTGTCGGCGACTCCTGGACCCTTCGAGCTCGGCCAGACCCAGGGCGAGTTCGTCGAGCAGGTGATCCGCCCGACCGGCCTGATCGACCCACGCATCGTGGTCAAGCCCACACAGGGGCAGATCGACGACCTCATGCACGAAATCCGAGTGCGAGCGGAGCGCCGTGAGAGGGTGCTGGTGACCACGCTGACCAAGCGCATGGCCGAGGACCTCACCGACTACCTCGAGGAGCACGGCGTGCGCGTGCGCTACCTGCACTCGGAGGTCGACACCCTGCGTCGTGTCGAATTGCTTCGTGAGTTGCGGCTCGGTGAGTTCGACGTCCTGGTGGGCATCAATCTGCTGCGCGAGGGCCTCGACCTGCCGGAGGTGTCGCTGGTGGCCATCCTCGATGCCGACAAGGAGGGGTTCCTTCGCTCTGATACGTCATTGATCCAGACCATCGGACGAGCAGCGCGCAACGTCAGCGGCGAGGTCCACATGTACGCCGACTCGGTGACCCCGTCGATGGCTCGAGCCATCGACGAAACCAACCGACGTCGCGACAAGCAGGTCGCCTTCAATGAAGCTAACGGCATCGACCCAACACCCCTGCGCAAGAAGATCGGCGACATCACCGACCTCCTCGCCCGCGAAGATGCGGACACCGAGGCATTGCTCGCTGAGCAGCCGATCCGCCGAAAGGCCTCGACGCTGGCTGGTCAGGACCTCACCGATCTCATTCGTGATCTCACCGAGCAGATGCACCAGGCCGCCGCCGAACTGCACTTCGAGTTGGCTGCGCGCTACCGAGACGAGATCGGTGAGCTTAAGCGTGAACTCCGCGGCATGCGTGAGGCAGGAACCGCGTGAACGTTCCCCTCTGGCTGTGGATCGCCACCATTGGCGGGCTCGTCGGGGTCATCGTGCTCGACCTGCTGCTCGTCGATAGCAAGCCGCACACCTTCGGTCCACGTGAGGCGACCCGATGGGTGATCTTCTACATCGTTCTCGCCATGGCATTTGCCGTGTTTCTCTATGTGTACTTCGCCCCCACCTATGCCGGGCAGTTTCTTGCGGGCTACATCACCGAATACAGCCTGAGCGTCGACAACCTCTTCGTGTTCCTCGTGATCATGTCGGCTTTCGCGGTACCCCCGGAGCATCGACATCGGGTGCTGCTCATCGGCATCGTCATCGCTCTGGTGCTGCGCGGGATCCTCATCATCGTGGGTGCCGAGGCAATAGCCCGCTTCGCTGCCACGTTCTTCCTGTTTGGTGCTCTCCTGATTTACACGGCCATCAAGGTGTGGCGGTCGCACGACGAGGAGCCGGACCCTGAGGGCAATGCGCTCGTACGCGCCGTCGAGAAGCGGGTTCCCACAACCCGGGAGTATCACGGGACCAAGCTCACCGTGAAGATCGACGGCAAGCGCTACGTCACGCCCATGCTCCTGGTGATGCTGGCCATCGGCACAACGGACCTTCTCTTTGCCATCGACAGCATTCCTGCGGTCTTCGGCCTCACCCGCGAGGCCTACATCGTGTTCACGGCCAACGCCTTCGCCCTTATGGGCCTGCGGCAGCTCTTCTTTCTCCTGCACGGGCTGTTCGACAAGCTCGTCTACCTCAACAAGGGGCTGGCCGTCATCCTGGCCTTCATCGGGGTGAAACTGATCCTCGAGGCGCTCGCGGAGACCACCGATCTGAACGTCCCTCACATCCCCATCGTGGTATCGCTCGGGGTGATCCTGGCCGTTCTGGCCGCCACCACTGTGATCAGCCTGATCGCCGTAAGGCGCAACCCTGCGCTGATTGCCTCCAGCCCCGAATCCATCGCCGAGGTGGAGGCAGAGGCGGACTTTGGCGTGGCGCTGGAGGATCTAGCGGAGGAGCCCCGGGAGGCGGACCCCCCGCCGTCCGGCTAGCGTGGAGGGCTCATCCACCCGGAGGATTCCTTGAACGTCTCGCTGACGCTCTGGCTCGTCACGATCGGTGCCATCTTGGTGCTGGTCGCCATGGACTTCCTCACGGTGAGCCGCAAGCCTCACGACGTCTCCTTCAAGGAGGCAGCGTGGTGGTCGATCTTCTACATCGGGATCGCCATTGCGTTCGGCGTCGTTGTCTGGGTGATGTCTGGTAGCGATTTCGGCACCCAATACTTCGCGGCCTACCTGGTCGAGAAGTCGCTATCGGTCGACAACCTCTTTGTCTTCGTCATCATCCTGACCCAGTTCGCGGTGCCGAGCATCTACCACCAGCGAGTCCTGCTCTTCGGTGTCGTGCTCGCCTTGGTCCTACGCGCGATCTTCATCGCCATCGGTGCGGCGGCCCTCGCGGCCTTCGCATTCACGTTCGTCATCTTCGGGGCCATCCTCATCTGGACGGGCATCCAGCTCTTCCGCCATCGAGATGCTGACCCAGAGCCCAAGGACAACCTGGTCGTTCGCACGTTCCGGCGCTGGTACCCGGTGACAGAGGACTACCACGGCACGAAGTTGTTCGTGAAGATCGATGGCAAGCGCTTGGCCACGCCCCTGCTCCTCGTCATGGTGGCCATCGCCTCGACCGACCTGCTCTTCGCCTTGGATTCGATCCCGGCCACGTTCGGGGTCACCCAGGAGCCTTACCTGGTCTTCACCGCCAATGCAGCGGCTCTGCTCGGCCTGAGGGCGCTCTACTTCCTCCTCCGCGGCCTGCTCGACAAGCTGATCTACCTGTCGATGGGTCTCTCGGTCATCCTGATCTTCATCGGCGTCAAGTTGATCCTCACGTTCTTCCACGAGACGTATCCGGTCGTGCCGAAGATCCCCACGCTGTTCTCCTTGGGAGTGATCGCGGCGATCCTGATTGTCGTGACGGTGGCTTCGTGGTTGAAGGTGCGCAAGGATCCTTCGGCACGCGCCCACGCGGGCACCATCACTCAACCTCGCCCCCATGACGAGGACAAGGGCGCTTCCTGACGACCAACGGTCACGCCGCGCGCGTGCGTCCGGCATCCCTGGCCGACGTGCCCGCGATCGTCGCGGTGCATATCGCGGCGTGGGACGCCGCCAAGGAGGGCATCGAACTGCCCACTCGGCGTACCCCGGAGCAGCGCACCGAGTGGTGGTCGTCGTACCTCGACAAAGGCGTGGGCACGTTGCTGGTCGCCGAGGAGGGCGGTGCCGTATGCGGGTTCATCGCCTTCGGGGACTCGCGCGATGAGGATCGTACGGGTCAACTCGAGGTCTACACGCTGTACGTCGAACCGAACGCGTGGGGCCAGGGCATCGGCTCATCCCTCATGGCGATGGTGCCTTCGAATGGTCCGGTCAGCCTCTGGGTGGCTGAGCGCAACGCACGGGCCCGGGAGTTCTACGTGCGCCAAGGGTTCGCACCCGATGGCGCAGGGGAGTCCGGGCACCACGTCCCCGTCATCCGCCTCGCCCGCGCCGACGGTTGAGTGGAAAGGGAGGCGCTACCAGCCTCGCTCCTGCCATTCGGCCAGACTCGGGCGTTCGGCGCCGATGCTGGTGTCCTTGCCGTGGCCGGGGTAGACCCAGGTCTCATCCGGCAAGCGGCCGAACAACTTGGTGACGACACCGTCGTAGAGGGTGGCGAAGCGATCGGGGTCCTCCCAGGTGTTGCCCACGCCACCCGGGAAGAGGCAGTCGCCCGTGAAGACCTGCGGCTGACCCTCCGGATCGTCGTACACGAGGGCAATGGATCCGGGCGTGTGCCCGACCAGATGAACCGCAGTCAACGTGACGGCACCGAAGGCGATCTCGTCGCCGTCGTCAA
>NBNH01000039.1 GCA_004379115.1 Actinomycetales bacterium mxb001
GCCAACAACTAGCGTGTCATCGCCGAGTGCAGCAAGAGCGGTGGGATCACCATCCAGGCCTTGAGCAAGCGGACTCCACATCGAGCCGTTCCAGGCTGAAATGCAGCGAAGTTCACCGGGGGACTCGGCCTCCACGGAGGTCATGACCTGCGCACCGAGAGTCCCACCGGCACCCACCGCGACAACCGTGTCATCAGCTGCCTTACCGGGCTCGCCGGCATCACCGCGAGCCACCGACTGCCACTCGTTTGGCACTGTGCCCGTAGTACGCGAGGACCACGTGACGCCGTCGCGCGAGGTCATGACCTGTCGCTCTGAAGCATTGCCGCTGTCCCCAACGGCGACGAACATGTCGCCGGCCCACGTGACGGACTTCCATGAATTCTCGTAGAAGGAACTTGCCCGAGGCACCCACTTGATTCCGTCCTCGGAAGTCATGACCCGGGTGTCGTCCCCGCTAGATGCCACCGCCACGAATATGTTGTTTGCCCAGGTGACGGACTGCCAATCACGGTTGGGAACGCGCGTGGATGGTTGGAGCCAGTTCTCGCCGTCGGTTGAGTACATGACCCGCGTGTCGTCTCCACCTGAGGCCACCGCCACAAACTTTGCACTTCCCCAGGCAACGGAGCTCCACGAGTTGGCAGAGGCCGCGGCACGAGGAGTCCACGTCGCACCATCGGCAGACGTCATCACGCGGTTCGTCCCGCTGGATGCCACCGCAACAAACCTGGCTCCGCCTGGCAAAGTAGGCGTGGAATCACCCCAGGCGACCGACCTCCACGCGTTGGGATCGACGCCGACAGTGCGCCCTATCCATGTGACGCCGTCGTTTGACGTCATCACTCGGGTACCCCCGCTCGACGCCACCGCCACAAAGGTGTCATCGTCAGCGTCAATGGCCGTGGAGTCATCGCCCCACGTGACGGACTGCCAAGCGCTCGCGGGGACTGGACCCGGTGGCTTGTCCCAATTGACTCCGTCAGAAGAGGTCATGACCGGTGTGTCATCGGCCGCGGAAGCTACGGCTACGAAACCTTCATCGCCGCCGATGATGCCGGTTGAGTCATCCCCCCACACGACGGAACTCCACGAGTCGTCACGAAGGGCAAGCGGGAGGGTGTGCGAGTTCCATCGCACCCCTGGCAGAGGCTTACAACTCCCGACACCTGGTCCTCCCACAGTGTCGTCAAATAGGCCCCCGGCATACAGGGAGTTGCCCATGACCGTGAGTGTCTTGACCTCGTTGTTGAAGCCACCTCCCACCGGCCGCCACGCCGTGTCGTCTTCACTCCACACCGCAATGCACTGGAGGGGATACTCCGCATCGTCACTGCAGTTGGCCTCGTTGTTGCCTCCGCCGCCGGTGTCATCGAAGAGTCCGCCCGCGTAGATGCTGTCGTCATACATCGCGAGGGCGTATACGGCTTGGTTCAGGCCCGGGTCCTGAAACGAATCATCACCGGTCCTGACCCTGATGCCCATCGGCGTCCAGTAGCCGAGGGTGTCGTCGCTTGCACCGGACCGCGGCATCACCCGCTCGGCCGCCTCCGCAGACCCGCTCCCCTGAGAGACCGACCCCACGGCCACCAACGAGGCCAGCACCGCCACGGCCAGGCCCACCGGAAGCCAGGCGCGCCCGGACGACGAGCGGCGCCGCGCGTACCTGCCGGTCATGGGGACGTCTCGATTCCGGGATGGTGATCACGCCCTGATCACCAGGACGCCGCCACCCTACGACGCGACCGACCGATATGGGTGTTCTTGCGCCCACCCACGAGGGGATCTCAGTACGTCGCACGGGGCCGGATACGCTCACGATCACCGAGACAAGGGAGAAGCGTGCCGCCCGAGGTCAACACCGACGCGCTCATGCGCGAGGTCCTCGCCATGGTCGCCCCCGGCACCCCCTTGCGCGACGGACTCGAGCGCATTCTGCGCGGACGCACCGGCGGTCTCATCGTCCTCGGTGAGGATGGGTCCCTCGACCACATCGCGCGCGGGGGCTTCGACATCAACGTCGACTTCATGGCCACCCGACTGCGCGAGCTCGCCAAGATGGACGGCGCGATCATCCTCGAGCGCGACGCCAGCCGGATCCTGCGCGCCAACGTCGCGCTCTTCCCCGACCCCTCGCTGCCCACCGACGAGACCGGCACGCGTCACAGCACCGCCGACCGCGTGTCGAAGGAAACCGGGATACCGGTCGTGTCGGTGTCGAAGTCGATGTACACCGTCGCGATCTACGTCTCGGGGCGACGCCACGTGCTCGAGGAATCCTCCGCGATCCTCGCCCGTGCCAACCAGGCGCTCGCCACCCTCGAGCGCTACAAGATGCGCCTCGACGAGGTCAACGGCACGCTCTCGGCGGTCGAGATCGAGGACCTCGTCACCACGCGTGACGTCGTTGCCGTGGCCCAGCGCATCGAGATGGTGCTGCGCATTGCCCGCGAGATCGAGGGCTACATCATCGAGCTCGGTAGCGACGGGCGCCTGGTCTCCCTGCAGCTCGAAGAGCTCGTGGCCGGCATCGACAAGGAGCGGGTGCTCGTGCTGCGCGACTACGTGCCCTCCGGTGGCCATCGGCAGCGCAAGGTCGACAAGGCGATCGAGCAGTTGGACGCGCTCACCGCGAGTGATCTGCTCGACCTCAGCGCAGTGGCCCGGGTCATCGGCTTCCCCGCGAGCGAAGACCTGCTCGAGCAGTCCGCGAGCCCGCGCGGCTATCGACTGCTCGCGCGCATCCCGCGCCTGCCCGACACGATCATGGATCGACTCGTCACGAAGTTCGGCTCACTGCAGAAGTTGCTGGCCGCGGGCATCGAAGACCTGCAGACAGTCGAGGGAGTCGGCGAGTCACGCGCCCGATCGGTGCGCGAGGGGCTGTCGCGGCTGGCCGAGAGCAGCATCCTCGACCGCTACGTCTGAGGCGCCTACTCCAGGCGGAGGGCGCTGGGAGCGCTGACGATCGCGCCATTGCGCCCCAGCACGGTGTATTCCCCCGCCTCAGCCATCGGCATATCGGGCGGGCAGCCCACCTCGGAGAGGTAGCCGTCCCAGGCCAGCTGGGTCTGGAAGGCCTCGCCCCGGTCGAGGGTGATGATGTCCTTCTCCTCGCTGGGGTTGCAGTCATCGCTCGACCACACCCGCCAGTCGCCCGAGGTGATCTGCAGCTCATTGGCTCCCGGGCCGATGTCGCGCTTGCAGGCGAAGGTCCCGATGTTGGTCACCGTCAAGGTGAGCGTCGGGGTGGAGCCCACCGGGTAGATCGCCTCCTCGGCGCTGGCCTCGACCAGGATGTTCTCGTCGAGGCACTCGACCGGCTTGGTGTCGGTCGGCGACGGCGAGGCACTCGTGGGCGCTGGTTCCGGGCTGGGCGAGGCGCTCTGCGAGGTGGGAGCCGGCGTGGGCGTGGGCTCGGGGCCGGCATCGCCGCCCCCGCCGCTCGAGCGGCCGAAGATGAGCCACCACAGCAGCACGAGGATGAGAAGGAGGACGACGAGCACGATGACGCGCCGGCGCCAGTAGACGCCGGGCGGCTCGGGCCCGACGGGCCACATCACCGTGCTCACGGGTCAGCACGCTACCCGCTCCCCCCAGGGGGCATGCCACCATCGGCCCCGATGCCTCGTGGAAATGACCCCGGTCAGGGGGGTCCGCACGCCTCAGCGGGTGCCCTGGCGACGTGGTTCGCCCGCACGGGCCGAGCCCTGCCCTGGCGCCGCCCCCCGGCCCCCGGGCCCGGGCCGCACGGCTGGGGCGTCCTGGTCTCGGAGTTCATGCTGCAGCAGACGCCGGTCGATCGCGTCATCCCCGCGTGGACGGCCTGGATGGATCGCTGGCCCCAGCCGACCGACCTCGCCGCCGATTCACCGGCCGAGGCGATCCGCGCGTGGGGGCGACTGGGCTACCCGCGCCGAGCCAAGCGACTGCACGAAGCATCCGTCGTCATCGTCGAACGCCACGACGGACTCGTCCCCGACGTACACGAGCACCTGCTCGCCCTGCCCGGCGTCGGCGAGTACACGGCGGGTGCGGTCCGCGCATTCGCCTACGGCCAACCCGGGCTCGCGCTCGACACCAACGTCCGTCGCGTCCTCGCGCGACATGACCGCGGCCTGCCCGATGCTCTCGGCTCGGTGACGGTCGAGGAGCGACGTCGCGCTGCCGAACTCATGCCACCGGCCGACGGCGAGGGGGCCGCCTGGATGGCCGCCCTCATGGAGCTCGGGGCCCTGGTCTGCACGAGCCGCTCACCGCGCTGCGATGCCTGCCCCATCGCCGACAGTTGCGCCTGGCTGGCCCTCGGGCGACCGGCCGGCGAGGCACGCCGTCGGCAGGCGGCCTACGACGGATCCGACCGCCAGGCTCGGGGAGCGCTGCTGGCGGTGCTGCGGGCGAGCGACGCACCCGTCACCCAGCGGGCCCTCGACCTGGCGTGGCCCGATGCGATCCAGCGCGCTCGCGCACTCGACGGACTCGTGGCCGACGGGCTCGTCGTACCCGCAGCGCGTGGCCGGTGGTCACTGCCCGCGTGACGACCACGATCACCTTGTTCGCGTTTCCGGCTGCTAAATCGGAAACTTGGCGACCAGAAACGCGAACAAGACGCGGAGGGGGCTATGGCGTGAGGGCGGATTCGTTGGTGAGCGGGACGCGGTCGGACACGCGCACGGCGGTTCGCTCACCCATCGGTTCGTCGAGCGACACATCGACCCACGTGCGATCGCCCGCGATACCGATTCCCGCGCACTCCTGAGAGCCGCGCGGTGCCGCGCGAACCGCGGACACCTCGATGACATTGGGTCGCTCGATGACGCGGACGAGCACCTCGTCGCCGGTGCACAGGCCGGCCTCCGGGAGCGCGACAGCCACCTGGATCACCTGCGGATCGGAAGTCGATCGCCACGACACCGGGTCGAGCGGGGTCTCGGCGGTGCCGAGGGCGCGCAGTGGGCCGATGCCGGCCACGAGACCACCCGCGACAACGAGGGCAACGACGACCGCGAGGCCGCCGAAGAGCCACCCCCAGAACGCGGGGGTGCGCCTTCGGCGGCGCGGCGCGTCGTATTCGCGCAGGCCGGGGATCAGCGGATCACGCGGCATGCGAGAGCCCGATCAGTCGGTGCCGGCGGTTTCGACGGGGGGCAGGTCGGGTACGTCGGCACGCGGATTAGAGATGAACGTGAAGTCCTTCGTGCCGTCGTCGGCCGTCGACACGTCGACCAGCACGATCGAGCCCGGCACGATCTCGCCGAAGAGCATCTTCTCGCTCAGCGGGTCTTCGATCTCGCGCTGGATCGTGCGACGCAGCGGACGAGCGCCCATCGACGAGTCGTAGCCGCGCTCGGCGAGGAGCTCACGCGCAGACTGCGTGAGGTCGAGCGAGATGTCGCGGTCCTTCAAGCGCTCGTCGAGGTGATTGATCATGAGGTCGACGATGGACACGATCTCGGCCTTGCTGAGCTGGTGGAAGACGATGACGTCGTCGATGCGGTTGAGGAACTCCGGGCGGAAGTGCTGCTTGAGTTCCTGCTGCACCTTGGTCTTCATGCGCTCGTAGGCACTCAGGTCGTCGTTCTCCGGCGCGAAGCCCATCATCACGCCCTTGGAGACATCGCGGCTGCCCAGGTTGGTCGTCATGATGATGACGGTGTTCTTGAAGTCGACCACGCGACCCTGGGCGTCGGTGAGACGGCCTTCTTCGAGCACCTGCAGCAGCGAGTTGAAGATGTCGGGGTGGGCCTTCTCGACCTCGTCGAAGAGCACGACGGAGAACGGCTTGCGGCGAACCTTCTCGGTGAGCTGGCCGCCCTCTTCGTAGCCGACGTAGCCGGGAGGCGAGCCGAAGAGGCGTGACGCGGTGTGCTTCTCGGAGAACTCGCTCATGTCGAGGGCGATGAGTGCGTCTTCGTCGCCGAAGAGGAACTCCGCGAGCGTCTTGGACAGCTCGGTCTTGCCGACGCCCGACGGCCCGGCGAAGATGAATGATCCCGACGGGCGCTTGGGGTCCTTCAGGCCCGCGCGCGTGCGGCGGATCGACTTCGACAGCGCCTTGATGGCCTGGTCCTGGCCGATGACCCGGCGGTGCAGCTCCTCCTCCATGCGGATGAGGCGAGCAGCGTCGTCCTCGGACAGGTCGGTGACCGGGATGCCGGTCATGAGAGCGAGGACCTCGGCGATGAGTCGCTCATCGACCTCGGCCACGACATCCATGTCGCCGGACTTCCACTCGCGCTCGCGCTGGGCCTTCTCGGCGAGGAGGTTCTTTTCGGTGTCGCGGAGCGCGGCAGCCTTCTCGAAGTCCTGGGAGTCGATGGCCGACTCCTTCTCGCGACGCACGTCGGCGATGCGCTCGTCGAACTCGCGCAGGTCGGGCGGCGCGGTCATGCGGCGGATGCGCAGACGCGAACCAGCCTCGTCGATGAGGTCGATGGCCTTGTCGGGCAGTTGGCGGTCGGAGATGTAGCGATCCGACAGGCGAGCCGCGGCCGAGAGTGCACCATCGGTGATGGAGACGCGGTGGTGCGACTCGTAGCGGTCGCGCAGGCCCTTGAGGATCTCGACGGTGTCGGAGACATCGGGTGCCTGTACCTGGATCGGGGCGAAGCGGCGCTCGAGGGCGGCGTCCTTCTCGACGTACTTGCGGTATTCGTCGAGGGTCGTCGCACCGATGGTCTGGAGTTCGCCACGCGCGAGCATCGGCTTGAGGATGCTGGCGGCATCGATCGCGCCCTCGGCAGCACCGGCGCCGACGAGCGTGTGCATCTCATCGATGAACAAGATGATGTCGCCGCGGGTGCGGATCTCCTTGAGCACCTTCTTCAAGCGCTCCTCGAAGTCACCGCGGTAGCGGCTGCCGGCGACCAGGGCGCCGAGGTCGAGGGTGTAGAGCTGCTTGTCCTTGAGGGTCTCGGGGACCTCGCCGCGGATGATGTTTTGGGCCAGGCCCTCGACGATGGCGGTCTTGCCCACGCCGGGCTCGCCGATGAGGACCGGGTTGTTCTTGGTGCGGCGCGACAGCACCTGCATGACGCGCTCGATCTCCTTCTCGCGCCCGATGACCGGGTCGAGCTTGGCCTCGCGCGCCGCCTGGGTGAGGTTGCGACCGAACTGGTCGAGGACCAGCGAGGTGGACGGCGTGCCTTCGGCGGGGCCACCGGCCGTCGCCGGTTCCTTGCCCTGGTAGCCGGAGAGAAGCTGGATGACCTGCTGGCGCACGCGGTTGAGGTCGGCGCCCAGCTTCACGAGGACCTGGGCGGCGACACCCTCGCCCTCGCGGATGAGGCCCAGAAGAATGTGCTCGGTGCCGATGTAGTTGTGGCCGAGCTGCAGTGCCTCGCGCAGCGACAGTTCGAGGACCTTCTTGGCGCGCGGGGTGAAGGGGATGTGACCGCTCGGGGCCTGCTGGCCCTGGCCGATGATCTCCTCGACCTGCTGGCGCACGGCCTCGAGGGAGATGCCGAGGCTCTCGAGGGCCTTGGCGGCGACGCCCTCGCCTTCATGGATGAGGCCGAGCAGGATGTGCTCGGTGCCGATGTAGTTGTGGTTGAGCATCCGGGCCTCTTCTTGCGCCAGGACGACGACCCGGCGAGCCCGGTCGGTAAACCTCTCGAACATGCTCATCCACTCCCTACTTCAGGGCCCTCCGTCGAGGACCTTGCCGATCCGACGCAGGCCGGGCCGGGCTGGTTCGATGCTAGCGCCGCTCCCCCGGGGTCACCCGTTCGCGCCCTGGGGGGCTGACTCATGGGTAACGCCTGGGGCGGCCGAAGCCTTCCCGGGCCGATTCCGCTCAGGGCGGACGCCCCTAGCGGCGCAGGGCGGCCCGTAGGCCAGCCACGATCCAGTCGGCGTACTGGCGCTGGCCGGCCGGGTCCTTCATGCGGCGGGCCTCGGTGGCGTTTCGCATATTGCCCGACTCCAGCAGGATCACCGGGACGTCGGAGAAGTTGAGGGTCGAGATGGTCGGGGTGATCATCATCTGGCCCGAGACGTACGTCGATCGGGGTGCTCCGGCGGCAGCCATGCCCGAGACGAACCGCTTGCCGAGCCGGATCGACTTCGAAGAAATGTCGTCAGTCCAGCCCTTGATGACCGAGGGGACCATGACGTAGAAGCCGTAGCCCGACGAGTCTGCCCCGTCGGCGTGAATGGACAGCATGAGGTCGGCACCGACCTTGGCCCCGAAGGCCCCGCGCTCGTTGACGCACGGACCCCACTTCTTCCAGGAGTTGGAGTGCCGGGTCATGCGCACGTCGGCGCCGAGAGCCTCGAGTTGTGCCTTGACCTGCTGGGCGACGTTCCAGGTGAAGGTCGCCTCGGGGAATCCGTCGTTGGTGGCGGTGCCCGACGTGTTGCAGATCTTGGTCTCGTATCCGTTGAAGTGGGTCTTGGCGAGCTCGTCGAAGTTGGCCGGGTTGGAGTTGCCGAGTTGATGGCCCGGATCGAGGGCGATGACGAGCCCGGCCAGCGGTTGGTCCGCCGCGGGAGTGGGAGCGGCAGATGCCGCGGGGGTCAGCGCGAGCGCGGCCGCCGCGATGACGAGCCCACCGGCGATCAGGCGCTTCATCACAGCACCCGGAGCATGCGTCGGTTGCCGAGCGTGTTGGGCTTCACCCGCTCCAGGTCGAGGAACTCGGCGACTCCCTCGTCGTAGCTCTGCAGCAGTTGCTCGAAGACCTCCTGATCGACGGGGCTGCCGTCGATCTCGTGGAAGCCGTGGGCGGCGAAGAACTCGACCTCGAAGGTCAGGCAGAACAGGCGGGCCAGGCCCAGGTCGTAGGCGCGGGCGATGAGGGCATCGAGGATGCGACCCCCCACGCCGCGATGCTGGTAGTCGGGATCGACGGCCAGGGTGCGGATCTCGGCGAGGTCCTCCCACAGCACGTGCAGCGCACCGCAGCCCACGACGTTGCCGTCGATCTCGGCGACGAGGAACTCCTGCACGTCTTCATAGAGCGTGACGGGTGCCTTCGCGAGCAGACGACCGTCGGCCGTGAACAGGCCGACGAGCCGCCGCACGGTCTGGACATCGGGCGTGCGTGCCGGTCGGAGCGTGATCTCGGTCATCGCTCGGGCTTCACGAGCGGGAAGAGGATGGTCTCGCGGATGCCGAGCCCGGTGAGCGACATGAGCAGACGGTCGATGCCGAGGCCCACACCACCGGCTGGCGGCATGCCGATCTCGAGCGCGCGCAGGAAGTCCTCGTCGACCGGCATGGCCTCGTCATCGCCACGCGCACCCTGCGCGGCCTGCGCCACGAGGCGCTCGCGCTGGATGACGGGATCGGCCAGCTCGGAGTAGCCCGTCGCCTGCTCGTAGCCGTTGACGTAGAGGTCCCACTTCTCGACGACGCCCGGCCGATCGGGGTGATGACGAGTGAGCGGCGACGTGTCTTCGGGGAAGTCGAAGACGAACGTCGGCCCGGTGAAGGTGGGGACGACCAACTCCTCGAAGAGTTCCTCGACGCACTTGCCGGGCAGCCAGTGCGGCTGCGGCTCGATGCCATGCGCCTTGCACAGCTCACGTAGTTCGGACTCGGGGGTGGCCGGACTCAGTTCGCGACCGACCGCGGCCGAGGTCGCGGCGTACAGATCGACATCGGTCCAGTCACCGGAGAGGTCGTGAACGCTGCCGTCGGCGTGAGTGACGACGAGACCACCGGTGGCCGCGACGGCGGCCTCCTGGATGATCTCGCGTGTGATGCGCGCCATGTCGCGGTAGTCGGCGTAGGCCTGGTAGAACTCCAACGCGACGTATTCGGGTGAGTGCGTGGAGTCGGCACCCTCGTTGCGGAAGTTGCGATTGATCTCGAAGACGCGCTCGAGGCCGCCCACGAGTGCCCGCTTCAAGAACAGTTCGGGCGCGATGCGCAGGTACAACTCCATGTCGAAGGCATGTGATCGCGTGACGAACGGTCGGGCCGTGGCCCCGCCCTGCTGGGTCTGCAGAAGCGGCGTCTCGATCTCGAGGTAGCCGCGATCGATGAGGCTGTGGCGAATGCTCGCTTCGGTCGATACCCGCACCCGGGCCATCTCGCGCGCCTCGGGGCGCACGATCAGGTCGACGTAGCGCTGGCGCACGCGCGTCTCCTCCGACAGCGGCTTGTGCGCCACCGGCAGGGGGCGCAACGACTTGGTGGCCATGCGCCACTCGTCCGCGAGCACCGACAGCTCGCCGCGCTTGGAGGTGATGACCTCGCCGGACACGAAGACGTGATCGCCGATGTCGACGTACTGCTTCCAGGACTCCAGAGGGTCCTCTCCCACGCTGGCCAGGGAGAGCATCGCCTGGATCTCGGTGCCGTCACCGGCGCGCAGCGTGGCGAAGCACAACTTGCCGGTGTTGCGCTGGAAGATCACGCGCCCAGCGATGCCCACACGGTCGCCGGTGGCAACGTCGATGTCGAGGTCGGGATAGGCAGCGCGGACCTGGGCGATCGAGTGCGTGACCGGCAGCCTGACCGGATAGGGATCGTGGCCGGAGGCAAGGAGGCGCTCGCGCTTATCGCGCCGAACCCGCATCTGCTCGGGCAGGTCGTCGCCTGCCTCGAGGGTGTCTGCGTCGTCGGCCACGGACGCAAGGGTAGTCAGTCGATGTTCTTCTCAAACACCAGCCGCAGCCCCACGAGGGTGAGGTCAGGGTCGTGATGCGTGATGGTCTGCGACTCCGGCACGACGATCGGCGCGAGGCCACCGGTCGCGATGACGGCCTGCACACCACCCAATTCGTCGCTGATCCGGCGCACCAGCCCGTCGACCTGGCCGGCGAAACCGTAGAGCGCGCCCGATTGGAGCGCCTCGACGGTGTTCTTGCCGATCACCGAACGGGGCCGGACGAGTTCGACCTTGCGCAGTTGAGCCGCGCGCTGGGCCAGGGCATCCAGCGAGATCTCGATGCCGGGCGCCAGGGCTCCACCGAGGAACTCCCCCTTCGCGGACACCACATCGAGGTTGGTCGACGTGCCGAAGTCGACGACGATGGACGGGCCGCCGTACAGGGAGAAGGCCGCGATGGTGTTGACGATGCGGTCGGTGCCGACCTCCTTGGGGTTATCGGTCAGGACCGGAACGCCGGTCTTGGTGCCCGGCTCGACGATGACGGTCGGCACATCAGCGTGATACTCGCTGAGCATCTCGCGCATCTCGCGCAGCACTGCGGGAACGGTCGAGCACAGGGCGATGCCCGTGACCTCGGGCGCACCCTCCAGCAGGCCGCGGAAGACCAGCTCGATCTCATCGGCAGTCGAGCGCGCATCGGTCTTGATGCGCCATGAGCGCGTGAGGGTGTCGCCCTCGAACAGGCCGAGGACGGTGTTGGTGTTGCCGACGTCGATGGCGAGCAGGGTCATGTCGTCTCCCTCAGGTCGGCACCGATATCGAGCACGGGGGCGGAGTGGGTCAGGGCGCCGACCGCCACGAAGTCAACACCCGTGGCTGCTACCGCGGGTGCCATCTCGAGCGTCAGGCCCCCGGAGGCCTCGAGTTGGGCCCGCCCCGCCACTCGACGAACGGCCTCGGCCATCCGATCGGGCGTGAAGTTGTCGAGCAGGACGAGATCAGCACCAGCTGCCACGACATCGTCGAGTTGCTCGAGGGAATCCACCTCGACCTCGACCGGGATGCCCGGGAACTGTCGACGGACGGCGTCGAAGGCAGCGGCCACGCCACCGGCCGCGACCACGTGGTTGTCCTTGACGAGGGCCGCATCGGAGAGCGACATGCGGTGGTTGACACCTCCGCCGCAGCGCACGGCGTACTTCTCTAGTGCGCGCATCCCCGGCGTGGTCTTGCGTGTGTCGCGCACGCGGGTGCCGGATGGCCCGAGTGCATTCACCCACGTGTGCGTCAGCGTTGCCACGCCCGAAAGATGGCACAGCAGGTTGAGCGCGGTGCGCTCCGCGAGGAGCAGGTCACGCGTGGGACCCACGGCGCTCACCAGGACGTCGCCCCGCTTCACTGAGCTTCCGTCGGCCGTGAACGACGCGGCAACCCGTCCCGAAGAGGCGATCTCGAACACTGCTGCGGCGACGGGGGCTCCGGCCACGACGCCGTCGGCGCGCGCCACCAGGTCGAGGATCGACCGCTGGTCCGAAGGAACCGTGGCGACCGAGGTGACGTCGACGCCACCGGCCAAGTCTTCGGCGATGGCACGCTGGATAAGGTCGATGACGGCGTCGGTGTCGAGATGCGCGGCGGCGAGTGCGGCCGCGGTGCTGGCCGACAGTTCGCTGGCGTCGCTAGTCATGCTCCTGACCTCCGGGCGTCACGGTCTCATGACGCGTGACCAGGTCTCCGGATGGGGTGATGGTCGAGACGAGGCGTACACGCCAGCGATCGTCGTCACGCTCGGGGTAGTCCTCGCGCCAGTGCGATCCGCGCGTCTCCTGGCGCAACTGCGCCTGATGGACCAGCGCACGAGCGACCAACTGGAGGTTGCTCGCCTCCCAGTCGTCGGTGCACGGACTCGCTCCGGGCAGATCAGGCAGGTCGTCGAGAGCACGCGCCGCTCGCGCCAGCGACTCCGCGCTGCGAATCACACTCGCGTCGTCGGTCATCACCTGCTGCAGTGGCCGAACGCCCTCGCGCGGAACGAGTCGTAGCGAGGCGGGTGAGGGAACGGCGGGACGACGGGGGGAGTGCTCGCCCGCCAGGGCCTGGCCGATGCGCGCGGCGAAGACGAGGCCTTCGAGAAGTGAGTTGGACGCGAGCCGGTTGGCGCCGTGCACGCCGGTGCAGGCAACCTCACCGCAGGCGAAGAGCCCGGGGATCGAAGCCCGACCATCGAGATCGGTACGCACGCCACCGGAGACGTAGTGCGATGCCGGCGACACGGGCACGAGCTCGGTGACCGGGTCGATACCGAAGGATCGGCATGAGGCGAGGATCGTGGGGAATCGCTCTTCCCAGAGTTCTTCGCCGAACGCGCGCGCATCAAGCCACACGTGGGAACTGCCGGTGTCGCGCATGCGGCGCAGGATCGCGCGCGACACCACGTCTCGTGGCGCGAGCTCGGCGAGGGGGTGCACGTCGACCATGAATCGATCGCCCCGGTCATCAAGGAGTAGCGCGCCCTCGCCGCGCACAGCTTCGGAGACGAGCGGCTGCTGTCCGCGTGCGCGGGGACCGAGGTAGAGCACGGTGGGGTGGAACTGCACGAACTCCAGATCGGCGATCTCGGCACCGGCCCGCAGGCCGAGGGCGACGCCATCGCCGGTGGCCACCGATGGATTGGTCGTCTGCGAGAAGACCTGGCCGAATCCCCCGGTGGCGAGGATCACCGCGGGCGCAAGAGCGGCACCCACTCCGTCGCGGGTGCCCTGGCCCATGACGTGGAGGGTGACTCCCTGCGCGGCACCGTGCTCGTCGCGCAGCAGGTCAAGGACCAGCGCACCCTCGATGAGCTCGATGCCGGGATCCAGGGCGACCGCGGCGACGAGTGCGCGCGAGACTTCCGCTCCTGTGGCGTCACCGCCGGCGTGCGCGATGCGGTCACGCAGGTGTCCACCCTCGCGCGTCAGCGCGAGAGCACCACTGGCATCGACATCGAAGTGGGCGCCCAGGCCCATGAGGGCGCGTACGGCCTCGGGGCCTTCCGTGACCAGCACGCGAACGGCATCGACATCGCACAACCCCGCGCCGGCCACGAGCGTGTCGTGCAGGTGATCGCTGGGCGAATCGTCATCGGCCAACGCGGCCGCGATGCCGCCCTGGGCCCACACGGTCGATCCCTCTTCCACGCGACCCTTCGTCACGAGCAGGACGCGTCGGCCGGTTCGTCGGGCGTGCAGCGCCGCGGTCAGGCCCGCCACCCCCGACCCCACGACGACGGCATCGGCCTCGGCCGTCCATCCGGGGGCGGGTGCCGGCAGCGTGGCGCTCATCGTGCGGCCGCGGCGTCGTCAGGACCGAGGTCAACGTCGACGTTGTCGAGTAGGCGCGTGCCATCGACCACGACCGTGACGATCAGACGCGCGGGGCCGGCCTTCGGGGCTGGCCCGAGGTCGAGCGATCGGACAACGATGTAGTCGATCTCGACCGGCACGCTGGTGGACTGGCGAGCATCGTCGAGTCGACGTCGCACGGCGTCGACCACGGCCTGCGCCCCGTGCACACCCGCCGCCTGACCCTCGCTCAGGGCGAGGGGAATCTCACCGGCCACCCGGCGGGCTTCCGGCGACAGATAGCGATTGCGGCTGCTCATCGCCAGGCCATCGGACTCGCGGACCGTGGGCATGCCGACAATCTCCACCGGGAAGTCCAGGGCCTCGACCATCGCCCGGACAAGGACCAGTTGCTGATAGTCCTTCTCACCGAACAGCGCGAGATCGGGCCGCGTGATGTGCAGCAGCTTGGCCACCACGGTCAGCATGCCGGCGAAGTGACCGGGGCGAGCAGCACCCTCGAGCTCGCTCCCCAGCGGACCCGGGTCGAGGGTGATGGCTGCTGCCGCCGACTCGGCGGGCGGGTACACCTCGTCAACGTCGGGAGCGAAGACGATGTCGGCGCCCGCAGCAACGGAGAGGTCGACATCGGAGTCGAGTGTCCGCGGGTAGCGGGCGAAGTCCTCACCAGCGCCGAACTGTCGCGGATTGACGAACACGGTGACGATGACGCGGCCGTGAGCACCCGCGAGGGCACGCGCCCCGTGAATGAGCGACGCATGGCCGTCGTGGAGAGCGCCCATGGTCATGACGACCGCCGTGCGGCCCTCCACCGGGGAGAGGCCGGCGAGCTCGGCTCGTCGCCGTACGACGGTCGTCATGATCGCCCCCCGAGACCCGCCTCGGCATCGACCAGCAGTGCGGAGATGGGTTCGGCAGCGGAAGCGGTCAGCATGCCGCTGGCCAGTGCGCGATCCAGCGTCACCCGGGCCAGCACGAGATAGGCCTCGCGCGTGCCGCTGTCGGCATCGACGAGATCGGTGAGGTGCGCACGCACGGTGGCGACGTCCCCGCGGGCGACCGGGCCGGTGAGCGCCGTGTCGCCTTCCCTCAGCGCATTGTCGAGAGCCGCCGTGAGTAGCGGACGCGCGAGCCGCGACGGATCCTGCACTCCGGCGGCCGCGAGAAGATCGAGTGTCTGCGCCACGAGCGTGACGAGATGGTTGGCGCCATGGGCAAGTGCCGCGTGATACGTCGTGCGCGCACCTTCCTCCACCCACACCGGGTCGCCGCCCATCTCGACAACGAGGGCCTCAGCGATCGGGCGCACAGGATCGGGTGCGGTGACGCCGAAGGGGCAGTCCTCGAGCCGATCGAGGTCGAGGCTCGTGCCGGTGAACGTCATGACCGGATGCGCCGCGATAGGAAGAGCACCGGCGAACGGTGCGAGGACCTCGAGCCCGTGATGGCCGGAGACGTGCATGACGATCTGGCCGGGTCGCACGTGTCCGACCAACTCAGCGACAACCTGCGCGAGGCGATCGTCCGGCACGGCGAGCAGCAGCAGATCGCACTCGTCGGCGACCTGCTCAGCCGGAAGGATTGGGGTGCCCGGCAGGAGCGCCTCGGCCCGCACCCGCGACAGATCGGTGCGTGCAGAGCACCCGACGATGTGGTGGCCCGTGCGCCGCAGGGCAGCACCGAGCACGGCTCCGACGCGACCGGAGCCGATAACGCCAACCCGCAACCGCGGGGGCGGGGTCACCACATCCGCAGGGTAGAGGTTGGCTGCATCGTCGTTGACCACGGCGTCACGCTTCCCATCGCAGCCAGGCGAAACCACCAAGACCAGCCGTCTGTCGCAGGCGCTGCGCGGCAAAGTAGCGCTCGACGTCGGCCGGTGATGCGCGGTCGGGCAGGGACGCCGATGCGAGCTCATCGCGCTGCCAGGTCAACGTCGTGCGCGGTACAGCAGCCTGACAGGCATCGACTGCCACGTGGGCGGTGATACCCACGGTGCCATCGGGCATCGGTGCGACGACGCGTCCACCGCGGTATCCGGTGAGCGTTCCGCCGCGCAGCGCGTCGAGTCGCTCGGGTCGGCAGTGCCCGTAGTCGACCGCGAGAGCGAGGCCCTGTCTCACCAGTCCCGTCATCCAGGACCACGCGGCGTCGCGGGCGAGGCCCACCTCGGCACGATCACCGGGGTCTCGCAGCGGCCACCACCGCCGCATCCACTCTCGTGTCGCCGCTGCATCGACGCCCACCCTCGCGCAGGCCACCTCGTCATCGAGTGACGGTCCGAGCCTTTCCGCCCCCGCCGTGCCGACGAGCACCAATCGATCCAACCCGTCGGCATCGCGCTCGACGATGTCGACCGGGATCTCATCAAGCCACTCGTGAGCCATGACCACGCCGCGGATCGGCGTACCGGGCACGTCGTCGGGCATCTCCGCAGCGACACCCTCCACTCCCGGAACGAATCCCTCGCGAACATCGACCGCCACCCACCGCGCCCTGTTTGCGAGCTCGGCACAACGTTCGCGCACGCTCGCCAGGAACGCGCCGTCTGCCGCTCCGATGTCGATCACGGTGAAGTCAGCGGGCGCGCGGAGTCGATCATCGACGGCGCGCACCACCTCGGCCATCGCATCGGCGAGGACATCCCCGGCCGACGTGGCGAAGTGATCACCGGGGGTCGTCCGTGCCCAGAACTCCCGCGCCGAGCGGCGCCACGCCGTCGACCACGTGACCTCCGTCATGGCACGCGACGGGCCCGGCGCATGAGGACCAGTTCCTCATCCGCGAGGGGACGGACACTCGCGTACGACAGGTGTCGGGCGGAGACATCGACAGGCCCGGGTGCCGTATCGGCATGCAGGGAGGCCAACCCCAATCGCCGCTCCCACGGACCCTGGGTGATGCGCAGTGACTGAACGCGGGCGTGGGGTGCCAGGCCCAGTCGGCGCGTGATGCGGCCCGACCGCGCGGCGATCACCTGGGGGGTGATGGCGCACGCGAGGTACCTCCACGCGAAGGGCGAGCGCCATCGGGCTTGTCGCGGTGCTTCATCGAAGACCAGCGAATCGACATCGACGCCGGGAAGCACTTCGGCGATGAGGGCCAGTGCTTCAGCACGCGGAGCAACGGGTATCAGCACGTCGGGACGTAGCTCATCGCCTTCGACGCCGGCGATGGTGAGGGTCACCCGCACCCAGTTCCAACGTCGCCACAGCAGCGGGGAGACGAGCTCGACGGCATGGACGCGTGCGGCGGGGACCGTGCGGACCTGGGTGGACAGCAGGCCACGACGGATGCGCAGCCCATCCGGGGTTCGCGTCACGCGAAAGCCGTAGTTGGCGAGGAACTGCGTGACGACCGACAGGATCGGAAGGCCGCCGGTGACCATGGCGAGGACAAGCGCAACCGGACCCTGGGCCCACAGAGTGAACGCGATGAACGCCACACTGGCCAGCAGGAGCGCTGCCGTCGTGGACCGCAGAAGGAGACCCGCAAGCAACCGGCCATTGGGGACGGCTGCCAGAGGAATCTCCGGCGCCTCCAACGCGCCATCGGACGACTCGGCACTCTCGCGTCGAGCGAGTTCCAGGATGGCGCCGCGCAGAGCATCGGCCTCCGCCCGCGTCAGGTACTTCAGGACGATGCGCGAATCGCCAACTCCGGCCACCTCGACGCGCAGTTCGACAAGACCCACGAGGCGTGCCACGAACGGCGTGACGACATCGACGCTCTGCAGGCGCGAAAGTTGCAGACGGCGCGCGGAGCGCTGGATCACCCCGGAGTCGACACGCAGGTCCCCGTCGTCATCGATCCAGAAGGTACGACGCCACCATGCCAGCCAGGAAAGCGCGGCGAATACCGCGAATCCAACGACGAGCACGATGACGATGGTCAGGATGAACGGCGCCCCGCGCCGTTCGATGAAGCCGGCACCGGGGCCAATGAAGAAGATGGCCAGGGCCGGCACGGCGGGCACCGCTTGGACGAGCGGACTCAGCGGATTGGTGCGGCGCGGTTGCGTCACAGCCCCGCGGTCCTCTCCTCGCCCCTGGCCGCGAGTCGATCGCGAAGACCCGCCGCCTCGTCAGGCGGCAGACCGGGGATCGCCGCATCGGTGGTCGCGGCAGCGGTATGCAACTGCACCGTGGCGATGCCCAGCCAGCGATCGATGGGCCCGGCACGCAGGTCCACCATCTGCATGCGCCCGTAGGGCACGATCACCAGACGGCGAAGGATCAATCCGCTGACGACCAGCAGGTCGTTGTCTCGCTCGGCGTAGCCGAAGGACGCAACACGGCGGCCGATGAGCCACCACACCCACACGAAGGCGACCACTGCGATCGCGGCATAGGCGATCGTCCAAGCGGGCGCGAGCGGGCTCACCCACAGGATCGCGCCCCCCGCGAGGACCACGACGTAGACGAGGAGGAGCGTGATGCGGCGGGCGGTGGCCAAGCGCGGTGAGACGGGGACCCATCCATCAGCGGGTGGGGCAAAGGCGTCATCGACGTCACCCATGGCATCACTCTGTCACGCGCCGGATCACTGGCATGCTGTCGGCATGGCGGAGGTGACGGTCGGCATCGGCATGGCCCCGGCCGACATCACGCTCGACCTCGGTGACCTTCACCCGTCCGGACACGGCGCCCTGCGCATCGCCTGTCGCGTCGATGACGGCGTCGTCACCGCCGCCGATCCCCAGCCCGGGCTGTTGCATCGCGGTACGGAGAAGCTGCTCGAGGTCCGCGACTACCGACAGGCGCTGATGCTGGCGAATCGGCATGACTGGCTGAGCGCCGTCACCTCCGAAGTCGCGCTGGCACTGGCGGTCGAGGAACTCCTCGGCCTGGAATCTCCGCCGCGGGCCGTCTGGTTGCGCACGATCCTGTGCGAAATCAATCGGGTAGCAGCCGCCCTCATGCATGCCGCCGGTGCTGCCGCGCTTCCTCCGCATGGACTCGCACCGCGCGACGTCCCGGGGATGCGGGCACGCGAGGCACTCCAACGCTGCCTTGAATCGATCTCCGGCGGTCGCGTTCACGCCATGATCACGCGGATCGGTGGACTGGCACACGACGCACCGGCTGGCTGGCGAGGAGAGGTCGAGCAGGCAGTCGTGGTCGTCCGCGAGGAGCTGCCCGCGCTACGCGAGGCTGTCGCACGCACCATCCCGGCGGGCCTTGCGGCGCTGACCCAGGAGCAGGCGATTGCCTACGGCACGAGCGGTCCCGTTGCCCGCGCTACGGGCCTCGATATGGATGTGCGCCGCGATACGCCCTATCTGGCGTATGGCGAAGTTGCCGGCGCGATTCGCGTGGTGACGGCCGAAACGGGAGATGCCCGAGCGCGCTACGACGTCCTGCTCGATCAAGTGGAGGCCGACCTGCCGGTCATCCTGGCCCTGCTCGAAGGGCTCCCCACGGGACCCGTGAACGTGTCACTGCCGAAGGTCGTGCGCGCACCCGAAGGATCGGCGTACGGCATCGTGGAGTCAGCAACGGGACGCAGCGGCGCCTACGTCGTCTCCGTCGGCGAGACGACACCGTGGCGCGTACGACTGCGAACGCCGTCGTATGCACACGCCCAGGCCATGAAGGTGGGACTACCGGGGACGCGCCTCGACGACCTCGCGGGAGCCATCGGTTCGTTCATGTGCGTGGCCGGGGACACCGACCACTGAGTTCAGCCGTTGGCGTGGCCGTGCTCGCGCAGATAGGTGGCGAAGCGCGCACGCAGCAAAGCCTCGGTGTCGGGATCGAGGTCGGGCGAGTCGCCGAACATCTGCTTGAAGGCCTTGATCGACTCGATGATGGTGCCGCCGGTAGATCCGAGATCTCCCCCTTCGCCCTCGATGGCCACCATTCCGGGCATATGGGAGTAGAGATCGGTGAAGAACCCGATGTCGAGACGGTGCTCCGCAACGTGGAAGGCGCGCTTGCGCAACTCGTCGAAGGGCAGGTCTTCGAGGGCGGCTGACTCGCTCATACGGGAACTGTATCGGGGGAACGCTCGGTCAGTCATCGTCGCGGTCGCGGAGCCGACACATCGACTCGAGCCACACCGCAGATGCCACGAGGATGAGGCAGGCGACGACGCAGGCGACCGATGCACTGAGCGACTCCGAGCCTGACGGGGAGCCGATCACGGGAATGAGCGCGAGGGCGATCCCGAGGTAGAAGCCGCCGATGACGGCGCCCGTGCGCGAGGCCGCCATGGCCAGCGCTGCGGTGCGTGCCGCCACGAGCGGATTCATGCGCGGAGGCTGCACCGGACGTGCCGTGCCGACAGAGGCAGGGGCCAGACCGTTCGAGCGCCGGTCGTGACTGGCGTCATGCAAGCGCGGTCGACTGACCAGGGCCCAGATGAGTACGGCAGCGGCGAGCAGCACCAGTCCGATAGCCGCGGCCCACGGCACGGACAGAATGCGGCCGGAGAAACGCTCGACCAACTGCACCGCCACCCAACCAACTGCGAGGCCGATGGCGGCAAGGATGACCAGTGGCACGAGGCGCGTGGGCTTCATCGAACCGCGCCCGGAACTACGAGCTGGAGATCGGAACGACGTCGTACGCCCTCGGTATCGAGGTGTGCCAGGAGTTGCGCGACCGGACCTTCGATGGGCAAGCGGGCTTCGGGGTCCGCGTCGAGCCAGGGGATGCAGACGAAAGCGCGCTGCGCTGCACGCGGGTGCGGAAGAGTGAGGTCGGGATCATCCGACACGACCTCGTCGAAGGCGATGATGTCGATGTCGAGCGTGCGCGGACCCCAGCGCACGTCGCGCGTGCGGTGCCACGCGTGCTCGACCGCCTGGCACGCAGCAAGCAGGTCGCCGGGATCGAGGTCGGTGTCGACGAGCAAGACGGCATTGAGGAAGTCGTCCTGATCGGGCCCGCCCACCGGATCTGTCTCGTAGACGTACGAGACGGCGCCGACGCGCACGCCGTCGGACGATGCCAACAGATCGATAGCGCCCTGCAGGGCAGCCAGACGGTCCCCGATATTGGCGCCGATGGCCAGGACGGCTCGCGATGACATCACGTCACTCGACGACGCAGGATGCGGATGACGATGTCATCAGCGGGCACGCCGACGGGAGCCTGAGGTTTGTGGATGACGACCTCGACGATGAGGACTCCGGGAAAGGCCAGGCACCGGTCCGCGATCCGCTGAGCGAGAGTCTCGATGAGGTCGACAGGCTCACCGGAGATTTCGGCGTGCGTCATCTGCGCGACATCGGCGTAGTTGACCGTCTTGGTCAGGTCGTCATCGCGCGCGGCGGCCGATGTGTCGACGCCCAGACGAATGTCGGCAATGAAGGGCTGCCCTCTGAGTCGCTCGTCGGGCAGGACGCCGTGGTGTCCGTGGGCACGAATGCCCAGGACCTCGATGACATCGACGCCGTCGTCGGCATGCAGTGCGCTCATGCGGGACCTCGCCAGGCTCGGGCCACCATGACCGCATCATGGCTCGCGGCGACCTCGTGGACACGCACACCCCAGACGCCAGCCGCGGCCGCGAGCGCGGTGATCGCATCACCGGCAGCCTCACGCCCCTCGAGCGGGCGAAGCTGACCGTCGGCATCGGCGAGGAGTTCGCCGAGGAAGCGCTTGCGCGAGGCACCCAGCAAGAGGGGGTGACCGAGCGACATGAGGGCCTCGAGATCGCGCAGGATCGCCCAGTTGTGCTCGGCGTTCTTGGCAAAGCCCAGGCCGGGGTCGATGACGACGCGATCGAGAGAGACTCCCGCGGCTTCGAGCGCGACCAACCGGGCGCCGATCTCGCGGCACACATCGCTCACCACGTCGTCATAGGTGGCCAGTGACTGCATGACCGCACTGGGCCCGCGCCAGTGCATGGCGATGAAGGGGGCCGAGACCGTGGCGAGGAACGGCAGCATGTCAGGGTCGGCCTGACCGCCGCTGACGTCGTTGACGACACAGGCACCCCGGGACACGCACTCGGCGGCCACGCTCGCTCGCATCGTGTCGATACTCACGGGGATCGCGTCGGCGACCAGAGCATCAACGACGGGGAGGACACGTGCGAGCTCCTCCTGCTCCGGGATGCGGTCGGCACCGGGGCGCGTGGACTCACCCCCGACATCGACGATGTCGGCACCGGCCTCGCGCAGCAGCCGCCCACGCTTGATCGCATCGCTGGCGTCATGCCAACGCCCGCCGTCCGAAAATGAATCGGGAGTGACGTTGAGGATCCCCATGACCACGGTGCGGTCGAGTGAGGAGATCTCGCGGGGCAGACCGGCCGGGTGCCGCACGCTATCCCCCGAGCAGTGCCATGGCCTCGGCACGCGTGGCCGGATTGGCCAGGGCGCCGCGGACCGCACTGGTGACCGTTCGGGCTCCGGGCTTGCGAACGCCGCGCATCGACATGCACATGTGCTCGCACGAAAGGACCACGATCGCCCCGCGCGGCTGCAGGATGCGCATGAGCGAATCGGCCACCTGGGTCGTCAGACGCTCCTGCACCTGGGGCCGCTTGGCGAAGACCTCGACGACGCGCGCAAGCTTGGACAGACCCGTGATGCGACCGTTGTCGCCCGGGATGTAGCCGACATGCGCGACGCCATGGAAGGGCACCAGGTGGTGCTCGCAGGTGCTGAACACCTCGATGTCCTTGACGATGACCAACTCGTCGTGGCCGATGTCAAAGGTTGTGGTGAGCACGTCGTCGGCTGTCATGTGCATGCCGGAGAACATCTCGGCGTACGCGCGGGCCACCCGAGCGGGCGTATCGAGGAGACCGTCTCGGTCAGGGTCCTCGCCGATGGCCAGCAGGAGTTCGCGCACGGCGCGCTCCGCACGCTCGTGGTCGAAGGGACGCACGGCCGGCGGCTCGTTCGGCAAGGAGATGGGATCGATCCCCGTGCGACCGACGTCGAGGCGATCCGTGTCGGAGGTCATCGCGGCTCGGGGCTGTCGGGGGTCGCTTGGGGCGCGGTGTCGATCGACTCTGCGCTCGGCAGCGCCTCCGGCACGGACGCATCCGACAGATGACCATTGGCACCATTGACACCGTTGACGTGACCGTTGGCATGGCCATTGGCCAGGCGCGCGGGCGTATCGATCGGTCCGCGAAAGTCGGGCTGACGCAGCGACGAGCCGGTCCAGGCCGGGCGCGGTGAGCGAAGCCGCAGATCCGCGAAGACGGCCTCCACCTCGGCCTTGTCGAGAGTCTCCTTCTCAAGGAGTTCCAGCACGAGTCGGTCGAGCACATCGCGATTGGCGACGAGAATCTCGTAGGCCTCCTGGTGGGCCGCCTCGATGAGCGAGCGCACCTCTTCGTCGATAGCCGCGGCAACATCTTCCGAGTAGTCGCGCACGTGGCCCATGTCACGACCGAGGAAGACCTCACCCTGCTCCTGGCCGTAGCGAATGGCACCCAGGCGCTCTGTCATGCCGTATTGGGTGACCATCGCACGAGCCAGGGCGGTGGCCTTCTCGATGTCATTGGACGCTCCGGTGGTCGGATCGTGGAAGATCAGCTCCTCCGCCGCGCGACCGCCCAGCATGTAGGCGAGCTGGTTGAGCATCTCGCTGCGGGTGGTGGAGTACTTCTCCTGGTCGGGCAGCACCATCGTGTAGCCGAGCGCGCGACCGCGCGGCATGATCGTGATCTTGTGCACCGGATCGGTGCCGGGCAGCGCTGCGGCCACGAGCGCGTGGCCGCCCTCGTGGTAGGCCGTGATCTTCTTCTCGTGATCGTCCATCACGCGCGTGCGCTTCTGCGGACCGGCGATCACGCGGTCGATTGCCTCGTCGAGCGACTCGTCGTCGATGAGCGTCTTATTGGCGCGTGCCGTGAGCAGCGCGGCTTCGTTGAGGACATTGGCCAGGTCAGCACCGGTGAAGCCGGGCGTACGACGGGCAACAGCGCGCAGGTCGACATCGTCGGCGATCGGCTTACCGCGCGCGTGCACCTGGAGGATTGCATAGCGACCCTCCAGGTCGGGGCGCTCCACGGCGATCTGGCGATCGAAGCGACCAGGGCGGAGCAGAGCCGGATCGAGGATGTCGGGGCGGTTGGTCGCGGCGATGAGGATGACACCCGAGGAGACGTCGAAGCCGTCCATTTCGACCAGCATCTGGTTGAGAGTCTGCTCACGCTCGTCGTGGCCACCGCCCAGGCCCGCGCCGCGGTGGCGCCCGACCGCATCGATCTCGTCGACGAAGATGATGGCTGGCGCGTTGTTCTTGGCCTGCTCGAACAGGTCACGTACGCGGCTAGCGCCGACACCGACGAACATCTCGACGAAGTCAGAACCTGAGATCGAGAAGAAGGGGACCCCTGCCTCGCCCGCGACGGCGCGCGCCAGGAGGGTCTTGCCCGTGCCGGGAGGGCCGTAGAGCAGCACGCCCTTGGGGATCTTCGCGCCGACGGCCTGGAACTTCGCCGGCTCGGCGAGAAACTCCTTGATCTCCTGCAACTCCTCGACGGCTTCGTCAGCACCCGCGACATCGGCGAACGTCGTCTGGGGCATGTCCTTGGACACGACCTTGGCCTTGGACTTGCCGAAGCTCATCAGGCGCGATCCGCCCTGCATCTGGTTCATGAAGAAGAAGAGCAGGAAGATCAGGAGAGCAAAGGGCAGCAGCGTGAACAGCAGCCCGAGGAAGAGGTTTTCCTGGGGGACGACGATGTTGTAGCCACCGGGCAACTGGCCGGCGTCGGCCTTCTCCTGGAGGAGGTTCTGCAGCTCGACACCCTGGCCCGAGACGTACTTCGACGTGACGACCGTGCCGTCCTTCAAGGTGAGCTCGAGGACCTGGTCGCGGTCGGTGATGACGGCCGACTGGACCTGATTGGCCTGGATATCGGCCACGGCCTGGCTGGTGTCGATCTGCTCGGGACCGCCGATATTGCTCAGCAGGCTGGAGCCCAGCAGGACCAGCAGGACGGCCATGAGGATCCAGAACAGCGGCCCGCGGAAGAACCTCTTCGCGTTCATGGCGCGTCTCCTGGATCGGCGTGGGGCGGAAGTTCCGCTCGTGAGGGACAACCCCCGAGCGAATCGGGGGATTCCCGTCCTCAGACGGTACACCGCTCAGGGGCGTTCCCTCCGGGCTGAGCCCGGGCCTAGCCCCCGTAGACCCAGGGGTCCAGGACGCAGATCTCCCGAAGATTGCGGTAGCGCTCGTTGTAGTCGAGTCCGTAGCCCACCACGAAGACGTTGGGGATATCGAAGCCCACGTAGCGGGGGGAGACCGGGACCTTGACCGCCTCGGGCTTGCGCAGCAGGGCGAAGACCTCGACCGAGGCGACGCCGCGGGACCCCAGGTTCTTCAGCAGCCACGAGAGCGTCAGGCCGGTGTCGAGGATGTCTTCGACCACGAGCACGTGACGACCGGCGATATCGGTGTCGAGGTCCTTGAGGATGCGCACGACGCCGGACGACTGGGTGCCGGATCCGTAGGACGAGACGGCCATCCAGTCCATGTGCACGTGCGACTTCATGTGCCGGACGAAGTCGGCCATCACCAAGGTGGCGCCCTTGAGCACGCCCACGAGCAGCAGATCTCGACCGGCGTAGTCGGTATCGACCTGCGCGGCGATCTCGGCCAGGCGCTCTTGGATCTGGCTCTCGGTCAGCAGCACGCTGGTGATCTCAGACGGGACGTGGTCGGCGTCCACGCTCACTCCTCGGGGGCTCGTGGGGCGTTGCGGTCGCGGCGCTCGCGGACCGAGTCGACGCGACCAAGCGTCAGCCTTCCATACGCACGCCATGCACCCACATGGGCGGGCAGGTCGACCGCACCCTGGCCGTGCCAGTCCGAGATCAGCGCCTCGATGCGATCGACATGGGCCAGCGTCAGATCGGTCGCGGGTACGCCGGCCCGCAGGGCAGCGTGACGTACGACGCGCGTGCGCACGGCACGCGGGAGCGCCTCGAGAGCGGTCACCTCGAAGGCCAGGCCCGCTTCGACGGCGATCTCCAGGTGCGCAAGGGCGTTGGCGGCGAGGTCGTCCAGGGCATCGGCGTCGTCTCGCAGCAGGCGTGCCGACCGCGCGAGGCCATCGACGACATCATCGCCGAGCGCATCAGCGAGGGCAGGGAGCGCTTGTGTGCGGACGCGCACGCGCGCGAATGCCGTGTCGGCGTTGTGGGGGTCCTCCCACGCATCGTGCCCGTCCAGGCTCGCCCGGACGACAGATCGCGGAACGTCGAGCAGCGGTCGGCGCCAGAGTCCGTCGACCGGCGACATCGCCGCCAGGGACCGGGCACCCGATCCGCGTGCCAGGCGGAGCAGAACGGTCTCGGCCTGGTCATCGCGGGTGTGCGCGAGCAGGATCGCCGCGCAGCCCAGTCGCTCGGCCGCGGCACTCAGCGCGGCACGACGTGCATCACGGGCGGCCGCCTCCAGTCCCCCGCTGCCCGGCCCGATGGCGACATCGACGCGCACCACCTCGACCGGGTCGAGCCCCGCGCGAGCGCAGGCCTCACCCGCTGTCGCGGCCACCGCCGATGAGTCGCCTTGCAGTCCGTGATCGACGACGACAGCGGCGATGTGTCGGCCCGACACTCGGCTCTCATCACCAGCGGCAAGGGCTAGTGCGAGCGAGTCAGCGCCACCGGAGCACGCCACGAGCACCGGATGCGCAACATCGACATCGGCGAGCGATGCACGGATGGCGCGACGTACGACGTGCCGCGCGTCGTCGCTCACGCGTGGACCCGTCGGACCCAGGCTGCCGGGTCGTGGATCTCCTTGGGCAGCGGGAGCGTGTCGGGCGAGGTCCACACGGCGTTGAAGCCCGACATGCCCACACGCTCGACGACACCGCGGACGAAGGCGGCGCCGTCGGTGTACTGGCGAAGTTTTGCGTCGAGGCCGAGCAGTCGGCGCAGCGCACCATCGAGGGTGCCCGCCTGGTGGCGACGGGTCTCGAAGCGAGCGCGGATCGTCTCCACCGTGGGCACGACGGCGGGGCCGACCGCATCCATGACGACATCGGCATGACCTTCTAGGAGCGACATGAGGGCGGTCAGGCGATCGAGCACAGCGCGCTGCTCGGGGGTCTGCACCAGGTCGAGCAGTCCACCGGAGCCGCGCTGCCCCGAGCGCAGTCCGGACACCGCTCGAGAGATGGCGCTACGGGCATCCAGGTCGGCGGCCTTGAGGTAGGCGTGCACCTCCGAGGTGAAGTGGTCCGACAACCACGTGACGGCCCCGAACTGCACGCGGTGCGTCTCTTCGTGAAGGCACACCCACAGTCGGAAGTCCGTGGCATCGACCCCGAGTTGTGTCTCGGCGTGGACGATGTTGGGCGCGACGAGCAGGAGTCGCCCCTGACCGCCGAAGGCCTCGAACTGGCCGAGCACCTTGCCGGACAGCCACGACAGCACCACGCCCATCTGCACAGCGGTGACCCGCGAACCGACCGCCTGGGCCACCGCACTTGGTTCGCGATCGCGCAGGAGATGGGCAACGGGCTCGATCGCGGTCTGGAACTGCCCGACGTTCGACGAGATCCATTCAGGGCGTCCGACGACGACAGTGCGGTGCTCGTCGAAAGGCGCTTCGAGTCCGGTGACATCCATGACGGGCCCGACGGCACGTTCGCTCGCTCGCCGAAGTTGGCGCACCACGGCCTCGACCTCGACGCGTGAGGCAAGGGGCCCGGCGGGCGCGAGCCTGATGCCGGTGCTGCGGGCCAGCTGCCAATCGACGAGGTCGGACACCCCTTGACTGTACGTCGCCTCCGCTAGCCGGAGCAGGTGCACTCGGCGAGGGCCGTCGCCGCTCGATCCAGGGCATCGCGTGACAGCGCAACATCGCCCGCCTTGTCAGACATGAAGGCGAACACGAGGAGTCGACCGTTGGCGTCGACCACGGTGCCGGCCAGCGTGGAGACACCGATGAGCGTTCCGGTCTTGGCGCGCACGATGCCGGCACCCGCTGCCGCCTCCCCCGACAGGAACCGATCGTTGAGGGTGCCGGTGAGTCCCGCGATCGGCAGTCCGGTGATCAGCGGCCAACTCCACGGCGGACTCGACGTGCCCGCGGCCGTGGCGATGACCGATGCCAAAGTCGATGGCGAGGCGACATCGTCGTACGACAGGCCACTGCCATCGACGGAGACAAGTCCCGTCGTCGGGACGCCGAGATCCGTGAGCGCCTGTTTCGTTGCCGCGGCGCCCGACTCGAATGAACCCGTGCCGGTCAAGGCGGCTCCCGCGAGGTGCGCCAATTGCTCGGCCATGTCGTTATCGGATTCGGTGAGCATGGTTTCGACCATGGTGGCCAGGGCAACCGACTCGGTCTCGGCGATGACGCTGCCGATCGCCGTACCGGGTTGGGGACCGTCGACGGCCAGGCCGCGCTCCCCCAGCATGCCGGCGAACATCGTGGCGGCGGCCAGTGCGGGATCGGGCTCGCGTGCATCGGATCCGGGGATGCGGGCGCGATCGACGACGAGGGCCGACACCGGCGCCGCGACGCCCATCGCCGGATAGGAGGAATCCCAGCCGGGAGCGATGGCCGGACCCGTGAACAGCGATGTGTCATAGCGCAGCGCGATGGAGGTGCCCGGATCGACCTGCGCCGCCACTTCATCGGCGAGTTCACCCAGCGATGAGCCTTCGGCGGCCACGGACGCCAGGGTGGGGTCGCCCGCTCCGACGATCGTGAGCACCGACGTTGTGGGGTCCCAGGTCACCGTCGTCACGAGACGTTGATCGGGACCGAGCGCGCTGAGTACCGAGACAGCGGTGAAGACCTTTTCATTGGACGCCGTGGATCGCGGCGTGGTCCCGTCCTGATCGAACACGAGCTCACCGGTGGCCACGTCGATGACGACGGCACCCACGGAACCGCCCAGAGCCGAGTCGGAGAGCGGTCCCTCGAGGGCCGCGGATACCGCGCTGGCGACCGGGGCGGTGGCCGGTTGGGTGCTCGCCGGCGGCAGGACCGGGCCAGCCTGGCCCGCGGGCGCCGCTGCTGAGGCGGGCACGGCGAGGGCGCCAAGCATGACGACGGCCCCTAACACGACGGGAGCCGTCCGCCGATCTCGCCAGCGCGCACCGAACACGTAGGGAACACTAGGACAGGCAGCCCTTCGAGGAGGTTCCGTGACATCCGCGCCGCTGGAATTCGACGTCACTATCGAGATCCCTGCGGGCAGCCGCAATAAGTACGAGATGGACCACCGGACCGGCCGCATTCGCCTCGACCGGATGCTCTTCACGGCGACCCGCTACCCGCACGACTACGGGTTCGTCGATGACACCCTCGGGCTCGACGGCGACCCCCTCGACGCCCTCGTGCTCGTGCAGGAACCGACGTTTCCCGGAGTCGTCATCCGGTGCCGGACCGTGGGCATGTTCCGCATGACTGACGAGGCCGGCGGCGACGACAAGTTGCTGTGCGTGCCGCTCAACGATCCGCGCCTCGACCACCTGCGCGACATCTACCACGTGGCCGAGTTCGATCGACTGGAGATCCAGCACTTCTTCGAGGTCTACAAGGACCTCGAGCCGGGTAAGTCCGTTGAGGGCGCAACGTGGGTGGGGCGCGAGGAGGCGGAGCAGGAAATCCGGGAATCCTGGGAGCGCTACGACGCCACGGAGAAGTAGTGCCTGGATCCGGAGACGGCTGGATCACGCTCGCCAGCGGACGCGTCATGTGGGGGCGCTACGGCGCGGCCGGCCTGCTGCTCTGCCATCGCGATGACAAAGCGACCGACCGCGTACTCCTCGCGCGCCGCGCCCATTGGGTTCATGGAGGAAACGGCCTGTGGTCGGTGCCCGGTGGGGCCATCGACGCCGAGGAGTCTCCCGTCGAGGCGGCCCTGCGCGAGTTCGACGAGGAGATCGGGGCCGTTCCCCCCGGCTGGCGCCTAGCCGGGATCCACGAGGTCGTGGTCGAGCCCGGTGTCTGGAGCTATCACACGTGCTGTGCGTTCGTCGACGAGCGACCGCACTACGACGCCACGCTGTCACTGGAAAACGACGAGGCGCAATGGTGGACCATCGACGAACTCACGGACCTGCCACTCTTCGGGCCGTTCGAAGACGCGCTTCCTGATCTGCTGCGGATCTTGACGGCCGAGCGCTAGCGAGCGGCGAGCTCTGCCAGCGTCACGTGATCGATGATGGGCGCGTAGGGCCCCATCGTGGGCGACGCCGGCTCACCCAGCGACACCTTGTCGATGCCGTACTTGAACGACGGCGAGGGCAGGATGTTGCGGACGATGAGGAACGCATTGGGCAGCGGCGCAGCCGCGCCGGGGTTGGCCCAGTTGAGGAAAGTCACGCCCTCGTACGCCGACCGATCGGGAACCTGGCCCGGTCCGACGATGGCCACCGTGTAGTTGCCGTCGGTCAGCGCGATCTCCCTGTCGCTCGCGCAGTCGACGACCGGCAGCGGCAGCACGTTGACGTTCTGGCAGATCGACCAGTAGCGCATGTCCTTGCGCACGCTCGGCGCCTTGCCCGTCACGATCAGGATCTTCGCGGGGTCATACGGCACGTCGGCGGCGAGATAGGACGTGTCGAAGCTGGGGTAGAAGCGACCACCCGGCGCCCTGATGAAGTAGTCGCTGGGCACGCCACTCGCCGTTTCGAGAATGGGCTGGTTGTCTGGCGGCCGAATCTGGTTGCCGACGCACGGCTTGAGTCGTTCGGTGCGCATCCCCTGAGCGCCGTCGTCGTGGACCAGCGTCACCGTCGGTAGTGGTCCGCCTGCGTAGGTGGATGTCTCAGACAGGTAGACGCGATACATGATGACGGTGACGTTCCTGAACGATGGCGATTGACCCGCGGCCGGCAGCGGGGCCGCCTGCAGTGAGTTGGGATCGCGCGGATTCTGCTTGGGGCTCACCGTGACGGTCCAAGAACCGTTCTTTGCGCGCTTGACCGTGACGTCGTTCACGCGATCGATGACTTCGCGGTCTTCGTAGTTGTACGTCGTGATCGACCAGTAGCGCGCCTTGGGGTCACGGCCCTGGATGACGACCTTCTCCTTCGCGCCAATCACGACGGCCTGGTTGATGTAGGCGGCATCGGTGTCGGGCCACGCGTAGTTGGCGCCCTGGGGGTAGACGATCGGCCAGGCGCATCGCCGATCCGGATCGGCGGGCAGGACGCCGATCGACTGCGCGGCCGGGGCGACGAGCAGGCCGGCGACCAGGGCACCGCACGCGGCGATGCCGACCATGAGGGAGCGCTTCACGGGCATTCCCCGACGGTAGCGGGACATCACCGCTCGATGCACGACTTCAGGTACGTCGAGCCAGCACCAGCAGGACGGCGTACACGAGAATGAAGGCGAGCCCCACGATGAGCAGGGCCCAGCGCACCAGGGTCCACTCGCCGGGTAGCGTCACGGTGAGGATGGTCATCAGGCCCCCGGCCACGATCATGACGGCGGCCGCCCCCAGCACCGGGTGATTGCCCGCTCGGCGGACGAGCCACATCTGCCCGCCCAGGCCGAGGAGCGCGGCTCCCAGCATGCGCAGGCACCAGGCGACGACGTCATTGGAGTCGAAGCCGATCCAAGAGGCGAAGGTGTCGGGAATGAGCAGCAGCAGAACACCGGTGATGACGAAGAAGGCCGCACCCACGCCCAGCACCATGCGGATGATGCGGGCCGATGCCGCGACCCCGCCGATATCGCGGAGTTCAGCTTCCGTCATAAGCCGACAGTAGGGCTCAGCAAGGCCCAGCGGGCGTTACGCCACGGTCGAGTCCCCGGCGAGGAGCAGCTGCGGCAGGATCGTCAGCGTGTAGCCACCATCGCCAGGTGTGAGAACCCAGTAGAGATCGAAACGATCCTCGGGCCACGCGTCGGGTACGTCGACCCCGCTGGCGAGCGGGAACGCGCGGGCGAGAGTGGGAATGTGCCCGTGGTCCCAGACGATGAGAGTTGCCTGATCGGACCCGATGACCTCCTGGGCGAGCTTGGCCTCGTCTCCGCGACCCATGTGGTCGAGCATGGCGAGGTCTAGCCGCTGGGCGATCCCGTGCGCCGTGAGACGCGGACGGTCGCTGTCGTGGTGGGGATCCGTGGCCGTGGCATAGACGCGCTCAGGCTTGGTGATGGAGTCGTCGCCCGATCCCGCGAAAGCCATGCGCGCGGCGAGCGCCCCGGCGCGCGACCACCCGCGCGGCGTGAGCCCGTGCCCCGAGGGATGTCCCTTGTGGTCGACCCCGTCTGCGACGCCGTGCTCGGGCTTCTCGGCATGTCTCACGATGATCACGACCGGCTGCTCTGTCATGTGCGTCCCTCCGCGAGTGCGAGTTCGGCGAGGAACGAGGCGGTGAGGTGATCGACCAGTGCCTCGCGCGAAACTGACCGAGGATCCCACGCCAACACGGTTTCCTCCATGCCGACCAGCCAACCGCGAACGATGAGTCGGGTCAGTGGCGACGTGTCGGGGCAGTCCGCGGCGTCGAGCCACCGCGGCACGAGCGCGTCTCGGGTGTCGGCGATGAGCTCGACGATGCGCTGATCGCCGCCGCCCGCGCCGCGGACAAGCGCGGTGTAGCTCAGCCGATTGCGTTCGACGAGCCGCACGAAGCCGTCGACGAGCGAGCGAATGCGGTCAGGTGCACCCGCCCCCTCCGGAAGCCGCGGCGGATGCAGGAGGCGTTTGCCCATGGTGGACACCACCGCGAAGTAGAAGTCCGCCTTCGTCGGGAAGTAGTGGAACAGGAGGGTCCGGCTGATACCGGCCGCACTGGCCACGTCGTCGAGAGGCAACTCGTGGATGGGCCGGGACTGCAGGAGCTCCCAGCCCACCTCGATCAGCTGCGCCCGGCGGGCATCGGCCGACATGCGCGTGGTGAGCCCGGGTGGGCTCACCACGTCAGGAGTAACGGCCACCCGACTCCGCCAGCGCGACGAGCGACGCGGGCGGCGTGAAGCGGTCGCCGTACTTCGCCGCGAGTTCGCGGGCCCGTGCGACGAAGCCAGCCGGTCCGCCCGGGTAACCGTTGATGTACTGCAGCACACCGCCGGTCCACGGCGGGAAGCCGATGCCGAAGATGGATCCGATGTTGGCCTCGGGTACCGAGCGCAGCACGCCTTCGTCGTAGCACTTGACCGACTCGAGCGCCTCAGCGAAGAGCATGCGCTCCTGCATGTCGTCGAACGGCATGCTGAGGTTGTCACCGCCGAAGTTGTCGACGAGGCCGTCCCATAGGCCCAGGCGCTTGCCCTCGCCGTATTCATAGAAGCCCGCTCCCGCGGCGCGACCGCCACGTTCGAACTCCACGACCATGCGATCGATCACGGGGTACGACGGGTGATCGGGGAATGCCTGGCCCGCCGCCTCCATGGCGATGCGGCCCTCCTCGCGGATACGACGTCCCAGGGTCAGGCTCACCTCGTCGAAGAGGGCAAGCGGACCCGTGGGGTAGCCGGACTGGAGGGCGGCCTGCTCGATGCTCGGTGCGGGCACGCCCTCACCGAGCATCGCGACGGCCTCTCCCATGAAGGTGCCGATGACGCGGCTGGTGAAGAACCCGCGGCTGTCGTTGACGACGATGGGGGTCTTCTTGATGATCGCGGCGATGTCGAGTGCCTTGGCGATGGCCGCGTCGGATGTCTTCTCTCCGACGACGATCTCGAGCAGCGGCATCTTGTCGACCGGCGAGAAGAAGTGCATGCCGATGAAGTCCTGAGGACGCTTGACGGCCTCGGCGAGACCGGTGATCGGCAGAGTCGAGGTGTTGGAGGCCAGGAGTGCATCGTCGGCGAGGACCGGTTCGATGCGTCCGAAGGTCTCGTTCTTGAGCGCCTGGTTTTCGAAGACCGCCTCGATGACGAAGTCGGCGCCCTTGGCGAGGTCGACAGAGTCGCTCGGGGTGATCCGGGCGAGCACCTCGTCGCGCGCGGCCTCGGTCATTCGGCCGCGTGAGACAGCCTTGTCGAGCAGGCCCTGCGAGTAGGCCTTGCCCTTCTCTGCCGCCTCGAGCGTGGTGTCGACCAGAACGACCTCGATGCCATTGCGCGCGCAGACGTAGGCGATGCCCGCGCCCATCATTCCGGCGCCCATGATGAGGCCCTTCGTGGGCTTGTAGGGCGCGTAGCCCTCGGGGCGCGCGCCGCCCTTGGTGATGTGCTGCAGGTCGAAGAAGAACGCCTGCGTCATGTTCTTGGCGACCTGGCCGATGGCCAAACTCACGAAGTAGCGGGTCTCGATCTTCTGGGCGTTGTCGAAATCGACCTGGGCGCCTTCGACGGCCGCGGCCATGATCGCCAACGGCGCTGGCATGGGCGCACCCTTGATCTGCTTGCGCAGGTTGGCGGGGAAGGCCGGCAGCATCATGGCGAGCTTGGGGTTGGACGGTGCACCACCGGGGATCTTGTAGCCCGGGGCGTCCCACGGCTGTACGGCATCGGGATGCTCGAGCACCCACTTCTTCGCCGCCGCGAGCATCTCCTCGGGCGTGGACGCGACCTCATCGACGAGCCCGACCTCCTTGGCCGCCGCCGGCTTGCGACGCTGGCCCTGGAGGAGAACCTCCATGAGTGCCTTCTGCAGTCCGAACATGCGCGTGGTGCGCACGACGCCACCCGCGCCGGGCAGCAGGCCCAGCGTGACCTCGGGCAGGCCGATCTCACTGCCCTTGGCATCGAGTGCGACGCGATAGTGGCAGGACAGCGCGATCTCGAGACCGCCGCCGAGCGCAGCGCCGTTGATGGCCGCAGCCACGGGCTTGCCGAGCGTCTCGAGACGGCGGAAGTAGCCCTTGAGTCGAGCGCTCTCCTCCTCCAGGCGCGGCACGTCGGCCTCGGTCGCCTGGATGATGAGGTTGAGGTCGGCACCGGCGAAGAAGGTCTTCTTGGCGCTGGTGACGATCACTCCGGCGATGTCGTCCTTCTCCGCCTCGAGGCGATCGAGCGTCGCCGCGAGCGAGTTGACGAACGTGTCGTTGAGGGTGTTGGCGTTGGCGCCCGGGTCGTCCATGGTGAGGGTGACGACGTTGTCGGCGTCCTTCTCCCAGCGGAACATGTTGTCGCTCACGTCGCTACTCCTCAGATCCGCTCGATGATGGTCGCGATGCCCATGCCGCCGCCGATGCACAGCGTGATGAGGCCGTAGCGGCCGCCGCTGCGCTCCAACTCGTCCATGACGGTGCCGGTGATCATGGCGCCGGTGGCGCCGATCGGATGGCCCATGGCGATGGCGCCGCCATTGACGTTGACCTGGTCGATGTCGAGGTTGAAGTCCTTCATCCACTTCAAGACAACCGAGGCGAAGGCCTCATTGAGCTCCCACACGTCGATGTCCTCGGGCTTCAGGCCTGCCGCGGCGAGCACCTTCTTGGTCGCGGGCGTCGGGCCGGTGAGCATGATCGTGGGATCGGCCCCCGAGACGGCGGTGGCCACGACGCGGGCGCGCGGGGTGAGACCGGCAGCCTTGCCCGCCGCTTCGCTGCCGACCAGCGTCAGCGCAGCACCGTCGACGATGCCGGAGGAATTGCCGGGCGTGTGCACGTGGTCGATGCGCTCCACCCAGTGGAACTTCTGCAGGGCGACGGCGTCGAAGCCACCCATGTCACCCATCGCTGCGAACGACGGGTTGAGCTTGGAGAGCGACTCGACGGTGGTGTCGGGACGCATGAACTCGTCGTAGTCGAGGATCACGGCACCGTTGATGTCCTTCACGGGCACGACCGACTTGGCGAAGCGGCCCGAGCTCCACGCGGCAGCAGCGCGTTCCTGTGAGCGCGCGGCGAAGGAGTCGACATCGTCGCGGGAGAAGCCCTCGATCGTGGCGATGAGGTCGGCGCTGATGCCCTGCGGGACGAAGTAGGAGTTGTACGCCGTCTCCGGGTCCATGGCCCACGGGCCGCCGTCGCTGCCCATGGGCACGCGGCTCATCGACTCGACGCCGCCGGCGAGCAGCATCTGGTCCCAGCCAGAGCGCACCTTCTGCGCGGCGATGTTGATGGCCTCGAGGCCCGAGGAGCAGTAGCGGTTGATCTGCATGCCCGCGACCGTGTCGGGCAGGCCGGCGGCGATCGCCGCCGTCTTGGCAATGTTGGCGCCCTGGTCGCCGAGCGGCGTGAGGCACCCGAGGATCAGGTCGTCGATCTGGTGGGGGTCGAGCCCCGGATGGCGTGCCTGCATCTCGTCGATGAGCCCGGTCACGAGCGACACGGGCTTGACGCTGTGCAGCGACCCGTTGGCCTTGCCGCGCCCACGCGGGGTGCGGATCGCCTCGTAGATGAATGCCTCGGTCATGGCGTCCTCCTGCTAATTGAGCATCTGTCAACAAACGCTACCCGCTGGTAACCCCCGAGGCAAGGGGGCAAGGATGGACGGATGCGGGTGCGCCGGGTGGGGCTGCTGGGCGGGGAATCGACGGGAAAGTCGACCCTGGCCCTGGCCCTCGCCGATGCCCTGCCCGCCTTCGTGGCCGAGGAGTACCTGCGCGACTTCGTCGCGTCGTTTGGGCGCACCCCCCTGCTCGTCGACCAGGAGGGGATCTTCCTCACCCAGCAGATGACGGTGTCGACCGTGGAGCGAGCGGCGACCTACGCCGAGACTCCGTGGATCGTTGCCGATCCGCTACCGCTCATGACCGCCGTCTACAGCGTTGTGTACTTCGACGACACGTCCCTTCTCGAGCAGGGGATCGAGGATGCGAGCTCGTACGACGTCCTGCTGTGGTGCGCACCCGATATCCCCTGGCAGGCTGACGACACCATGCGAGATGGTCCCGACGTGCGCACTCGAACCGATCAGGTGATCGCCGATCTCATCGCTCCCCGCTTGCCACTCCATCGCCTTGTCGGTGACGCCGAGCAGCGACTGGGCGAGGCGCTGCGAACGGCGGCAGAGGCGTGAGCACCCCCACCGCGCGACCGAAGGCCACCACGGCCCAAAAGGCGCTGCTCCTGGGCATGATCTTCATCGCCCTCATGATCCCGCCGGCGTTCTTGACCATGGTCGGCCAGGCCGGGGTGTCCTTCACGTGGGTCTACGGCGGCATCGTCGCCCTCATCGCGTCCTTCTATAGCGCGCGGCTGAGCATCGAACTGTCGGCGATCGTGGGTGTCGCCGGCGTCATTGCCATCCTGACGGAGCCGTGGCCGCTCGCCGGCGCCGTCGTCGTCACCCTGCTGACGGCAGGAGCAGCACTCGCCTCGCGCCGGGGCCTGCATAACGCCGCGCTCCTCGTACCCATCGTCATCTCCCTCGTCATCACCGCGCCGCCGACGATCACCGGCGTCGATTCATCACTCGTCATTGCCATCGTGACCGGAGTCTCACTGTGCGCGAGCGGACTGTGGGTCACTCTCGCGGTGCGTCTCGTGCTGGGCAGCGGGGCCCCGCGACTTCCGAGAAGCGAGCACTCGCTCACGGCCTCGATCACCTACGCGGCGGTGATGGCCGTCGTCGTCGGCACCGCGGCCTACATCGTGCTGGCGCTCTATCCGATCGATAGAGGAGGCTGGCTGATCCTCGCGCTCATCGTGACCCTGCAGCCATCGTCGGCAGACACCATCGCCAAGGCCCTGCAGCGACTGGGCGGCACGGTCATCGGTCTGGCCGTCACGCTGGTGGTGGCCCTCGTCGATCTGCCCCCGTGGACCAACCTGCTGATCACGTCCGTTCTTCTCTACCTAGCCCTTGCGTCCCGCTTCGTCCTGCCGCAGCCCTACTGGGTCTACGTCACGCTCCTCACGCCCGCGGTCCTGCTCATGAACACGCAAGCGGCCGATGCCTTCGACCTCGCCAGCAAGCGTCTGGAACTCACGGCCGTCGCCGCCCTGGTCGCCATCGTCGTGGCGCTCATCGGCAAGGCCGTCGTCCTCTACCTGCACCGCGGACACCCCACGGCTCAGATCGCTGACTGACCAGACCTCCACACCGAGCGCACGAGGGGTACGCCGGGCCGATACGCCAGGTGCACGTGCGAGGGGGCATCGAGCGCGATGAGGTCCGCGCGCCGGCCCGGTGCGAGCACGCCGATGTCGTCGCGCCGAAGCGATGCGGCGCCACCGGCGGTCGCGGCCCACACCGCCTGCGACGGCGTCAGCCCCATGTCACGGACTGCGAGCGCGATCATCAGTGGTATCGACGTCGTGTACGACGATCCTGGGTTGCAGTCGCTGGCGATCGCCACGGTGACACCTGCATCCCACAGGCGTCGGGCCGGCGCGTAGACCGATCGCGTGGAGAACTCCGCGCCGGGCACAAGCGTGGCCACCGTCGCAGAGCCCGCCAGTGCTTCGATGTCGTCGTCGCCGAGGTGCGTGCAGTGATCCACGGAAGCTGCACCCAGCTCGACAGCGAGGCGCACGCCCTCTCCCTGCGTCAGTTGATTGGCGTGCACGCGCAGCCCGAGGCCCTTGGCCTTCGCCGCCTCGAGGATTCGACGCGCCTGATCGATGTCGAAGGCTCCGCGCTCGATGAACACATCGGCCCAGGTCGCATGCGGCGCGCAGGCATCCAACATCGGCCCGCACACGAGATCGACGTAGTCGTCCGGATGATCGGCGTACTCGGCGGGCACGACATGCGCACCAAGGAACGTCGTCTCATCGGTCACCGTCTTCGCGGCGATGAGCGAGCGCCTCTCGTCATGGACCGTGAGGCCGTAGCCGGACTTCGCCTCGAGAGTGGTCGTGCCCTGTCGCAGGGCCTCGGCTGCCAGACGAGCAGCATTCGCGGCGAGTTCGGCGTCGCTGGCCGCGCGCGTAGCCGCGACCGTCGTGCGAATTCCCCCGGCGGAGTAGTTCGTCCCTGACATGCGCGCGTCGAACTCCGCGGCACGGTCACCAGCGAAGACTGGGTGCGTGTGCGCGTCGACGAATCCCGGGAGCACCGCGCTCCCGCCCATGTCGTGGGAAACATCGACATCGGGAAACTCGGCGGCGGGTCCGACCCAGGCGATGCGGCCATCGACGGCCACCACGGCAGCGTTGCGGATGACACCCAACTGGCCGTCGCCAACTGAGGGATCGGCCGTGCAGAGTTCGCCGATATTGGTCCAGCCGACGACGCTCATTGCGCCATCACCCGGCGGATCTGGCGATCGAGTTCGGCCGCCGCGTCGATGGATCGATGGGCACCTGCCTGCACCTGCTCAACACCGTCGACCACGACGGTGCGTACGTCACTCGACGTGGCCGCATAGACAACGGCATCGACCATCTCGGTGTCGTCATGTCCGGCTAGTCGCACTGACGACGTATCAACCTCGATGAAGTCCGCCGGAGAGCCGACTGTGAGGCCGAGAGACGACAAGCCCAGCGCAGCGCTGCCCCCGACGGTCATGGCCGCCAGCAACTCCGCGCCCGTAAAAGTGCCCCGTCGACGGCTGCCGAGTCGCTCGTCCATCTCAATCGCCCGCGCTTCCTCGAACGGGTCGATGATCGCGTGACTGTCGCTGCCCAGGCAGAGGGATGCACCCGCATCGCGCAGTGCCGGAATCGGTCCGATGCCGTCGGCCAGATCGCGCTCGGTCGTCGGGCATACGCACACGTGACTGTCGCCCAGTGCCCGGACGTCGCCATCGGCTAGATGGGTGGCGTGTACGGCGGTGAATCCGTTACCGAGCGCGCCGGCGTCGCGCAGGACCTCGACTGGTGAGCGCCCGTAGGCCACGCGACACTCATCGTTCTCGCGTGGCTGCTCGGACACGTGGGCGTGGAGGGGCACTCCACGTTCACGGGCCACCTGCGCCGCGACCGCGATGGCATCGGGTGGCACGGCGCGCACCGAGTGGATCGCGAGGCCATGCGTCACCAGTCGAGAGCCGCGCAGCAGCGTTGTGCGCTCGATCCAGCGCTCGACCGATCCATCGCTGAAGCGCGCCTGGGTCTCATCAGGCGCCTTGCCCGGAGCCGACTCCAGATAAAGCGTGTCGAGAAGCACCAGTCGGATGCCGACGTCCTCGGCGGCCCACGACAGGGCGGCCGACATCGCATTGGGATCGGCGTACGCCGAGCCCCCGGGTGCGTAGTGCAGGTAGTGGAACTCCCCTACGGCGGTGTAACCGGCGAGGAGCATCTCAGCGAAGACGGCCCGCGCCAGCGCGTAGTAGCCCTCGGGGTCGAGTCGCCCAGCGGCCGCGTACATCTGATCGCGCCATGCCCAGAACGAGTCATGACCGCGGTGGGTTCGGCCGCGCAGCACCCGGTGGAACGCGTGCGAATGGGCGTTCACCGCCCCCGGGAGCACGAGTCCGGTGAGCATGCGCGCGTCGGCCGGAGCATCGGCATCGCACTCGACTCGCGTCAGCACCCCGTCAGTGGATTCCAGTAGAACGCGGTGGCACACCTCACCGTCGATGACGGCGTGAGCAGCCCACCACGTCGTCATCGCGGCAGCGTATCGGCGGTCAGCAGGTCGGCGAGGACATCAGCGAGAGCTTGGCCGCCCGTCTCACAGTCAGCATCCTCCGCGCGCTCCTCCGGCGAGTGCGAGATGCCGGTCGGATTGCGCACGAAGAGCATGGCCGAGGGCACGCCCGCCTCGGCGAGGACGCCGGCGTCGTGGCCAGCGCCGGTGGCGAGCAGCGGCGTGCCGGGCATGAGGCCGGCCACATGCTCGGAGAGCGTGACATCGAAGTACTGCGCGGGAGTGCGCGACTCCTCCGTCACCGTGACGGTGATACCCGGCGTCGCGATGTCACGGGCGATGGCCTCGAGCAGGGCGTCGAGCGTCTCCTCATCCTCGGCCCGCGCATCAAGCCACCCGGTGACGTGCGCCGGCACGGCATTGACCGCATTGGGCGTGCAGGACACCTTGCCGATCGTGGCGCGCGCAGCCCGTGTCGGAATGTCGCGCGCCGACGCCTCTGCTTGCGCGGCCAGCACGAGACGGGCGAAGACGACCATCGGATCGCGGCGGTCGGCCATGCGCGTCGTACCCGCGTGATTGGGCTGGCCGCCGATATCGATGCGCCAGCGACCGTGCGGCAGGATCGCCGTGCCCACGGCCACGGCATGACCCAGATCGATGAGGCCACGCCCCTGCTCCACGTGCAGTTCGACGAATGCACTGATGCGCTTGAGTCTTTCGCTCTCGGCACCGAGTGCGTGCGGATCACGCCCGGCGCGGGTCAACGCCTCGGCGAAGGTGACACCGTCAACATCGCGAAGAGCCAGCGCACGCTCGGGGGTCAGCACGCCTGTCGCCAGGCGCGACCCAATGCACGCAACGCCGAAGCGGCCGCCTTCCTCATCGGTGAAACAGGCCACCGCGAGCGGACGACGCGGCTGCACGCCACGACGCTGCAACTCCCCCACAGCATCGAGGGCGCTGGCGACACCGAGCGGACCGTCGTAGTTGCCACCGTCAGGCACGGAGTCGAGATGAGAACCCGTGACGACAGCGTCTCCCGATGATGGGTCTCCCCACCACGCCCAGATGTTGCCGTTGCGATCGGTCTCCACGTCCAGGCCGAGAGACGACGCCTCGCTCGCGAACCACTCGCGAAGGGTGAGATCGGCATCGGTCCATGCCAGACGCCGGTAGCCACCGGAGGACGGATCGCGACCGACGGTCGCGATCGTGTCGAGTCGGGAGACGACGCTCACTCGCCCTCGCGCATGGGGATGCGCACGCCGCGCTCCTCGGCCACCTCTTCAGCGAGCTCGTATCCAGCGTCGACATGGCGGATGATGCCCATGCCCGGGTCGTTAGTGAGCACGCGTGCGAGCTTCTGTGCGGCGAGCGGCGATCCGTCGGCCACGCTGACCTGCCCCGCGTGCAGCGAGCGCCCGATGCCGACTCCGCCACCGTGATGGAACGACACCCAGCTCGCGCCCGACGCGGTGTTGACCAGGGCGTTGAGGATGGGCCAGTCGGCGATGGCGTCAGATCCGTCATTCATCGACTCGGTCTCGCGATACGGCGAGGCCACCGAGCCGCAGTCGAGGTGGTCGCGACCGATCACGATCGGCGCGGACACCTCGCCACTGGCGACGAGTTCGTTGAAGCGCAGTCCGGCCTTGTCCCGCTCGCCGTAGCCGAGCCAGCAGATACGCGCGGGCAGACCCTGGAAGGCCACGCGCTCCTCTGCCATGGTGATCCACCGGCGCAGGTGGACGTTGTCGGGGAAGAGGTCGAGCACGGCGCGATCGGTGGTCGCGATGTCCTTGGGGTCGCCACTGAGGGCCACCCAGCGGAACGGGCCCTTCCCTTCGCAGAAGAGCGGGCGGATGTAGGCGGGGATGAAGCCGGGGAACTCGAAGGCGCGCGGGAATCCGCCGAGGCGCGCCTCGTCGCGGATGGAATTGCCGTAGTCGAAGACCTCGGCACCTTCATCCATGAAGCCGACCATCGCCTCGACGTGCTTGGCCATCGAGACTCGCGCGCGATCGGTGTACTCCTCGGGCTTCTTCGCCGAGTAGTCCGGTGCGTCACCAAGGTCAATGCCCTCGGGCAGGTAGGACAGCGGATCGTGAGCGCTCGTCTGGTCGGTGACGATGTCGATCTCGACACCGCGTCGCAGCAATTCCGGGAAGACGACCGCGGCATTGCCGAGCACGCCCACCGACAGGGCGCGGCGTTCCTTCTTCGCCGCGGTCACGCGCGCGATCGCATCATCGAGGTCATGGGCGACCTCGTCGAGGTAGCGATCCTTGACACGCTTGGCCAGGCGCGTGGGGTCGACGTCGACCACGAGGCACACGCCCTCGTTCATCGTGACCGCCAACGGCTGCGCACCGCCCATGCCGCCGCATCCGGCGGTGAGGGTGAGCGTGCCGGCGAGGGTGCCGCCGAACTTCTTGACCGCGACAGCGGCGAAGGTCTCATAGGTGCCCTGCAGGATGCCCTGGGTGCCGATGTAAATCCATGAGCCGGCCGTCATCTGGCCGTACATCGTCAGTCCGAGCGCCTCCAGTCGGCGGAACTCGGGCCAGTTGGCCCAGTCGCCGACGAGATTGGAGTTGGCGATGAGCACGCGCGGTGCCCACTCGTGTGTCTGCAGGACGCCGACGGGGCGTCCGGACTGCACGAGCATCGTTTCGTCGTCACGCAGCGTCGTGAGCGTGCGGATCATCGCGTCGAACGACGCCCAGTCACGCGCGGCGCGACCCGTACCGCCGTAGACGACCAACTTGTCGGGGTGCTCGGCTACCTCAGCGTCAAGGTTGTTCTGGAGCATGCGCAGCGCAGCCTCCTGCGGCCATCCGCGCGCGGTGAGGGTCGTGCCGCGGGGGGCGGAAACGGGACGAGCACCAGGCAAGGAATCGGACATGTCAGTCCTCCAGGGTGTTGAGGGGTCCGGTGACGGTCTCGACCGCGCGCACGATGGATCCATCACGCACGAGTGCGGTGGTTGCCGCGATCTCCGGTGCGAGGTAGCGATCGGGTCCCGGTCCTTCGACGTCGCGACGAAGGAGGGAGACGACCGAGGCCGTGGCATCGGCCGGGGAGAGCGGTGAACGCAGGTCGAGCGCCCGTGCCGCCGACAGGATCTCGATGGCCAGCACCTGGGCGAGGCCATCGACGGCCAGCCGGAGCTTGCGCGCGGCCGACCAGCCCATGGAGACGTGGTCCTCCTGCATCGCGCTCGAGGGGATGGAGTCGACGCTGGCCGGGACGGCGAGCCGCTTGAGTTCGTGCACGATGCCGGCGGCGGTGTACTGGGCAATCATGTGACCGCTGTCGACGCCGACCTCGTGTGCGAGGAAGGGTGGCAGGCCGTGACTGCGATGGCGGTCGAGCAATCGATCGGTGCGTCGTTCGCTCATGCTCGCGACATCAGCCACGGGGATGGCAAGGAAGTCCAGTGCGTAGGCAATGGGTGCGCCATGGAAGTTGCCATTGCTCTCGACGCGGCCGTCGATGGTGACGACAGGGTTGTCGATGGCGGCGGCAAGCTCGCGTCGAGCAACGACGGCGCAATAGTCGGTGGTGTCGCGAGCAGCACCGTTGACCTGGGGCGCGCATCGCAGCGAGTACGCGTCCTGCACCCGGGTGTCCTCGGGACCGGCATGACTGGCCACGATTGCCGAGTCGCGCAGCACCTTGCGCATATTGGCAGCGCTCAGGCGCTGCCCGGGATGGGGCCGTAGTTGCTGCAGATCGTCGGCAAGCACGCGGTCAGTGCCGAGGAGCGCCTCGATGCTCATGGCAGCCGCGATATCAGCCGTGGTGATGAGCACTTCGAGGTCTGCGAGGGCTAGCACGAGCATGCCGAGCATGCCGTCGGTGCCGTTGATGAGGGCGAGGCCCTCCTTCTCGGCTAGGCGCACCGGCTCCAGTCCCGCGGCTGCGAGCGCATCGGCAGCCGGCAACTTCTCACCGACGCTGTTGCGCACCTCGCCCTCGCCCATCAGCGCGAGCGCTATGTGCGACAGCGGCGCGAGATCACCGGAGCAGCCGAGTGAGCCGTGCTCGAAGATGATCGGACTGATGCCGGCATTGAGCATCGCGGCATAGGCCTGGGCCGTCGATGGACGTACGCCGGTGCGACCAGTCGCCAGGGTGTGCAGGCGCAACAGCATGGTGGCGCGCACGACCTCATCCTCGACCTCGGCCCCGCTTCCAGCCGCGTGCGAGCGGATGAGGGACGCCTGCAGATGCTCGCGTGACTCCGGCGGGATGTGCACGGTCGCGAGCGCGCCGAATCCGGTCGAGACGCCGTACGCGGGCTCAGGTGATTCAGCGAGACCTTCGATCACCGCACGGCTGTGGGCGATCTCGGCTAGGGCCTCGTCGGTGAGGCGCACAGGCTCGCGGCGACGAGCGACGGCGACGACCTCGGCCAGGGTGAGCGGATGGGGCCCCACGTCGATCGCCATGGGCACATCCCACCTCATCGGCGATGACGAGGGCCAGGGGCCCCATCCCTTAAGCCAACTGCCCTGGATGGGATGACGTCCATCCGCTGCGACGCCGTCGTTCGAACCTAGGTCAGTTGGAGTGCGCCGTCCACGCGGCGCGGCACGCCCCACGGGTTTCCATCGCGCAGCGGCACCGGCAGGACGTCCTGCGGCATGCCCTGCCACGTCACCGGACGCAGGAATCGATCGACCGCGGCTG